>DASQZA010000119.1:0-24084 GCA_035638935.1 Gemmatimonas sp. | reverse complement strand
CCACCGTTCCGACGGTCGCGGATCTCAAGGCACGCCGTCTCGAACTCGCCCGTGCGTCGTTGCGGGAGGCGGTCATCGAGGGCGGACTCGATCCGTTCCGCACGATCGTCGAGGCACTCGCCGACGAGTTCGACGTGATGGATATCGCGGCGGCGGCAGTGAAGCTGCTCGAGAGCCGGGACACGGAAGAAGAGGCGGACATCCCACCGCCGGCACCGCGCACCGAACGTCCGCGTTCGGATCGTGGGAGCGGCGAGCGTGGAGACTCGCGCGGTGATCGGCCGACGCGTCCGGCACGTGAGCGGATCGAGGCGCCGGAAGGCGCACCGCGCACGAAGCGAGGCGCCAAGCCGGATTGGGCGACGGCTCGCTTGTGGGTCGGTGCGGGTCGCAAGATGAAGATGCGGCCGGGCGATCTCGTGGGCGCCATCGCGAACGAAGTGGGCATCGACGCCGGCGTGATTGGCGCGATCCAGATCGCGGATGGGTATTCGACGGTCGAAGTACCCGAGGAGATCGCCGAGGACATCATCAACGCGCTGCGTTCGACGACGATCAAGGGCAAGCGTGTCGTGGTGCGCCGGGACAAGGCGGCGAAGTAGCACGAGCCAGTGTTGGTGTGATCTTCTGTGAAAAAAGCAGTAAACGGATAAAAACAGAAACAACGACAAACGAAACGGATCTGTCCGATGCACGGGACAGATCCGTTTCGTTTCAGTTCTTGTCTGTTTTTATCCGTTTACCTGCGGTTCAAGGCTGCCCGTACAGAATCGACCGCATGCAGAGTGGCGCGCAGCATCGGTCGGCAACGCTACATTCTGCGAGTACCTCCAACCCGCCTGCACATGCTCCTGCCTCGCCGCTCTCCTGTCGCGCCGCTCGCATTCCTGCTGCTCGGCGCAGCGTTTCCGAACGCGCTGTCTGCGCAAGCCGCACGCGCCGCATCTGCGGCACCATCCGCCAACGCCGCCGTCTCCGACTCGGCTGTTCTGAGCCGACTCGCATGGCGCAATATTGGGCCGTGGCGTGGTGGACGGTCGGCGGCGGCCGTCGGTATCCCGGCGCAACCGATGACGTACTTTGCCGGGTATACCGGTGGTGGGCTCTGGCGCACCGATGATGCGGGCATGAGCTGGCGCAACATCTCGGATGGATTCTTCCGCACCAGCAGCATTGGTGCGATCGCGGTTGCCCCGTCCGATCCGAATGTGCTCTATGTCGGCACCGGAGAACATTCCATTCGTGGACAGTCGTCGACGTATGGCGATGGTGTGTATCGCAGCACCGATCAGGGGCGCACGTGGACGCATGTTGGACTTGCGCCGACGCGTCAGATCAGCGCCGTGCGCGTGCACCCCACCAATCCGGATATCGTGTACGTCGCCGCACAAGGCGACCGGTGGAAGGGCACGCCGGAGCGCGGCATCTACCGCACCACCGACGCCGGCAAGACCTGGACGTTGGTCCTCAAGGGTGAGAACGCGACGAGTGGTGCAAGCGATCTCACGATGGACGCCACGAACCCGCGCATCCTGTATGCGGCAATGTGGGATCATCAGCGCACGCCGTGGCAGGTGCGCAGCGGCGGTACGGGAAGCGGCATCTGGAAGTCCGTCGACGGTGGCGACACATGGACACGTCTCGACGGCGGGTTGCCGAAGCTGACCGGCAAGATCGGCGTGTCGGTGTCCCCGGCCAATCCCGATCGCGTGTATGCGATCGTGGAGGCGGAGAATGGCGGGTTGTACCGGTCCGACGATGCGGGCAAGTCGTGGCGCCTGATGTCGGGCGATCGCCTCATCCAGACGCGGTCGTGGTACTACATGAACATCACCGCCGATCCCAGGAACGCGGATGTCGTGTGGGTGAGCAACGCGCCACTGCTCCGCTCGATCGATGGCGGGCGCACGTTTCAGACTGTGCCAGCCACGCACGGCGACAATCACGGGTTGTGGATCAACCCGACCGACAGCCGCTACATGATCAACGCGAACGACGGCGGCGTGTCGGTATCGCTCGATGGTGGCCGGAGCTGGAGCACGCAGGACAACCAGCCGACGTCGCAGTTCTATCATGTGGCGGTCGACGACGCCTACCCCTACAAGTTGTATGGCGGGCAGCAGGACAACAGCGCCGTCGTGATCCGCAGCCGTGGTGAAGCGGGATCGATCGGCGTGCGCGACTGGTGGGACGGCCCGGGGTGCGAGAGCGCGAACGTGGGCGTGAATGCAAAGAATCCGCGCTTCGTATACGGTGGATGCTACCAGGGGATCATCGAGGAGCGCGACGCGAACACCGAGATCCTCCGCGCCATCATGCCGTGGCCCGAGATGAATCTCACGGAGCCGACGGACAAGACGCGCTACCGCTTCAACTGGACAGCTCCGATCACCGTGTCGCAGCATGACGACAAGGTCGTGTACCATGGGGGCAACGTGCTCTTTCGCACGACCGATCGTGGGATGTCGTGGACGCCGGTCTCCCCCGATCTGACGCGCAACGACAAGGCGCGGCAAGGTTGGGGTGGTGGCCCCATCACCAACGAAGGCGCGGGCGGCGAAGTGTACGGCACGCTCGTCGTGGTGCACGAATCGCGGCACGACGCGCGCACGATCTACACCGGCAGCGACGACGGGCTGCTGCAGCTCACGCGCGATGGTGGTGCCACCTGGAAGAACATCACGCCGGCGGTGTGGGGCGATGGACTGGTGAACGAGATCGACGTGTCGCCGCACGATCCCGCCACCGTGTACGTGGCGTTTCGCAAGGATCGTGTCGGTGACATGTCAGCGCACGTGTTCCGCTCCACCGACTACGGCGCCACGTGGACCCGACTCGTGAACGGATTGCCGGCGAGCGAGCCAGTGCGCGTGGTGCGAGAGGATCCAGAGCGTCGTGGCCTGCTCTACGCCGGTACCGAAACCGGTGTGTACGTGTCGTTCGATGGAGGAGCGCGCTGGACACGCTTTCATGGCGGATTTCCGGTGGTGCCGGTGACGGATCTCGAGGTGCGGCATGGCGACCTCATTGCATCGACGGAAGGGCGTGCGTTCTGGATCATGGACGATCTTTCGGTGATTCGTCAGCGTGCGGATTCAGTGAACGCCGCTGCCGTGCACTTGTACACGCCGCGGTCCGCGACGCTTGGCAGCAGCGAAAGAGGCGGGGCACTACCGGGGGCCGGGCGCAACCCACCCTATGGCGCGACGGTGTTCTACAAGATCGCGGCAGCACCGGACAGCAATACGACGGTGAAGGTGGAATTTCTGGATGCCCGCGGTACGCTCATCCGCTCGTTCGCCAGCCGGGGCGACTCCATTGGTCGCATCTCGCCGACCGCGGGGCTCAACTCGGTGACGTGGAATCTCCGGCGGCCCGCGCCGACGCGTATCGCCGGCATCGTGCTGTTTGGCGCGCCGAATGATGGCGCGCGCGTCGCGCCGGGTCGCTACCAGGTGCGGCTGACCGCCGGGGCGACGGTGCTCACGCGGAGCTTCGACGTGCTGCAGGATCCGCGGATCGATGCACCGGTTGCGTCGGTTGCCGAACGTGATTCCGTAGCGGCGCTGCTGTCGAACCGAATCAGCGAGATCCACGATGCCGTGACCCGTGTTCGCGACCTGCGCGCGCAGGTGCAGGCGGTCATCACGCGGACGACCACGGCGGCGGCCGCCGATACGATCGGTAAGGCCGGCCGAGCGCTGGTGAAGAAGTTCGAGACGATCGACCCGCGCCTCACGACCAAGGCGAGCAATGGCCAGGACATCATCAACTACGCCAACGGCATCAACGGCCAGTACGGCTTCCTGCTGGGTCAGGTCGAAGGCAATCCTGCCATCACGCGCGCTGCCCGCGAGCGCATTGCGGAGCTCGAGCGTATCTGGAGTGCATTGCGCGCCGAAGTGGAGCAGCTCGAGACGACGGAAGCGCAGGCGTTCAATGCACTGCTGCAGGCGAACGGTATCCCGGGAGTGATCATGCCAGTGAAGAGGCCCGTCATCAAGGCGATCTCGTGAGCGTCCTGTCGAATGCATCTGCGGGTCGCCGCGGATTCGTGCGGGCTGCGCTGCTCGTGTGTACGGTCACCGGGCCATCGCTGCTCGATGCGCAGTCGCGCGGAGCACCCGCTGGTCGTTCCGCCGCGCTCTACTATCCGGATGCCGGCAGGTGGGAGCGCCGCACCCCATCGCAAGTCGGGCTCGATTCCACGAAGCTGGCCGCAGCGATCGCATTCGCCATCGCGGGTGAATCAAAGGCGCCGCGCGATCTCGAACTCAATCACTACCAGAGTTTCGGTCGCGAGCCGTTCGGCGCAGCCATCGGACCGATTGCTCCACGCGGTGATGCGACGGGCGTGATCGTCCGTCGTGGGTACGTCGTGGCAGAATGGGGTGACCCGACTGCCGTCGAGATGACCCACAGTGTCACGAAGAGCATGCTGTCGACGGTTGCCGGCCTCGCGGTGGACGATGGGCTCATCCGCAGCGTGCACGACACGGTCTCGAAAGCCGTTGGCCCGATTCTCACCGTTGCGCCGTCGACCAATGGGCTCGCGGCAGACAATCCCGCCGGTGGACGGTGGATCACGCCCTTCGCGTCGCCGCACAACCGGCGGCTGACGTGGGATCATCTGCTGCGACAGACCAGCGACTGGGAAGGCACGCTGTGGGGCAAGCCCGAGTGGGCAGACCGGCCGACGGGGGCCGCCGCTACTTGGGCGACGCGCCCGCGTGTCGAGCCCGGCACCGTGTACGAGTACAACGACGTTCGTGTGAATGCGCTGGCATTGGCGTTGCTCAATGTCTGGCGACGGCCGCTTCCGGAGGTGCTGAAGGACCGGATCATGGATCCGATCGGCGCGTCCAGCAGCTGGCGCTGGTATGGCTACGACAATGCCTGGATCATCCTCGATGGGCGCATGGTTCAGTCCGTGAGCGGCGGCGGCCACTGGGGCGGTGGACTGTTCATCAACGCCCGCGACATGGCGCGGTTCGGGTTACTGACGTTGCGTCGCGGACAGTGGAAGGACAAACGGTTGTTGTCGGACGCGTGGGTGTCGCAAGCGCTCACGCCCACCCCGGCGCAGCCGACGTATGGCTACATGAACTGGTTCCTGAACACCGACCGGAAGTACTACGCGAGCGCGCCGGCCACGGCGTTCGTGCACGTCGGCAACGGCACCAACATCATCTACGTCGACCCGGAGAACGATATCGTGGCAGTGGTGCGATGGATCGAGAACGGCGCGATTGACGGCTTCATGCAGCGGCTGCTGGCCGCGCGCACACCGTAAATGCGGGCGTGACTGCAAAGGTCGACCGGATCGCCTCGCGACGCGAGGAGATCGCCAATGCGGTCACGCATGGCATCGGGCTGCTGCTGGCGCTGATCGGCACGCCGGTGTTAGTGGTCGCGGCGCATGCACGTGGCGAGACGCTGGCTGTGGTCGGCGCGGGCATCTTCGGCGGCGCACTGATCGCGCTCTATACCGCGTCGACGCTCTATCACGCGGTGTCGCACCACGTCACCAAGACACGGCTGCGGTTGATGGACCATGTGGCCATTTACCTGCTCATCGCCGGTACCTACACCCCGTTCACTTTCGGCGTACTGCGCGGCCGGTGGGGATGGACGATGTTCGCAATCGTGTGGTCGCTCGCGGCGATCGGCGTCTTCGGCAAGCTGCGCTACCGGTTCCGCCACGAGAAGGTGAGCACGATGCTCTACGTGGCAATGGGTTGGGTCGCACTGATCGCCGCCCGGCCCATGATCACCACGATGGAAACCACAGGATTGATACTCCTGCTCGGCGGCGGCCTCCTGTACACGGGTGGCGTGATCTTCTACCGCCAGAATCACTCGTGGTCGCACCCGGTGTGGCATCTCTTCGTGATGAGCGGCAGTGCCTGCCACTACTTCGCGGTGCTCTGGTATGCACATCCGCCACTCGCCGTGCCGGCTGCCTGAGTGCGACCCACCGATGAGGGCGCACGTCTCCGGCGTGTATTACCGATTGCACTGCTGTTCGGGTTCGCGGGCGTCATGCATTTCGTGGCGCCCGCGTTCTTTCTGCAGATCATGCCGCCGTGGGTGCCCAATCCTGGTGCAGCGGTCGCACTGAGCGGCGTAGCGGAGATCGCCGGCGCCGTCGGATTGCTGCTGCGGGCGACGCGTGTTGCTGCTGGGTGGGGGCTGATCGTGCTGCTGCTCGCCGTATTTCCCGCAAACATTCACATGCTCGTGCAGGCGAGAGCGACCGACGCATCCGCGCTCTGGCAGGCGCTGTGCTGGCTGCGGTTGCCGTTGCAGCCGCTGATGATGTGGTGGGTATGGCGGGTGGCGGTTCGTTCGCGCTGAACTGCAACTGCTTTCCGCGGATACGAACTGATCACAAGAGAAAAGCGCGGATTTGCTCCGCGTATCGGCGTTCAACGATGCGCGATGCCGAGGCTGTACTTTTCTTTCTTGGGGCCCCGCGCGGTGGCGGCGCTCCGCGAGCTGTTCACAAGAAAAATACGATCCCGCTGCATGCGCCGTACCTCGTCGCGTACGCCGTTCAGATCCGCGCTTTTCTCTTGTGATCAGTTCGTATCCGCGGAAAGCAGTTGCAGTTCGCATCGCCAACGCAGGCTCACGGCACCCGCATCACCTCGTCCTCGACGATCGCAAAAATCCGGTCTTCGTCCGCGCGTCGATACGCGCCGCCTCCGGTGAACGACGCGAAGGCCGGCAAGATGCCTACGTCCGGCCCGAACGCGAAGCAGCACAGTCGTTCTCGCTGACGTGCTCGCCCCGCCAGCGTGACACTCGGGTGCAGATGGCCCGCGAGTACATACGCACCCCGTTGTGGCTCCGGCTCGTGCTCACAGGTGAACGGGCCAAGCGTCCACGGCCCGTCAACGCATTCGATGCGCAGCGATGCGGGTGGATCGCCGGCATGCGCGTCGTGGTTGCCGCGCACCAGCACGATCTCGAGTGCGGCGTGTGCGTCGCGCCATGCGTGCAGCGCATCGAGCACGTCGGCCTGTCGGCCGGCGCGCGCGTGAATCAGGTCGCCGAGCACGACCAGCCGATCGGCGCCGGTGCGTTCGAGCAGTCTGGAAAGGCGCGCGAGGTCTGCGGCCGTCGTGCCCGTGGGTACCGGAATGTTCAGTGCGCGAAACGTCGCGGCTTTCCCCCAGTGCAGGTCGGCGACCACCGCGGTGTTAAACCGAGGCAACAGCATGCCTCGCTCCGCGTACAACAGCACACGCTCACCCGCGACTTCTGCCTCCAACCCACCGCCATCATGCGTAATCACTCGACTGTACCGCCCTTCACTCACGTGCCGGCCCCAGCGTGAAGATCCGCTCGCCCTTTCGGGGGAGTGCGCCACGCTTGCGAGGCTCCATTTCCGCGGCGGCCGTCATGCGGCGAATACGGTCACCCATCTTCTCCGAGCTCACCTTGGCACGTGTGCTGTCGACCAGTAGCGGGAAGGCGAGTGGTGTCGCGCGAGCCGTGTCCACCAGCCGCACCGTCCCCTGCGAGAGGCGGTCGAGTACCCGGCCCAGCCGGCTGGCCTCCAGCTGTCGCTCGAGCACTTCGCGCTGTGCCTGATGCACCAGCAGGTTATCGGGATCGTATTTCACGAATACATCGTACAACAAGCTGCTCGACGCCTGTACCTGCTTCATCGACTTCGATTGCCCTGGGAAACCCGAGAATACCAGCCCTGCGACGCGCGCGATTTCCCGGAACTGCCGGCGCGCGAGCTCGGCCGCATTCAAACTGTTGAGGACGTCGTGCAGCAGGTGCGACGTGGAGAGGAGCCCTGACTCAATGGCCTCCTCGATCGGGGCCGGATCCGGCGACAGCAGCTCGAAGCCGTAGTCGTTGCAGGAGTACGAGAACGAGATCGGCGCGATCTGCGCGATGCGATACGCAAAGAGCGCTGCGACTCCTTCATGCACGAGTCGCCCCTCGAACGGGTAGACGAAGAGATGATGCCCGTCACGTGTCGCCGTGCGCTCGATCAGCAGCTCATCCGGCGCGGGCAATGCGCTACGCTCCATCTGCAGCTGCAGCACACCCTTCACCGCCTGCATCTCGGGCGAGTCGAACACGCCTCGGCGTGCCTCATCCACCTTCACGCGCAGTGCATGTGCGAGCTCCGTACTCAGCGGCATACGCGTCCCCATCCAGCGCGGAATCGCTCCGCTGGTGCCCTTCGCGCGTCGCACCCACACCGTGAGATCGCGGATGCGCACGAACTCCAGCGGCTTGCCGGCGAAGATGAACTTGTCGCCAGGTGAAAGGCGTGATGCAAAGCTCTCCTCGACCGTGCCCAGCCGCCCGCCGGTCATGTAGCGCACGGAGATCGTCGCGTCGCTCACGATCGTGCCGATGTTGAGCACATGGCGCAACGCAACACGCCGGTCGGTGACCACATACCTGTCGTCGACGAACTGCACCCGTGCAAACTCGGGGTATGCCTTCAGTGCATCGCCGCCGCGCGTGACGAAGTCGATCGTCCAATCCAGCTCTTCGCCGGTGAGTCCGCCATACGCACGCGTGGTGCGCAACTCCGCGAGTGCGCCGTCGCGCGTGAAACCGCCGCCCAGTGCGAGCGTCACGAGATGCTGCGCCAGGAGGTCGAGCGGCCGGTCGATCGGATCGCGGCTTTCGATCGCTCCCGCGCGGATGGCATCTCTCGCCGCCGCAACTTCCACCAGCTCCAGTGCGTGCGTCGGAACACACACCACCTGCGACAGCCGCCCGGGAGAATGTCCGGAGCGGCCCGCGCGCTGCAGCAGCCGCGCCACGCCCTTGGGACTGCCAATCTGCATGACGACATCGACGGGTGTGAAGTCGACGCCCAGATCGAGCGACGACGTCGCCACCACGACGCGAAAGCGGCCGGACTTGAGCCCGTCCTCGACGCTCTCGCGCTGCTTGCGCGACAACGACCCATGATGGATCGCCGTGAACTCGAACCACGTCGGGTCGGCTGCGATGATCGACTGAAACCAGATCTCGCACTGGGACCGCGTGTTCGTGAACACGATCGCGCTCTCGGCGCCCGACAGCCGTCGCATGACCTCCGGGAGCAGCCGAGTGTTGAGATGGCCCGCCCAGGGGAAGCGCTCCATGGTGTCGGGTATCAGCGATTCGACGACGACTTCCTTGCTCACCACGCCGCGCACCATGTGCCCCGGACAGGCGGCACCGTTGCGGTCGAGCCCGAGCAGCGCTTCCGCTGCGACGTCCATGTTGCCGATCGTCGCCGACAGCCCCCAGGTACGCAGCTGCGATTGTACCTGCCGCAGCCTCGCGAGCGCAAGCTCGACCTGCGCGCCACGCTTGGTCGAGAGCAGCTCGTGCCATTCGTCGACCACGATGAGGCGTAGGTCGGCGAACATCTCCGCGTGATCCTTTCGGCAGAGCAGCAGCGACAGCGACTCCGGCGTCGTCACGAGTGCCGTCGGCAGGCGCGCACGTTGCCGTGCACGCCGCGCTTGCGTGGTGTCACCGGTGCGAGATTCCACCGTCCACGGCAGGCCCAGCGCGTCGGCCGCGTCGCGCAGCGCGCCCTCAGTGTCGGCGGCGAGCGCTCGGAGCGGCGTGATCCAGAGGACGCGCAACGGCGATGCATCGGCGCGACGACGAACCTTGCGAGGCGTACTGTCCTCGTGCATCGCCTCGAGCAGTGCACCGATCCACGCCGCGTAGGTCTTGCCCGTTCCAGTCGCTGCGTGAATGAGCCCCGACTCCCCGGCCAGATACGCGCGCCACACATCGCGCTGAAAGTCGAACGGCGTCCACCCACGCGACGCGAACCACTCGTCGAGCCGCTCCTCAGGCGTCGCGGCCAACGCTGGCGAGATGATGTCAGTCGCCGTCAATCTTCGCTCCATTCCCAGCTTCATTCCCATGCCGTGCCGCGTTCAGCATCGCGCGCACCGTGACGAGCGAATCGGCTTCGCTCGCCGGCTTGTCGGGACGCATGCGTGCAATGCGCGGGAAGCGCACGGCAATGCCGCTCTTGTGCCGGGTGCTTTCCTGAATGCCCTCGAAGGCAAGCTCGAACACCAGCTCCGGCTTCACGGTGCGCACGGGCCCGAACTTCTCGAGCGTGTTGCGTCGCACGAATGCATCGACCTTCCGGATCTCCGCGTCGGTGAGTCCGGAGTACGCCTTGGCGAACGGCACGAGCTTGTCGTCGTCCCACACGGCGAAGGTGTAGTCGGTGTACAGCCCAGCACGGCGGCCGCTGCCTGCCTGCGCGTACACGAGCACGGCGTCGACGCTGAGTGGTTGCACCTTCCACTTCCACCAGTCACCCACACGGCGCCCCACACCGTACGGTGAACTGCGCCGCTTGAGCATCAGCCCTTCGGCGACGGCGTCGCGCGCACTCGCTCGAAAGCGTGTGACGTCATTCCAGTCATCCGCCGCAAGCAACGGCGACGTGCTGAACGGCGCGCCGGCCGGCATGCGCGCGACAATCGCCTCAGCGAGCTCACGTCGTGCGCGCATTGGGCGTTCACGAACGTCGACACCGTCCGCCTCGAGACAATCGTACACCAGCAGGTGACAGGGCACGTCCGCGAGCAGCTTCTTGCCGATCGTCTTGCGGCCGATCCGACGCTGCAGTTCGCTGAACGGCAGCGGCGCGCCATTGCGCCACGCAAGGAGTTCGCCATCGAGCACCGTGCCGTCCGGTAGCCACTCGGCCGCCGCGTCGATCTCGGGAAACCGCCCGGTGAGCAAGTCCTCACCGCGACTCCAGAGGAACGTGCGGCTGCGACGGCGTACGAGCTGCGCGCGAATGCCATCCCACTTCCACTCCGCCTGCCAGTCGGCGACATCGCCAAGTGAGTCGGGTGCGTTCTCGAGTGGGTAGGCGAGATAGAACGGATATGGGCGACTCCAATCGGCGTCGGTGGTCTCGGTGCCGATGAGACTCGTGAACCATTCAGCACGCGGCTCCCACTGGCCCATGAGCCGATGCGCGATGGTTGCTGCGGGGAGTCCGCTCGTCTCCGCGAGTGCGCGCACGATGAGGCCATCGCTCACACCGACACGGAACGACCCCGTCAGCAACTTGTTGAACAGGAAGCGCGACGTGCCGGTGAGACGCGTCCATGCGTCGAGCAAGGCCGCGCGTTGTTCGGCGGCATCCATGCGCGCGAGCGGCAGCAGCCGTTCTTCCACCCACCAGGCGAATGGTGCGTCGTCGTCCTGTTCACGCTCGGGGAGCAAAAGAGAAATCGCTTCCGCGAGATCACCCACTTGCGCATGACACTCTTCGAACAGCCAGTCGGGAATGCCCGCCACCTGAGCGGCCCACGTGCGAAGATCCGGTGCGCGTACGAGTCGCTTTGGGCGCCTGCCCGTGAGAAATGCAACTGCCCATGCAGCGTCAGCCGGTGGCGCGCCTCGGAAGTATTCCGCGAGCGCGGCGACCTTCGCGCCGGTCGCCGTGGTTGCGTCGATTGTGTCGTACAGCATGGCGAAGCGATGCATTATGCCGGCTCCACGGGTGCGCTGTCCGCCACGCTTTCGTCCGCCGCTGTGCCGTTCACGGTTGCAGCGCCGCTCGCACCGTCGGTGGCGTTGTCGGTTGCACCGTCCGCCGTGTTGTCGTCCACCGCGCTGTCGTCACGCTCACCTTCGTAGCGTGTCGCGATCGCATGTGCGTCGAGACCGCGCTCCGTCAACCAACGCACCACCGGGCCCGTGAATCCGTGCGTGACCCAGACACTGCTCGCGCCAGTCGCTTCGACTGCAGTGAGTAGCTGTGGCCAATCGACATGATCCGACAGTGTGAAGCCGCGATCTACACTGCGTCGTCGCCGGGCACCGCGAACGTGCATCCAGCCGCTCGCGAATGCGGCGGCGTAGGGGCCAAATCGTCGCGCCCACGTGGAGCCATCCGCCGACGGCGGCGCCACGATGATCCCGCGCGCCCACTCCGGCGACTTAGCTGTTCGCAATGCGTATGTCGTTGGTGGCAGCGCGATACCCGACTCGCGATAGCGTTCCGTCATGCGCTCGACGGCGCCGTGGGTGAGGATCGGCCCAATCGACGCGTCGAGACCTGCAAGCAGCCGTTGCGCCTTGCCGAGTGCGTAGCCGTAAATGATGGAGGCACGGCCGGCGTCGGCGTTGGACTGCCACCACGCGTTGATGTCGGCGAACACGCGCGCCTGCGATGGCCAGCGGTAGATCGGCAGGCCGAATGTGCTTTCCGTGATGAATGTATGGCAACGCACCGGTTCCCAGGGAGCACACGTCGGGTCAGGGTCGATCTTGTAGTCGCCGGACACGACCCATACTTCGCCGCGATGCTCGAGCCGAATCTGCGCGGAGCCGAGGATATGTCCCGCCGGATGGAACGACACGCGCACACCGTTGATCTCGCGGGTCTCGCCATACGCCATCGACGAGACGCGATTCGCGTACTGGCCCAGGCGCTCGCGGGTGATTCCGAGGCCGTCGTCGGTTACCAGATACGCCTCACATCCCCATGTGAGATGATCCCCGTGCGCATGCGTGACGAGTGCACGCGGCACGGGGACCCAGGGATCGATGTAGCAGTCGGCGGGTTCGCAGTAGAGACCGCGATCGGTGATCTGGAGCAGAGACCGCCTCGTGAAGTTCGTGAACTAACCCTTGATGAACGTCCCCTCGTTCAACTCGCGCAACGCCTGCTGGAGTTCCGCTTGTGTGTTCATCACGATGGGACCGTACCACGCCACGGGTTCCTCGATCGGCGCACCCGATACCAGCAAGAAACGCACACCTGCTTCGCCCGCTTGCACCACGACTTCGTCGCCGCTGTCGAACGTGATGAGTGAACGATTGCCGGACATGTCGCGCACGAGGTCATCGTCGTTGCCGGCGGTGCGTTCGGTGAGCACACCAGTGGGATCCGACGCATCACGGAACGACGCGCTGCCATCGAAGATGTAGGCGAACGTGCTGCGGTATGCATCGACCGGCAGCCGCTTGCGTACACCGCGTGGTACGGAGACGTCGAGATAGATCGGATCGGCCGCGATGCCATCCACGGGCCCGCGCTTTCCCCAGAACTCCCCGCAGATCACGCGCACGACCGTGCCGTCATCATCCGTGATCTCCGCGATGTCCTTCGACGCCACGTCCTGGTAGCGGGGCGCTGTCATCTTGAGCGACGACCGCAGGTTGGCCCACAGCTGGAAGCCGTGCATCCGACCCGCTGCATCGCCCTGCGGCATTTCATGGTGGACGATCCCGCGACCAGCGGTCATCCACTGCACGTCACCCGCACCGAGCATGCCGCGATTGCCGAGCGAATCAGCGTGCTCGACATTGCCCGCGAGGACGTACGTGATGGTCTCGATGCCGCGGTGTGGGTGCCACGGAAACCCGTTTCGGTAATGCGACGGCGTCTCGTTGCGGAAATCATCGAAGAGCAGGAACGGATCGGTCTCGGCGGTATCGCCGAAGCCGAACGCCCGATGGAGATGCACGCCGGCACCTTCCATGGTGGGCTGGGCCTGCACGATACGCTTGACGGGACGGATGGACATTGAAGACTCCGGTAGAAGATGTATGTATCTTACCACTGAGATACCTGGATGTCCACGGTTTCGTTCGCAGAACTGTCTGGCGCTTCTCACCCGAGACTAGAGGCCGGTCATCCAGCTGCTGTCGGACTGCACTGGAACCGGCCGAGCTGGCGGCGCCTCACCGAAGATGTCCTTGGCGCGAATACCCGCTTCCACCGCTGCGAGCGCAGTCTCCAGCTCGGTCGTGGCCTTGCGAATCTCCCACCGGTAGAGCGGACCGACGCACGCAACGGCAGCCAGCCCGAGGACGATTGCTCCGCCCAGTGCCGGTCCGATGAGGGCAGCACCAGCAAGCGTCATCGCCGCCTTGCCGACGACGGCACCAGCTGCGGCCCCAGTGGCCGTCCCGAGACCGGTGCCGGCGGTATAGCCCGCCAGATTCACCGTCATCCCCCGGCGCAGGTCGAGATGCATGCTCACTTCGCACGCGCGCGGATCGCCGGCGACCGACGCGAAGGTCACCCGAATTTCCGGTACGTACACGCCATAGCGGGTCCACGTCCACCGGTAATTCGAATCGGTGTACGCGGGCAGGTCGAACACCAGCACTCCGCCATCGAGCGGATGCCCCCCGAGGGTGTCCCGCAGTGCGAGCGAATACGGGTGCGCCTGCAACGATCGTCCGACGGCCTGCAGCACCACACGTGGGGCGAAGCGGAAGACCCGGGACACCGAGAGCGTGCGCTGCGACGTGCCAAGCAGGCGCGTGGCCATGCGGTCCTTCCACTGCGGTATCGGCTGCACGCGGGCCACGGCGTCGGATGATGTCTTGAGCTCCGCCATTGCGAGCGCGACGTAGCGGTGCGAGATCCCCACCTCCTTCGCGGCCGCCTCGACGTCGCTCACGCGGTACGCGTCCGTGGGCACCACATCCGACACCGGCTCGACAGAAGTTTTCCCTTCCGCTCCAGCGCCCGCACGTCTCGTCTCGGTGGCTTCCCGCATGCGCGATTCCAGTCTCGTCGCCGCTTCGGCCTGCAGCTCGGCGGCGCGCCGCCACACGGCCATTGCCTCGTCGCTCGACATGATCGCGCTGTTCTGCGACTCTCGTTCGGACGACTCGAGCGCACCCATCGCCTTGCCCAGTGCATCGGCGAGTTCCTCACCCGTCGAGAAGCGATCGTCGGGCGACTTGAGCAGGCAGCGATCGATCACACTCGCGAGGGCCGGCGGAAGCGACGCCGCGACGTCGCGCAGCAGCGGTGGCTGCTTCGTCGCGTGCGCGATCAGGATGGCCTGCGGCGACGTGCCTTCGAACGGCAGGCGTCCGCTGAGCGCCAGAAACCCGACGCAACCGAGCGCATACAAGTCGCTCCGCCCGTCCACCGCCTCACCGCTCGACTGCTCCGGGCTCATGTAGTGCACGGTGCCGAGCACGTGTCCATCCTGCGTGAGCGACGGATGGAAGTCGGCGCGCGCGATGCCGAAGTCGGTCACGATCGCGCGTCCGGTGCTCCGCTCGATCAGGATGTTTTCGGGTTTGACGTCGCGGTGCACGATGCCGCGGGCGTGCGCGTAGGCGAGTGCCCAGGCGACTTCGCGCAGCACGCGGATGACATCGGCCGGTGGGAGTGCGCCCCGATCGCGGATCCGGTCGGCGAGTGTATCGCCGTCGACGTACCCCATCGCGAAGAAGGCGAAGCCGCCGATGTCGTCGGCACGATGGACCGGCACGATGTTCGGGTGCGACAGCTGTGCGGCCATGCGTGCTTCGCGCAGGAACCGCTCACGCGTCTCCGCCTGATCGGCGAGCCCCGGCGGCAGCACCTTGAGCGCGACCTGCCGATCGAGTCGTTCATCCCGGGCGAGGAGCACGATGCCCATCCCGCCGCGTCCCAGCTCTCGCTGGATGTCGTACTGGCCACGGAGGGCAGCGCGCAGGCTGGCGATTTCGCCGCTGGCGGGAGATTCGGTGCTGGAAAGCATCTGCATAAACCTACGACGAAGTACGGATCGGGTTGCAGAGGGCACGGGCCGTCCCATCCCTGTCCCCAGGCTCTTGACCCAGCCTGACGTTGCATGGATGTTGGCCCCATGCAGCCGGCGAACGCCTGCAGGATCCCTCCCCTTCGCCGTCACGACTCTCTTTTGGAGACTACATGTTCAGTCTGAGCCTACCCTGGCAGCGATTCGCCACGGTCCTTGGCGTCTTATTTACCGTGATGACCGCACCCGGCGCCGTGGAGGCGCAGCAAACCGGTTCCGTGCGCGGCACGGTGACCGATTCATCGAGCGGACGCGCGGTGCAGGGAGTGCAGATCACGATCCCCGGGACCTCGCTGCGCGCGGTGAGCAGCGAAAGCGGGGTGTTCCAGATCAACGGCGTGAGTGCCGGGTCGGCGACCCTACGCGCGCAGCGCATCGGCTACTCGGCGCAGGATCGCTCCGCCACTGTGACGGCAGGCAGCACGGCGAACGTGACGTTCTCGCTGTCGCCGCTGGCAACCGTGCTCACGACGGTCGTGGCGACCGGGTATGGCACCAGCCAGCGCGTGAACGTCAGCAGCGCGATCTCGTCGGTCGATTCGACGGCGTTCGCGAACATTCCCGTTGCTGCCATCGACAACGCGTTGCAGGGGCGGATTGCGGGCGTGCAGGTGATGCAGAACAGCGGTGAACCCGGGACCGGCGTGTCGGTACGCGTTCGCGGTCCTGCGTCGCTCAACGCCGGCAACCAGCCGCTCTACGTGGTGGACGGCGTGCCGATGCTGCAGGGCACGTTCGAGCAGATCACCAGCACGAGTGGTCAGCGCATGACGCCGATCTCCGGCATCAATCCGGACGACATCGCGACCATCGACGTCCTGAAGGACGCCGCCGCTGCGGCGATCTACGGATCGCGCGGATCGAATGGCGTCATCCTGATCACCACCAAGCGTGGCGCCGCGGGCAACAAGTTTCGCTTCAACATCAACAGCTACGCCGGCTCACAGCAGGCTGACCGCAAGGTCGAGCTGCTCAACTCCACTGAGTATGTCACACTGGTGAACGAAGGGCGCGCGAATCAAGGGCAGTCACTGATCTATGGTCCTGGTGCCGACAGTATCAACACAGACTGGCAGGACGCAGTGTTTCGTCCAGCAGCGATAAGCGACGTGCAGCTGAGCGTGAGTGGCGGCACCGAACGCCTGCGCATGTTCCTGTCCGGATCCAATTTCGCACAGACGGGCATCGCCATCGGGTCCGACTATCAGCGGCAGGGTGCGCGCCTCAACCTCGACGCGCAGGCAACGGACAAGCTCTTCCTCACGAGTTCGATCGGCCTCACGCGCGAATCCAATGACCGCGTGCCGGGTGACTTGAATCTTGACGGCATCGTCACGAATGCCCTGTCGCTGAGCCCCGCCTACCCCGTCTTTGGTAATTCCTTCGGGTTTGGGGGTGCGGCAGAGCGTTTGAACTACTCGAATCCGGTCGCTTATGCGGCCTTTAGCTCGCTCAACGTGCGTACGCTACGCGCACTGGGCAACCTCGAGGCGCGGTACGACTTCACCGACCGGTTCCGTGTCACGGCGCGCGGTGGCGCGGACATCTACGGACTCGACGAACTGCGCTGGCGCTCTCCCAAGGTGGATCGCGCGACGAGTACGAACGTGGGAGGCGAGGGTGCCAGCGGCCGCACCTCGGCGACACGCTACGTCGTGGAGGGTTTCGCAAACTTCGAAGCCATTCGCAGCGACCGGCAGCAGCTCACGCTCACAGGTGGTGCCAGCACGGAGCGCAACGAGTCCGATTTCAACTACGTGTCCGGCACAGGATTTCCGACGGGCTTCGAGCGCTACGTACGCAACGCCGCAGTGGCAAACTCGTTCGACGGCGGCGCCACTGAGAACACGCTGGTGTCTTACTTCGCCCGCGCCAGCTGGTCGTTTCTCGACCGCTACCTGCTTTCGGCAAGCACCCGCACCGACGGCTCCTCGCGGTTCGGCAGCGAGAACCGCTACGGCATGTTCAACGCCGTGTCCGGTGCGTGGACGATCAGCGACGAGGGCTTCGCGTCAGGACTCTCCAAGTATGCGTCGCTCAAGCTGCGGGCGAGCTACGGTACGACGGGCAACCAAGGTATTGGTGACTTCGCGAGCCGCACGCTCGCGACGGCACAGCCCTACACTGGCGTGACGGGACTCGCAGGTTCGCAGCTGGGCAACGCGAACCTCAAGTGGGAGCAGACCGCGGAGACCGACATCGGCGTCGACGTCGGAATGTTCGATAACCGTGTGACGCTCATTGCAGACTGGTACGACCGCTCGACCAGCAACCTGCTCGTGCAGCGCCCGGTGCCGGCCACCAGTGGCTACACGACCGTCTGGGACAATGTCGGTGCGATCAACAATCGCGGTATCGACTTCAACCTGCAGACCGTCAACTTCCAGTCGCGCGACAAGAACGGCTTCGAGTGGACGAGTGACCTCAACATGACGTTCAACAAGAACAAGGTCACCGAGTTGTACGACGGCCAGCCAATCACCGGCACCGTCAGCAACCGCGTCACCTCGATCGCCGCGGTCGGCCAGCCGCTCGGAACGTTCTTCCTGATCGAGTTCCTGCGCGTCGACCCACAGACTGGTAACGCGGTCTACCGCAAGGCTGATGGATCCGAGACGCTGACGCCAAACGCGGCGGATGCGCGGTTCGTCGGCAACCCACAGCCCAAGTACTACGGTGGCTTCACGAACACGGTCACGTACAAAGGGGTCGACCTTCGGGGCTTCCTGCAATTCAGTCAGGGCAACAAGGCCTACAACCTGTTCCGCATCTTCGCCGACAATGGTGGCGTCGACGGCGACAACAAGGTGAAGTCGACGCTGAATCGTTGGCGGAAACCCGGAGACATCACCGACGTGCCGCGCATGGGCAGTACGAGCGGCTCAGGCGTCCGCTCGTCGCGCTTCCTGGAAGATGCGTCGTTCGTGCGCCTCGGCGAAGTCACGCTCGGCTACCGTCTCCCGGCGTCACTCACGCGTTCGATGCGTGCGGACAATGCCCGCCTTTATATCTCCGGGCGCAACCTGTACACCTGGACCAAGTACACGGGCTACAACCCTGACGTGAACAGCAACGGTGCGAACTCCAACATCGTGATGGGCGTCGACTACTACGCGTATCCGCTCGCGCGCACGTTTACGGTTGGCCTGAGCGCTGGCTGGTGAGCCGCTCCCCCTATTCCCGGGCGCCGCGCGCATCGCGCGGCGCACTCCCTCTGCGACTTTCTTCCCTCATGCGAATTCGATCCCTCGCTGCGCCGCTGATGCTCATGGGCGCCGCTTCGTGCGGTGACATCCTGCAGGTCGACCCGGTCACGTCGCTTCCGCAGGATCAACTCATCGTCGATGCGGCGACGGCCACCGCGGCGCTCAATGGCGCGTACGACGGGCTGCAGGCCGGTGGCTACTACGGGTTGTCGGCACTGCTCGATGGCGACCTGGCTTCCGACAACGCCGTGTGGACCGGCACGTTTCAGTTCTTGGGTGAACTCGAACGCAACGACATCCTCTCCGACAACGCGGAAACAACGGGACTGTGGACCGCGATCTACCAGCAGATCGATCGCGACAACGTTATCCTGCAGCGCACGCCCGGAGTGGCGAGCATACCGCAGGCGACGCGCGAAAACGTGATGGGGCAGGCGTACTTCCTGCGCGCGCTCGGCTACCACAACCTGGTCAAGTTCTGGGGCGGAGTGCCACTTGCCCTCAAGCCGGTCGAATCGCCTGCGGAAGCGCAGGCGTACACGCGCGCCACGGTGCTCGAGACGTACACGCAGATCCTCAAGGATCTGGACAGCGCGAGTGCGTTCATCAAGAACACGACCAACACGCGCTACGCGACGCCGACGGCTGCACGCGCGCTGCGTGCTCGCGTCCTGCTGTACCGCGCCGGGGTCACAGGTAACACTGGGTCGCAGGCGGACTACCAGGCGGCACTCGACGCGGCGAACCTCGTACTCGCGGGCCGCGATACGCTGGTCGTGCCGTTCGGCGACCTGTTCACAGCCTCGGGCTCGAATACGTCTGAGGACATCTTCCGCCTGAGTTTTGCTGGTGCCGAGACCCACGGACTCTCGAACTACTACCAGGTCCCCGGACGCGGTGAGGTGGCGGCGAGCGCCAACCTCAACGCGGCATTTCCCGCAGGCGACCTTCGCAAGGACCGGACGATCGCAGCGCTGGGAACACCCGTTCGCCTGAACGGCATCAAGTACGGGGCACGTCCCGCCACCGACCACATCCACGTGATTCGCCTTGCGGAGGTGGTGCTGATCAAGGCCGAAGCGCTTGCACGACTGAACCGGCTCGGCGAGGCAGTGGCGCAATACAACAAGGTCCGCATCCGCGCCGGCCTCGCGCCACATGCGCTCGGCACGCAAGTCACGACGCAGGCACAAGTCATCTCGCAGATCGAGCTGGAACGCCGCCTCGAACTTGCGCTCGAGGGTGACCGGTGGCCGGACCTCATCCGATTGGGCCGTGCTGCAGTGGTCAAGCCCGCTGCCGCGGGCGGCAAGGACATCTTTCCCATTCCGGAGCGGGACATCCGCACGACTCCGGGTCTCGTGCAGAACCCGGGCTACTTGCGCTGACACCTGAGCGCCGCGAAGCAGGTCGGGCAGCATCCACAAGCACAAGCACAAAGCGGGGGCCACGGCACATTCGCCGCGGCCCCCGTTTCACATCACGGCCCGCAACAGCGAACTACTTCGCCGTATCCAGCATCGTCTTGATCTGGTCTCGTGCATCCTGCAGGTGCGCGCGCGACGCACGGTCCGACGTGCGACCGATCGCAGCCGACAGTTCGCGGTCGAGCACACGCATCTCGTCCTTGAGCATCGGGCGGAAGTCCCGCGTGTTCACCGCAGCGCCGCCGAATGCTGCGACCGCTGCAGGCACAGGGGCCGGGTTGATCTTGCCGGCCATTGCCTCGAGATACAACGCCTGCAGGCGACGACGGTAGGCGTCGATCGGCTTGCCCGCGTAGATCTCGCTCCACAGGCCGCGCCGCAGTTCCGTGAGCATCTCGCCGAGCGAGTAGACATCGCCACGTGCCCGCGCGAGTGCTTCCGTCTCGATCATGCGCTGCAGCTTGGCATTCGCGACAAGTGCCGTGAGCGTGCGTGCCTGCGCATTCGTGATGCGATTGATGTTGCCGTCCGACTCGAGCCGGCGGAGCAGTTCGGCGTTGATGAGATACGCCGGCGTCGTGAACACCTCGTCCTGCAGGAACTTCATCGCTTCGCGCTGCCGTGCCCGCGCCACGGGTGTCCACACCGCACCGCTCTGGCTGACAGCCTTCTCCTGCTTGTCGAGGCCGCCGATCACGCGTGTCACGTGATTCGCTTCCGTCGCCCACTGGCCGATCACGCCGTTGTACGTGGAGCGCAGCAGCGAGAGGTCAGACGTGCGATCCGTCGTCGCGGCGCCTTCGACGAGCTTCATGATGCGCGCGATGTTCTTGAAGCCCAGGCGCGTCGCGCCAACCGCATCGGCATCACCGATGGCTTCGGACTGCTCGCCCGGATCGGCACCGCCGGCACCGGCGTCGCTCGCGAAGCGGAACCAGGGCACCGTGTCCTGCATGCGTGCCCATTCGTCGAGCGTCTTGCGCTCGTCTTCCGGGCGGCGTGCGCCGGCGATTGGCTTGTAACCCCACATCACCGCGAACCTGTCGTACACGCCGACCTTCGGTACGAGGTCGCCGAGTGGGATGTTGTCCTCAGGCTGCGCGACGTAGTTGAAGCGCGCGTAGTCCATGATCGACGGAGAGTGTCCCATCTTCGCGACCCACGACTTCGACCGGATCGAATCGAGCGGGTACATCGAGCTGCCCTTGAAGTTGTGCGGGAAGCCCAGCGTGTGTCCGACCTCGTGCGCGACGACGAACTGCACCAACCGGCCCATCAGCGAATCCGGGAACGGGAAGGTCTGCGCGCTCTTGTCGAGATGTCCGACCTGCGAGAAGTACCAGGTGCGCTGCAGGTCCATGATGTTGTGATACATCTGGACGTCGGCGTCGATGATCTCGCCGGTGCGCGGGTCGACCGTGCTCGGACCCACGGCATTCGCGACCGGTGACGGCAGCCAGCGCACCATGGCGACGGATGCATCTTCACCCGAGAAGTCAGGGTCGTTTGGCGCAGTGCCGGCCACGATGCCCTTCGAAAAGCCGGCGTTCTCGAATGCTGGCTGCCACTCCTCAATACCGCGGCGGACCCAGGGTACAAGCCAAGCTGGCGTCGCAGGGTCGATGTAGTACGTGATCGGCTTCTTCGGTGCGCAGAGATTGCCGATGCGCTGGTCGCTGCACTCGAGGCGCCAGCGATTGATGTAGCGGCGCGGCAGCACGCGCAGTTCGTTCGAGCCGAAATCCGTGGCCGACGTGCCGAAGTATCCGACACGCGCATCGAGGAAGCGCGGCATCATCGGCGCATCGGGCAGCTTCACGATGGAGAACGCGAACGCTTCGGTCGTGGCCTGCGGTGGGCCGGCGGGGACGCCCGGAATGCCGCCCGGTGTTGCGCCCTGCGGCGTGTATGTCTGCGATGCGGTGACGTTAACGTTGCGCGCGAAGGCGGAGAACTTCTCGATGAAGGAACGAGTGGCGTCCACCGTCGCGCGACGGCCGTTGGCGGTGAACTCCTGAATGCCACCGGTGAACATGCGCGTCACTTCGATCACCGCGGCGCTGTCCTTTCCGTACGCTTCGACGTTGAACGCGGCGATGATCGGATAAAACTCGATGAGCGACATCGCTCTACGCGTGGACTGGAGGCTGTCCGTCGCGACGTTGTCGTAATTGATCTCGCGCATGAACACGCGATTCTCGCGGCGCTCGAGTCGAATCACGTGCTCGGTACCCAACGTGCCGTTGATGTCGATGCCGGCGGGCGTCGCCGCGAGCACGCTCGTCACCATGTAATCCTTGCCGAGTTCGGACGCGGGAATCTCGAAATAGAGACGCGAGCCGATCTGGTGCACGCCGAACACGCCCGTCTTGGAGCGCGCGCGCGGCGTGATCACGCTGGCGTAAGGGCGCGGCACCGGGTCCCCGCCGGGTGCAGCACCGGGCCCACCAGGCGTGGCGCCACCAGGTGCTCCCGGTGTCGGTGTGCCAGGCGCAGATGTACCAGGCGTCGCAGCCGGGGTTCGTGCGGGAGTGGGGGCGGGTGCCGGCTTTGCTGCAGGCCGGCAGGAGGTCACGGCAATGCCCGCAAATGCGAGCGACATCAGGCGAAAACGCATCGATCAACCGAAGGAAGGAGAAACTACCAGGTATCGGATACTAACCCGCGTGAGCGGTGAATTCATGGACGGTCCAAGTCGTTCCGAAAGCGGGATTGCAAGCACGAAGGGGTGACGCGCCGTGGCACGTCACCCCTTTGGTACCAGAACAACGTCAGTCAATCGTCGATCAGTCGTCGGAACCGGTGTCGAGCATCTTCTTGATCTGGTCGCGCGCATCCTGCAGGTGCGCCTTCGACATCACGTCGCTCGTGCGGCGGATCGCCGACGCGAGCTGCGCATCGAGGGCACGCATTTCCGCCTTGAGGATGGGACGGAAATCGGCGGTGCCCACCGGTGCGGCCGCGCCTCCACCCCCGCCCCCCCCGCCACCGCCGCCCCCCGCTGCCGGGGCAGTCGGCGGATTGATCTTGCTCGCCATCGCCTCCAGATACGTGCGCTGCAGGCGGCGACGGAACATGTCGATCGGCGCACCCGAGCCGATCTCCCTCCACAGCCCCCCGCGCAAGTCGGACAACATCTCGGCGAGCGGATACACGTCGCTGCGCGACGCTGCCATCGCTTCCATCTCGAGCATGCGCTGCATGCGGTCGTTGGCGACGACGGAACCGAGGACGCGCGCCTGCGCGCCGCCGATGCGCGCGAGGCTGCCGGTCGGCTCGAGCTTGCGCAGGATGTTCTGGTCCATCAACCAATCCTGCGTGGTGAATGCGTTGTCGAGGAGATACTGCAGCGCATCACGCTGCCGACGGGGCTCCACCGGCGTGTATACGAGCCCTTTCTGGCCGACCGCCTTTTCCTGCATGTACTGGCCACCGATGATGCGCGCCACATGGCCCATCTCGGTGCTCCACTGGCCCACCGTGCGGCCGTACAGTTCGCTGAGATTCTCGAAGGTGTCGCCTTCCTTGTACGCCGTCGCCGATTCGAGGAAGCCCATCACGCGCTTGAGATTCTTCACGCCAAGCGTCGTGGCGCGCACCGCATCGGCGTCACCAACGGCTTCCGACTGTTCGCCCGGCTCGGCGCCACTGTTGTCGGTGGAGAACCGGTACCACGGAATCGTGTCCTGCATGCGCGCCCACTTGTCGAGCGTCGGGCGCTCCGCTTCCGGCGTGTTCGCACCCGGGATCGGCTTGTAGCCCCACATCACGGCGTACTTGTCGTACGGGCCGACCTTCGGAATGAGATCGTCGAGCGCGATGTTGTCCTCGGGCTGCGCGACGTAGTTGAAGCGCGAGTAGTCCATGAGC
>DASQZA010000118.1:0-4526 GCA_035638935.1 Gemmatimonas sp. | reverse complement strand
CCCGGCACATCGCCCAACGCCGCACGCGCATGCAACTCGAGCCGGAGCGCAGACGCCGATTCGGGGTGCAGCGCGCGGGCTTTGTGGGCCATGTCCAGTTCGCGCGCATGCTCGCCCAGCATGTGAAGCGACTGCGTCATGACGACCCAGTAATACACCCACCCGCACATCTCCCCACGCGCTGGATCCAGTCCTTGCAGGAGGCGCAGGGCCTCGCGCGGACGATTGCGACGACGCGCTTCTTCGGCCATCCCAAACGCCGAAATCGAGGCGGGCGCGAGCTCCGTTTGACGCCGCGTAGCGTCGTACGCCGCAGCCCAGTCTCCGGCGAGCCACGCACGCACCATCTCCAGCGTCGCCCGCTCGAACGGCCCGGCGCTGGCGATCAGCAGACGTGCGCGTGCCACTGCGTCCTGCGCCTCCGGTAGTTCACCAAGATTCCAGCGGGCGATCGCCGACACGATGTGCGGCAAGACATACGAGGTGTCGCTGTGCACGGCGCGCCCGAGCGCGTCGAGAGCTCCGCGCCAATCGGCACGCACGAAGTACTGCATGCCCTCGTGGTAGGCCGCGTGCGCCTCGTACGTCGGCGCACGTGACGCGGCACGCAGATGCATCACGCGCGTTTCGAAATGCAGCGCGAGCCGCGTGCACACATCGTCGCACACGGCAGCGATGGATGAAAGTGGGCGATCTCCAGGTACGCTGACCGGTCCGATGGTGCCGAGCACGCGGCCGTCGCGTGCATCCGCGATCCACCCCTGCACCATCAGTTGATGCTCGGCCATGTAGTACGCGCCGGTGATGATCGTGCCCGCACCGGCGTCGGCAGCCATCACGCGTGCGCGCGCAATGCCTCTCAATTGCGTGGCCTCTTCATCGGCACGGCGTTCGGAGCTCAGCAGTGCCGTGAGTGGCACCACCTGCAACCCCAACTGCTCGGAAATGCGTTGCCCGATCGTGTCGGCGAGCAACCGGCCGAATGCGGGGAGTGCAGTGCCACTCGTGTCGTCATCGAACGCCGTGACCAGCACCCGGCGCGGATCCAGCGTGACGGGCGCGTCGGGCGCAGTTCCCGTACGGAGCCCAGAGACGAGTGAGGACGTCTCGTCCGAGGGTTCCACGTCGAAGTCTCGCATGCGCTGCGCGAAATCATCAAACGCGCGAAGCGCGCCGGTACGGTCGCCCGAACGTTCGAGCTGCGTGATGAGCATGCGCACCGACGGTTCGTCGTCCGGCATGATCTCTATCGCGCGGCGGCTCCAGTCGCGCGCGGCGGAGATGTCGCCTGCGCCCTCGGCTTCCTCGGCGAGCATGCGCGCCGCCGTGAGCGCGCGTTCGCGAAAGTGGCGCCGCTGCTCATCCAACCACTGGTCGAAATCGGGTGCGCCGTCGACCGCAAATCCGGGCAGCAGGTCGCCACGATAGAGTTCGAGCGCTCCCGCGCGGTCGCCAGTGTCGAGTCGTCGATCGAAATCGACCGCGTCACACCGTAGCGCGTCGGCTGACAACCCGACGGCGTCGCCTCGCCCGGCCAGCACGTCGGGCCCGAGCAGCTGGCGAAGCTGATAGGCGGCCTGTCGCAGCGAACTGCGTGCGCGCTTGCTGGTGGATTCGGGCCAGAAGAGCTCCAGCACCGTGCCGCGCTGCCGAAGCCCCATACGCCCACCGAGGGCGAGATACACGAGCAGCGCGAGTTGCTTGGGTCGAGCCAGCAGTTCGGCGGCCGCTCCCGTCGTGGCTCCATCGAACTCCAGCCCACCGAGAACCCGGAGCAGTGCAGGCCCGGCGGGCGTGGCCCCCGCTGACGCCCGACTCACGCTCGGCTCACGCTGCAACGCCAACCTGCACTCCGAGTCGTGTCATCCACCGTTCATTCTGGAGTCGCCGATGTTCCGCACTATCCTCGCGATCACTTCGCTCGGCCTCGCGGCCGCATGCACCCCGAGCCCGATCGCGCCGGTTGAGCAGGTCGCTTCGCTGTCCCGCAGCGCGCAGGCCGGGCTCGTCCGCCGGCTCATGCCCTCCGAAGATCCTGGCCCGCCGTTCTATGCACGGGTGGGCGCGCAGACGCTCGAGAGCAGCGGGTACGTCGTGATCCCCTTCTATCGCTCGCCGGATGCGGTCCCAGACGACTTCAACCTGCTCAGCTTCTTCCATTTCCCTGGAGCCGGAGGACCGGGTGCGTTCGTGACACCGCTGCTGATGGACGGATTCCTGCTTATCGAGGCGGACGCCCCTCTCGGGACGTTCCCCAAACAGGCGGTGCTGCGCGGGACGGACACGCCGATCTGGTTCGTGCCGGCGGCAGCGTTCCACGCGGCTACCACCGATGGCGTGCTCACGATGCCAGAGCTGCGCACGCTTGCGCCGCTGTACGGAATTGCCCACCGCTTCCACGAGACGCTGCATCCCCGAGACGGCGAGCACAAGATCATCATTCAGGCGGATGGCTCTTTCCCGGACGGCCGCAGCTTCAGCTTCAATCTCGCCGATATTCAGGATCAGCCGCGCAATATTCGCCTGTCGATCCGATGACGCTGTGGCGGCGCGCCTTATGCGGGGCGCGCCGCGACGATCTTGTGCAACGCATCGTCAGGCATCCGCAGCTGACGGACCAGCCTACCTCATCGCCGCGGTCGCAATAGGCTCACATCCGACACCACGCGACGCTCGACTGCCGTAGCCGCCTTGCCGTCGGCCGAGAAGTTGTAGGCGGCAAAGGGCACGGGAAGTTCACCCAGTCGAGTCACCGTCCCGGTGCGTGGATCGAGACGATACAGCTCCGTGGTCGAGACGGTGCTCGTGAGCGTGAACTCCACGCCACCGTCCGTCAGCCAGCGCATGGTGCCGGTGCCCTCGCCGAACATGCGCTTGAACTCGCGCCATTTCCCGCTGCCGAGATCGAGCTGCCCGATCACGAGTGAATCGCCCGTGGTGCTCCAGCCCATGGTCGCGGCACGCGTGCCATCGGGAGCTGGAGCGAGCACGTTCACCGTTTGCGTGGATGGCAATTCGTAGCGACGCACACGTTCGCCGGTGCCGGCCGCCAGTCGCTCGATGCTGGTGTAGTCTGCGCCAACGGTGAGCAGTGATTCGTCGGGGAGCGCCCAGATGAGCCCCAACGGACGCCCCGGATATGTCCCGACTTCGCGACGTTGGGCGCTGGCGCGATCCCAACGGGTGAGCCGGGTGCCCACACTCTCTTCGTATACGGCATAGATGAGCGCTCGTCCATCTGGAGTCCACACAGCATCGACGAACTGTTGCTCGAACCGTGGCGAGACCTCGCGCTCCACGCCGGAGGCCAGGTCTAGGTGCACGAGCTGGTCCGCCGTTGATGGGCCGTTGGGCACGAGACGCGAGAAGGCCACCGTGGCGCCATCGGGTGCGATGAACGCCCGCATTCGCCCTACCTGCGTCTCGATCCGTTTGACGACGCTGGGCACCACGCCCGCGCGCGGGCGCGCCATGAGCTGCAGGACGCGCGGCGTGAGACCGGTGATGTAGGCAATGGACCCGTCGTCGGCGACGTCGAGCCGACGCCCCGCGAACGATTGGGGCATGTCGAAGCGGGCCACGACCTGCGTCGGGTCGCCGCCAAAGGTCCCCGCGGCGAGATCGACATTCATCCGCTGCACGAAGAGCCCCTCTTGGTCATTCGCGATCCAGAACAACGCATCACCGGAAGACGACCAGCGCGGATGCGAGTAGTAGCTCGGCGCTGAAAGTGTGTCGAGCGTGCGCCACTGCCGATCTACGAGGCGCAGCAACGGGTGCTCGCGATCCGTCTCCACGAGCAGCAGACGCCGGGCATCGGGCGAAAGCGCCCATGCGCGCAGATCCGGGAACGACATGGTGTCGCGCAGCGCGGACTCACCCGGCAGGAGCACGCCGAGGCGCACGCTGCGCGGACTGTATGCACCCACCAGCAGCGAGTCGGTACTCCCTACCGGTTCGCCATTGAAGAAACTGCCGAGATACGTCACGGGACCACCAAGCGACGAAACGCGAAAGGTCCCGAATCGGCCCGCCGAATCGATGGCCGCCACATCGACGAAGCGTCCGTCCCGACTCCATCGCATGTCGTACGTGGCGCGGAAGCGGGCCAGCGGCAGTGCGATACCGCCGCGGACGTCGCGCACTTCTACGAGCGACTCGCATCGGCCGGCGTCCGAGCAGGACAGACGCCCGAGCGCGAGCCGCTGTGCATCGGGGGTCAACGCGAAGTCGACCACGTCACCGGAGAACGTGACCGACAGACCGCTTGCCGCGCTGTTGCCCGGTGCATCGGTACCACCGCGTGATGTCGACGAGGCCCACATACCACCCGCGCCGGCAGCCACGAGGCCCGCGGCATATAGCGCCATGCCGAGTGCGCGCCGGCGGGGAGAAACGCCTTGTGCCGGTCGAGTCACTGGCTGCGTCAGCGCAGTCCTGATGGCATCCGCGAATGGGGCGGCGCCGGTGAAGCGATCAGCGGGCACCTTGGCGAGCGCCTTGAACACGGCCGCTTCCAGCGACTC
>DASQZA010000117.1:0-4744 GCA_035638935.1 Gemmatimonas sp. | reverse complement strand
GCTCGTTCGACACGTACGCGATCCAGCGCGCATCGGGCGACAGCACCGCACCAGACACCTCGGATCCCGCCGCGAACCGGCGCGCGAGGCTGTCGAGAGCCGGCTGCGTCGCGAGCCGGGGTTCGCCGGTGCCATCGGCCGCCTGTTCCCACCGGTTGAACGAGGCTGCCTTCCCGGTGGCGCCGGTTCCGGTGGGCCGGTCGGAGACGAACGAGATGGTTCGTCCATCGGCCGTCCACGCGGGCGATCGGTCCATGCCGGCGTACTGCGTGAGTCGCGTCACCGGCCCCGATGGGAGCTGCTTGATCCAGATGTCCGTGCCGAGCTCCGTGAGCAGCGTGAGCGCGATGCGCCGACCGTCGGGTGAGAGGGCGATGCCCCAATCGGTCTGCATCAACCCGACGTACCCGCCACCGGTATTCACCTGCCAGGTGGAATCCACCGGCTCGATCTTCCCGGTGCGATCGACCCAGACGGCAGCCGCATTCGGCACCGGGCCAGGTGCGAATTCCGAGCGGCCGAGCAGGTAGTACGCCGTGCCGTCGTTCGCGACGAGGAAACCGGGGGCCTGGATGCCGTCCATCACCGGCACCGCGCGCCCGGTGGTGGTGAGCGAGGAGTTGTCCCACGGCGCGGCCATCAGCGTGCCGGCGCTGGTGAGGTAGAGCACGTGTCCGGTGGGCACATGCCACACCCCGATCGCGTCCTCGAACAGCACCCGGACGGTGTCGCGGCTCGCGTCGTACACGTACACTCGGCTGGGACGGCAGCTGACGGGGCCCACGCACTGCGTGAGGTGCGCAGTGAACAGCACGCCGCGCGATGACGGCAGCGGTGACGGCAGCCATGGGAAGCGCCCGTCGAGCGCCTCGCGTGACACGATCACCTTGGACTTCGTGTCGCCGGAGCGAAGGCGCTGGAGTGTGCGTGCCGGTTGGTCGTAATAGATGATCGACCCGTCTTCCAGCCACGCGCCGCGGCTGTACTCCGCGGGAACGGAGTCCTCGAGCGTGAGGGCCGTGCCGCCGGCGCTGGGAATCCGCCGCAGTTGGCCCTGTGCGACGAATCCGATCCACGCACCATCGGGAGAGAAGAACGGTCCCGAGCCTCCTTCCGTCCCGGCCAGCGGCTGCGCGACGACGTCATCCCGTCGCTTGATGTAGAGTTGCCCGGGTCCGGTCAGCGGGCTGCGGAAGACCAGTGATCCGCCGTCGGGTGACAGCGCTGCCTCGGTGCCGAACGTGATGCCGTCGAGTGCGCCGGGCGCGCCGAGCGTCGTCACGTTGCGTGCGATCGGCGTCGTCGGCGCCGGGCGCATCCACGCCCCGACGGCGAGCGCGCTGGCCAGCAGCGTCGCTGCCAGCAGGGCGGGCACGGCGATCCGGCGCGCCGTCGCCACGCGCGCGGCACCGGCGGTCGTGCTGGTCGCGACGGGCCAAGTGAACTTCGGATCGTGCAGTGCGTCGGCGAACGCCTTCGCGCTGTCGAAACGGTCGGCCGGCACTTTCTCGAGTGCCATCGCGACCGCGGCGCCGACGTGTGGCGGCACCGCCTTCCGCAGCTCGCGCACCGGCCGCGCGACGTCGGCCACGATCTTGAGGATGATAGCCTGCGTGGTCGGCCCGGTGTGCGGAGGCTCACCCGTCAATGCCTCGTACAGCACGGAGCCAAGCGAGAAGATGTCGGAGCGGTTGGTGATGTGCGTGTCGGCCGTCGCCTGCTCGGGCGACATGTAATGCGGCGTGCCGAGCGACAGCCCCGTTTCCGTCATCCGGCCGCCGGCCGCGGCGCTGACCGCCAGCGCGATGCCGAAGTCGGCGACGAACGCGCGCCCGTCGCGCAGGAGGATGTTCTCGGGCTTGATGTCGCGGTGGATGACACCCTGGTCGTGCGCGTGCTGCAACGCGCCGGCGACCTCGGTGGCGATGCGCACCGCCTCGTCGACGCCGAGCTGCTGTTCGCGATCGAGCTTGTCGCGGAGCGTCTCGCCTTCGACGAACGGCATGACGTAGTACAACAGTCCCGTGGTGCTGCCGTCTGCCGGCGCGGTGCTGCCGCTGTCGTAGAGCGGGAGGATGTGCGGGTGCTGGAGCCGCGCGGTGGTCTTGATCTCCTGCAGGAACCGGTCGGCACCGAGGACCACACCAAGTTCGGGACGCAGGACCTTGAGGGCGACCTGGCGGTCGTGCTTCAGGTCCGCGGCCAGATAGACCGTCGCCATGCCGCCTTCGCCCAGTTGGCGAACGATGCGGTAGCGGTCGGCGAGGGCGGTGGAGAGGTGGGCGGTGAGGTCAGGCATGCGGGTCGGTGGTCAGCACGCAGCGTCGGACGGGCTCGTGGAGCGCGTCCGATCGTCGGCTGGCAGAAGATCAATTGCGACGGACCTGCAGATGCACTCCGTCAAGGTACCCCTTGCAGACGGAGGGCGTCCAGACGCATCGAGTCATCCGCCGCACCATCGCGCAGCGGCGAACCAGCAGGAAGTTCCGCACACGAGGTCGCGCCGCAGCTCACCGAGCTTCAAGTCAGCTTGTTGCGTCGGCAGGATCGTCGCCTCACGCACACTCGTGTCCGGTCGAACCTCGCCGTAGACCGCGCCATACGCAGGCTGTCATGGCGCCAGACGCGCACACGCGCAAAGGAGGTGACCGGAGGCGACGGAGTACATGGCTGGACGCGTGCCGTACAAAGGTGCAGCTTAAAGTCACTGTTGGTCACCAATCACGGCCCGAATGACAGGAGTTCGAGATGCCTGCAGCGTACTGGGCGTTCCTTGATTCTGATGTGGTGCGAGTCCGTGATGCGGAACCAAATGCCAAGGGCACACACGACCTGGTGGCAACACTGTTCTGGGGCGACCGGGTGCGCGTCGTCGGGAAGACGGCGGATGGCCCCCTGATCGACCTGCGAGTCCGGCGGATGGTCAATGGCGTGTCAACGAGGCAGACCATCCGCTGCCAGTTGTCGAAGCACGTCAAGTTTCGGGATGCCGGGCTGCTGAAAGTGCGTTTCGTCGACGTAGGCCAGGGCGATGCGTGCATCATCGAGACACCGAAAGGTGACCTCCTGCTCGTCGATGGTGGCGAAGAGTCGCACCTTCATCGCTACATGAGCTCCTCGTTCGCACACCTGCTGGCCAAAGGTCCGATTCATTGCCGAGCGATCATCGTGACGCACGGCGATGCGGATCACTTCGCGGGGCTGATCGACGTGGTGAAGGCACGCATCTTCCACGACAGCGCGCAGCCGTTCGTCACGGCAGACGCCGTGTATCACAACGGGCTCGTGAAGCTGACGTCAGCCAACCTTGGAAAGACCACCGGAAGCGGCAAGGACAAGTACGCTGTCGACATACACGATGATCTTCGCGATACGCCGGACTCCAAGCTCAGCGCAACGTTCCAGGGCTGGAAGGCAGCCCTCAAGGGGCTGAAGACCAGCACTGGTGGAAAGCCCGTCGTGCAGCGGCTCGAGTACGGTGACGATTCGGTGTTCAGCGACCTCGAGGCGCAGGGGCTCACGGTGAAGGTGCTTGGCCCCATCGTCGATGACGTACGCGGCAAACCGGCACTTCCCTGGCTGAAGGATGCCGGGCACACGATCAACGGCCATTCGATCGTACTCAAGCTGTCCTTCGGCAACGTACGCTTTCTGCTGGGAGCGGACCTCAACATTCCGTCTGAGGAACGGTTGCTCGAGCACGCGAGCAGGCGTGGCGACTCGTTGACGGCAGAGATCCTGAAGGTTCCTCACCACGGTTCCCATGAGTTCAGCCCACGCATGCTCGAGGCGGTGCGGCCAGTCGTGAGTTTCGTCTCATCGGGAGATGAGAGCGGCGCCAAGGAGTACATCCATCCACGCGCCGGGCTGATTGGCGCGCTTGGCAAGTTCTCGCGCGGCAGTGTCGACAAGCCGCTCGTGTACGTCAGTGAGATGGTCGCGTTCTTCCAGCGCAAGAAGGGATCGTTTCGCGATTACACCAAGACCGCGTTCGGCATGCTGCACGTGCGAACCGATGGTGCACGGGTACTGGTGATCACCAACAGCGGGCGCGCCGATCGCCAGGAGACGTATGCGTTCACCGTCGACGAGCGGGGCGACGTCACGATGGAAGGTGATGTGAGACCGGTGTAGGGCGTCGCAACCGCGACGTGACGCGGAGGATTGCACGACGCGCCCGCATCGCGCCGGGTCATCGATTCTTCGTGCCCGCGTGCCGTGGACTGGAACGCTGCGAGATGGCTGGCATTACGACTTGCCGCACCGATGCGGACTCTCGCTTGGTGCGAAGACCCGATGACCGCATCGCCTCCGGGCAAGGAACGCCCTGTGCGGCAGCGTGGCAGCGTCGGCGGATCACGTGCGAGCAGGTACGACGCGGGGCGTCACGTGCCAGTCTGCGCCACCCCGTCGCGGATCGCCGCTTCGAGCACGTCGACGTCGATGTTACGCAGCGCACTGAACCTGATGCAGTATCCCGTCACCGTCGCCCTGCCGAGGTTTGCGGCATAGGTCGCAGCGAGGTATTTCTTGTCATCAAGCCCCATGATGTAGACCGAGATCCCCGTGGTGTTGGCACTGAGGCCGATCTGGTAGAACTCCCGGGTTCGTCCGTCGGCGTAGGCGATCGTGCGGAGCCCGTACCCGATGCTCGGGTTGGAGACCGTTCGGCCGCTTTCGTCCTTGCCGTCCAGGAACCACAGTCGACTCCCGGGCATCACCTGCAACATCATGGTGTGCAGCG
>DASQZA010000116.1:0-15162 GCA_035638935.1 Gemmatimonas sp. | reverse complement strand
CGCACGCACCGAATGCCAGTGGTGAGCCGGGCGCGAGGTATCGCCCGATTCCGGGGTGCTCGATCGTGCTGAACATCGGATTAGCCGGCGACAGATCCGGGTCGAGCGCCATGGCTTCGCGCACCGTCCGGTACGGTCCCCATGTGACACGCCCTGCGTCGAGCGCCGCGGAGACGTCGGCGTAGGGGCGCGCCGCGAACCACGGCGCAAGCAGGCCGGCGATCGCGTCGCGCGCGACGAATCGGTTCCCCTCCTGCGCGAGGTCGAGCCCCAGCGTGCGCTCCAGAGCCGCCACATCGCCGCTGATGCCCGTCGTCGCACACAGTGTCCGCCACTGCATGTCCGTGAGCCCGACCACCATCACGCGCCGACCGTCACCAGTCGCGAAGTCTCGACCGAACGCGCCGTACAAGTCGTTGCCATAACGCGCGCGGTCCACATCGTTCACGGCCACCTCGGCGATCATCCCGAGGTGCCCCAACATCGCCAGCCCGACATCCTTGAGCGCGAGCGTGACGAGCTGTCCCGAGCCGTTGCGCGAACGATGTCGCTCGGCCGCCAGCAACGCCACGGCAAGCATGTTGCCCGCAATCGCGTCCCACGCAGGCAGCACGTGATTCACCGGGCTGTCGTCCGCTGGTCTGCCCGTCAGCACAGGAAATCCGAGTGCGGGATTGACGGTGTAATCCACCTCCGACCCACCGTCACGCCGGCCGACGAGATGTGCCATGATCAGGTCTTCGCGCTCGGCACGCAACGACTCGTACGAGAGCCAGCCGCGCGCGGGAAAGTTCGTACTGAACATGCCGGCGTCGCGCCCGGGCAACGCGATGAGCGCGGTGAGCAGTTCCTGCCCGCGTGGCGACTTGATGTCGACGGCGATCGATCGCTTGCCCTTGTTGAGCCCAGCCCAGAACAGGCTCGTGCCATCGCGTGTCACCGGCCACCGCCGGTAGTCGAGACCACCCCCGATCGGATCGAAGCGAATCACGTCTGCGCCGAGCTGCGCGAGCGTCATGCCGCCCAGGGGGGCCGCAACGAACGCCGATCCTTCGATGATGCGCATGCCGGCGAGGATCCCGGTCATGGGGGCGCTCAGATCACACCCTGCCCGCGCAGTCGCGCGATGTGTGCGTCGTCGATGCCCAGCACTTCGCGCAGCACTTCGTCGGTGTGCTGTCCGAGTTCGGGCCCAAGACTGCGAATGCGCGCGGGAGTTTCGGACAGCTGCGGCACGGGCGATGGCACGATCACCGACTCGCCAGTCGCCGGCTCGTCCATCGCGACGAGGTTACGCCGGGCGTGGAACTGCCGGTCACCGAAAATGTCGGCAATGTTGTTGACCGGACCGGCCGGCGTATCGGTCGCGTAGCAGCGAGCGAGCACGTCGTCGCGCGTCAGCGAACCGCACCAGTCGCGTACGATCTCGTTCACATCGTGCCGGTGTGCGAGTCGTGTCTTCTGTTCACCGTATGTGCTCGACGATGCCAGCTCCGCGCGACCCATCGCAACGGCGAGGCGCATGAAGAGCTTGTCCGTGGCGCAGGAAATGGCGACCCACTTGCCATCCTTGGTCGCGAAATGCCCATGTGGACAGGCGAAATCGTTGTGCGATGATCCGAGTCGTTCGCGCACGATGCCGTACATGCCGAATGCGGGCGCCAGCTCTTCGGTGCAGCGGAACACGGATTCGTACAGCGCCGCGTCGACCGTCTGCCCTTCGCCCGTCGCATCACGATGCCGGAGCGCCATCAGCACGCCGATGCAGCCGTACAACCCCGTCATGTAATCACCGAGCGTCGTCGAGCCCGGCGTGACTGGCGTGCCCTTGGGCATGCCGGCCAGGTAAGCGATCCCGCCAACCGCGTGCGCGACGCGCGCGAAACCAGGACGATCCTTGTACGGCCCCGTTTGTCCGTAGCCCGTGACCCGGAGCATGATCAGCCGCGGGTTGATGGCATGCAGGACGTCCCACCCCAACCCCCACTTCTCGAGCGTGCCGGTGCGGAAGTTCTCGCACAGCACGTCGGTCTTCTCGATGAGCTGCTTGAAAAGGGCGACACCATCGGGCTGCCGCAGGTCGAGCGTCACCGAGCGCTTGTTGCGCGATTCACTGAGCCACGTGTACGTGTCACCGCGCTGCGATGGCGTGCCGAAGCGGCGCAGTGCATCGCCGCCGATCGGATGCTCGATTTTGAGTACATCCGCGCCGAACTCGCCGAGCATCGTCGCGCAGAAGGGTGCGGCGATGACGGTGGCGACATCCATGACACGAATGCCGGCGAGCGGGAGTGCTGTACGATCGGGTTCAGCAGCGATGGGCATCGGCGTCTGCGTTTCGGGATGCGATGATGGGACGGTCCGGAGGCAATCGAAACGTCAGATGATCTTGTTCGTGTGCAGCCGATGCAATTCGGCGTCGGCCAGGCCGAGCAGATCGCGCAGCACCTGATCGGTCGCGTTCCCCAGGGTCGGCCCAAGATTCGTGATGCGGCCCGGCGTTGCCGAAAGAGTCGGCACGACTCCCGGTACCACGACTTCACCCGTCTCCGGCTCGGTCACGCGCGCCAGGTTGCCGCGCGCGGCGAATTGTTCGTCTTCGAAAATGTCGGCGATGCTGTTCACTTTGCCCACCGGTACTTCTTCGGCGAGGCAGAGGCGCAGTACTTCATCACGATCGCGCGCGCCGACCCAGTCGATCACGATGGCATTGACCTGGTCGCGCGCGGCGAGACGCTTGCGCTGATCGCCGAACAGGCTGCTGGACGACAGGTGTGGCTGTCCCATGGCCACCGAGAGCCGCTCGAACATCTTGTCGGTCGTGCAGGCGATCGCGATCCATTTGTCGTCACGCGTCCGGAAGTGACCGTGCGGACAGGCGACGAAGCTGCCCGACCCTTCGCGTTCACGGATCCTGCCCTTCGCGCCGTAGACCGCGGCGATTTCCTCGAGCACGCGAAAGACCGACTCGTAGATACCGACGTCGATGATCTGCCCCTTCCCCGTTGCTTCGCTGTGCCGAAGCGCAATGAGGACACCGATCGCCCCGAACAGGCTGGCGATGTAGTCGCCAAGGGGAACGGTTCCCGGCAGTACCGGCGTTTCCCCCGGAAAGCCGGCCAGATAATTGAGCCCGCCGAACGCCTGTGCGATGTGCGCGAAACCCGAGCGGCGACGATAGGGGCCGGTCTGCCCGTAGCCCGACACGCGCAACATCACCAGTTTCGGGTTGGCGGCACGGATGTCCTCGGGCCGCAGCCCCCATTCCTCGAGTGTCCCCGGACGAAAGTTCTCGACCAGCACATCGGACTTCTCCAGCAGCCGGAGAAAGAGCGCGACTCCTTCCGGCTGCCGCAGATCGATCGTCACCGACTTGCGATTTCGCCCTTCGCTCAGCCACTTGAGGCTCGCATCGGCTCGTGGCGACGGCGTTCCAAACCGCCGCATCGGGTCACCGGCGATAGGATGTTCGATCTTGAGCACCTCGGCACCGAACTCACCGAGAATGGATGCCGCATACGGTCCGGCCAGAAAATTCCCCACATCGACCACGCGTACGCCGCTCAGGGGCAACGACTGCGGCGCATCAGGTGCCGGCGTATCAGGAGAACCCAAGTGACATGCTCCGCAACGAGGAAGGGTACGGCATGACAGCTGAAGAACTGGCGGGGTGGCGCGGACGTTCGGAAACAGTGCACGACGACATCGCACCCACGCAGGCATTGGCGGCGGCCGCAACATTCGATGAAGCAATGGTAACGCCGGAGCAACCGGAGATGATCCCACCCCTGTGGCACTGGTTCTACTTTCTGCCGTTGGCGGCACAGTCGCTGTTGTCCCCTGATGGTCACCCCGAGCGCGGCGGCTTCATGCCCCCGGTACCGTTGCCCCGCCGCATGTTCGCGGGATCGCGCATGCGCTTTCACGCGCCGTTGCGCGCGGGTACTACGGCGCGCCGAGAGGGCATCATCCAGGACGTGAGCGTGAAGAACGGCAAGTCGGGCCGGCTGGCGTTCGTCACGGTCGGCTACCAGATCTGGCAGCACGGTGTGCTGTGCATCGAGGAGGAACAGGACATCGTGTACCGCGAACCGGGGGCGCCGGTCCCCGCGCCCGTATCCGTCGAGCTGCCCCCGCCCCCGGCGCATGCCTGGGCACGTGATGTCACGCCCGATCCCCGTCTGCTCTTCCGGTTTTCGGCGCTGACGTTCAACGCACATCGTATTCACTACGATCGCGAGTACGCGACGGGCGTCGAGGGGTACCCGGGACTCGTGGTGCACGGGCCGCTCACGGCTGTCCTGCTGGCGAATCTCGTGCGGGAACGAGCGGGACGCGCCGTGGTCGCATTCTCCTTTCGCGGCGTGTCGCCCTTGTTCGACCTCGCACCATTCCGGCTGGTCGCGCTGCCGGATGGCGATACCGTGACCTGTCAGGCAATTGCCCCGGACGGCACGATTGCGCTGCATGCGACCGCAACGCTGGCAACTGCGTAGTGCACTCCTGCGATTCCACGCGGCGCAGTCCGTGGAAAGGCCCGCTGGTCTCTGGCGGCGAGTGCGCACCCGGCGGATGTTGTAGGTAATGAATCGCGGAGAATCGATGGAACCGGCAGGTACGGACAAGTCGCGCGACGTCATAGCGCAACATTCACTACTGGGAAGTGGCGTTTTGCCGAGCGGGGACAGCCTCGACTTCCGGGCAATCTTCGAGGCCGCTCCCGGCGTCAACCTGGTGCTCGCGCCTGACGCTCCGCACTTCACGATGCTCGCCGCGAGCGACGAGCGACTTGCCGCAACGCTGACGACGAGAGGTGCGACGGTCGGTCGTCCCCTCTTTCAGGTGTTCGCGGACGCGAATCCGGACAACCTCGAGGCGAGTGGCGTCGCGAACCTGCGTGAGTCGCTCGATACGGTGCTGCGTACGCGCGCTCCGCATCACATGGCGGTGCAGCGCTACGACCTGCAGACACCCGATGGAATCTGGGAGGTGCGATATTGGGCACCCCGCAACGTGCCGGTGCTGGATTCGAACGGCGATGTGCGTTTCATCGTGCATCACGTCAGCGACATCACCGAGCTCGTGCGTCAGGGGGAGGCAACCGTCGTCGCCCAGCGGGCGCACGAACGCAGCGAGCGTCTGCAGCAGGTCACCGCAGCGCTCGCGGGCGCCCGCACGATCGACGATGTCGCCACCGTGGTCGTCGCGGACATGGTCGTCGCGCTCGGGGCGCGGACCGGCGCGCTCGCACGACGCGCCGACGACGGCGATGCGCTCGTGTTGTTTCGTGAAGTAGGCTTTCCGGAGCACATCGCCGCGGGTGTGCGACGGCAGTCACTCGACCTCACCAGTCCGCTGACCTATTGCTTTCGCACTCAATCGCCGGTCTGGATCGAGTCCCGCGATGGGCCCGATGGCCTCGACTGCCTTTACCCACTACTCGCTCCCGTGTGGGACGCGCTCGGCGTCGGATCCGCTGCCTTCGTCCCACTCGTCGCGGCGGGCGACACGGTTGGTGTCATCTCCTTTTCATATGTTGGGTCGCGTGAGTTCGACCCGTCGGATCGCGGATTCCTGCTGGCGCTTGGACAGCAGGCTGCACTCGCGGTCGAACGCGCGCGCCTCTTCGAGGCCGAACGATCCGCGCGGGCCGAAGCGGAAGCGGCGAATCGCGGGAAGAGTGAGTTTCTCGCGGTCATGAGTCATGAACTGCGGACACCGCTGAACGCGATCGGCGGTTATGCGGCGCTGATGGAGTTGGGAATCCGCGGCCCCGTGTCTCCCGAACAGCTGGAGGACCTGCGCCGCATCAAGATGAGTCAGCTGCACCTGCTGGGACTCGTCAATGACGTGCTGAATTACGTGCGCCTCGAGACCGGCACCGTGCGCTACGACGTTTCCGACGTGCGCCTTGCAGCCGTGATCGCGGAAGTGGAACCGTTGATCGCACCGCAGCTCGAGGCCAAGGCACTCGCCTTTTCGTATGACGGCTGTCGCCACTCGTCGCTCGTCGCGCGCGCCGACCAGGAAAAGCTGCGACAGGTGCTCCTCAACCTGTTGTCGAATGCGATCAAGTTCACCGCCAGGGGCGGCTGGGTGGAACTCGCGTGCGAAGCAGCTGGCGACCGTGTGCTCCTGCGTGTGCGGGACAACGGGATCGGCATCGCGGCTGAAGAGCTGCAGCGGGTGTTCGAGCCGTTCGTTCAGGTGAACTCCAGCCTGACTCGCACGAACGAAGGTGCAGGGTTGGGCCTGTCGATCAGCCGGGATCTCGCACGCGGAATGGGGGGCGACCTGACGGTCGATAGCGAACTCGGAACTGGTTCGACGTTCACGCTCGTGCTGCCGAGGGGAGCGTAGCGGTCACCTGACGCTGCTCCTCGCTGAAAGCCCGCGAAGGCCAGGCATGCGCAGTCGGTGCAACCCCCGGATCAACGGATCGGACTTGCCGCCGCGAACTTTTCGGTGGTCGTGCAAAAGCCCCAGCACTGCTTGGCGTTGAACACGACGGACTGACGGCAGTAGTCGGGGCTCGACGTTGCGCATGCGTCTTCGAGGAGCACGCAGTTGTAGTCGCGGAAGCAGGCCTCTTCCATCGTGGTGGCGACGCACTGGTCGATGTTGACCCCGGCAAAGTATAGCGTGCCGATGCCCTGCGTGCGAAGCACCTGATCGAGGTGCGTGCCGACGAAGCCGTTCATGCGCACCTTCTCGACGTGCACATCGTCGTCATGCATCAGCGCCTTCAGCTCGTCGACCATGTCGGCGTTCCACGATCCCTGGGTCAGGACTCGCCCCCGCTCCAACGGCTCGCCAATTCCCTTCTGGCCCGGCGTGTGCTTGAACGCATACAGGGTCGGCGCGCCGAGATTGCGCAGGTCTGCACGGTTCGACCAGTACACCCACACCACCCACATGCCGTGCGCGCGTGCCGCCTCTACCGCGCGCTGCGCACCGGGGATTGCCGCTCGGCACGCCTTGTAGTCGAGCCCCGACGTATCGGTCCATCCGCCCGGTGAGCAGAAATCATTTTGCATATCGATCACGAGCAATGCGCCGCGGTCGAGGCTGTCGACGAATGGCATGAGGTCGGCGTCGAATCGGCGAAGGCGCGGGTCCTGCTTCCGGTGCGGCGCAAGATGGATATGGTCGTCGAACAGATGCCAGCGGTCGCTGCTCGCGGCAAGCTGAATTCCGCCATCCTCTTTGCGGGCGTAGATGTCGCGGTGCATTGCTTCAGGCATGCTCGTCCTCGGGAACGTGTGAGTGACCAGGCGCTCTCGCTGCATCAAGCCGTCGACGCAATTCGAGAGTGGCGCGGACCACGCACGCGGTGCAAGCGGTGCACCGTTCCATGACACAAGCTCAGCGTGACGCCCCCCGCATCTCGTCCAACCAATGGGATGCGGGGCGACTCACGCGGCCTTACTTCGGGAGCGTGATCGTGCCGTCGATCGTGCCAGTCGACGCTCCCGTTGCCTGCACGACACGACGCATGACCACGAGGGTGCCGGTAGCGCCTTCGAACCGCCCCGTGCCTCCCGTGACCGTCACCGTTTCAGTGACCGTGGCGATGCCTGCCACGACAACTGCCTGCCCCACGGCGGTGGTGGTCAGTACATCGCCGTTGGCCGCAGTGTACGTGCCGGTTCCGATTCCGGTACCGGTCCCGGCCAGGGGATTCACGGTCAACGTGATGTTCGCGACGACCGTGAACCGGCCAAGATGCGATGCGGTGCCGGTGCCTTCGAGCCGACGCCTGAGGATCGGGAACGCCGAACCGGGTAAATCGGTCTCGACGGTCTCGAGCGTGCCACGAATGTGCTTGGTCTTCGTGTCTGCGTTTGCGCTCCGGGCGAAGCTGGAGACCGACGGTTCCAGCAGGTTGCCGCCGGCGTCCGCGCCGCAGCCAGCGAGGGCGAATGTAATCAGGACGGTGCGGGCAATTGGTGAACGCATACAAACTCCAGCGACAGTGTAGAGCAGATTTTCGGGCGTAGCGACCGGGTCGATCCCGCTTGCCCCCCGACAGGAACGGGCAGTATATAGCCCGCAGCGGTCAACGGCCGGTCAAATTCGGGTGAATTTCCACGCGCAGACGCGAAATGCTCCGGCTCAGAACCCTTGGTGGCTGCTTTCTGGAGCGCGACGGCACTCGGCTCGACGGCGTGTCGGGTCAGCGCAAAGGGCTCGCCCTCCTCGCGTTGCTGGCAGCCGCCGGTGACGCAGGTGTGAGTCGTGACGCGGCGTCCGTGTTCCTGTGGCCCGAGAGTGACGAGGTGCGGGCCGCTGCATCGCTCAAGCAGCTGGTGCATTCGATTCGCCAGCAGCTCGCGTCAGCTGAGGTACTGCTGGGGCCAGCCACGCTCAGGCTCAACACAGCGCTCGTGACCAGCGACGTCGCCGAGTTCAGGCATGCGATGCGTCGCGCCGATGCGGACCTCGCAGTCTCGCTGTACAGCGGTCCATTCCTCGACGGGTTCATGATCCGCGACACCGCCACGTTCGAGCGGTGGACGGCGGAAACCAGGGCGACTCTTGCAGCACAGTACGCGGCATCGCTCGAGACACTCGCCGAGCGCGCGACGGCTCGCGGGGACGTGCGAGGCGCGGTGGAGTGGTGGCGTCGCCGGCAGGGTGCAGACCCGTGGAGCGGTCGAGTCGCAGCCGGGTTGATGCAAGCGCTCGATGCGGCAGGTGACCGGGCGGGTGCACTTCGCCACGCTCAAATCCACGAAGCGCTGTTGCAACAGGAGGTCGGCGCCTCGGCGTCGGACCCGATCGTCACGCAACTCGCCGTGCGCTTGTCGAATCCCGTGGTCACTCGCATCGAGCCGCCACCTGCATCGGTCGCGGGCCCGGAGCCGACGTACGATTCGCAGACCGTTGCCCCCACGCGGGCCGCTGGGGCGGCGACGCGGCGCCAGCGGTACGTCGTGGCGGGCTTTGTTGCGACGGTCGCCGGGGTCGGCATTCTTGGGATGTGGGCGTTCAGCAGTAACGGCGAGCGAGGCGACGAAGCGATGATCGCTGCCGCAGCTGAGCCAGTCCAAACTGCCAGTGTGCCAACGAGACGCAACGTTCCACGGCCTTCGGTGGTGGTGCTGCCGTTCGCGAACACGAGCGGAAATGCGACAGACGAGCACTTGGCGGATGGACTTACCGACGAGCTGATCAGCGCGCTTGGCAAGGTTGCTGGTCTCAAGGTCGCACCGCGTACATCGACATTTGCGTTGAAGGGCAAGGGCCTCGACCTGCGCACCGTCGCAGACACACTGAGCGTCTCAACCGCGCTGGAAGGGAGCGTGCGCCGCGCGGGTGAACAGCTCCGCGTAACTGTGGCACTGGTAGATGTCGGCGAGAATCGCGTGCTCTGGTCGGAGACGTACAACCGGAGTATCCAGGATGTGTTCGCCGTGCAGCAAGAGATTGCGAACGCAGTAGTCGGCGAGCTCAAAGTCACGCTCGCGGCTGCGCCGACCTCCGCCGCGATCCCCGCAGCTCGCGACCTTGTCGCGTACGAGCTGTACCTCAAGGGCCAGTTCTTCCGCTATCAGCTCAATGGAATCGCCCTGCAACGTGCTGTCGGGTTTTTCGAGCGGGCCATCCAGCGTGATCCGGGCTACGCGCGCGCGCACGCCGGACTGGCCGACGCACACGCGCTGTTGGTGCTGTTCGGAGACCGGCCGCCGCGTGAAGGATTTCGGCGCGCGCGCGCGGCCGCGGCCACCGCGCTCCGGCTCGACAGCATGCTTGCCGAGGGACACGCGTCGCTCGGACACATCGAAACGGCGCACGATTGGAACTGGGAGTCAGCCGGTCCACGGTTGGAGCGGGCAATCGCACTCGACCCGTCAGCGACGACGATTCGCTTGTGGCGCGGTTTGTGGCTGTTCGACCAACGTCGCTTCGGCGAGGCGAAATCGCTGCTCGAGGAAACACTCGCCGCCGATCCGCTCTCGACGCCGGTGCGATTGACGCTTGGTCGCATGTATGTGAGCATGCGCCAACCCGATCGGGCGATCCCCTATTTGCGTGGGGTGCTGGAGCTCAATCCGCGACTCTCGTACGCCCACCAGCAGCTTGGACATGCGCTGCTTCAGAAGCGTGTGCCGGGCGAGGCAATCGCCGAGTTCGAGCGCGCTGCCATCTTGAGCGGAATGCGCGACTCCGCGCAGCTCGCGTACGCGTACGCGGTAACGGGGCGGCGCGCAGCGGCGGAGCAGATCGTGGATCAGCTGCTGCAATCCTCGGCGCGCCGGTATGTGTCACCGTTCGACATCGCTGTCGCCTACACTGGCCTTGGGGACGTGGACGCGGCGTTCCGCTGGCTCGAGCAGGCGTTCACCGAGCACGCCGCGGGGATGGATACGATCGCCATCACGCCGGCATTCGAGCCGCTCTTCGATGATCCTCGCTGGGCGCGCCTGCTCGGCCGAATGGGCCTCTCGCAATAGGCCAGCGCGTCGGTGGTGCACAGCGCACCACCCGTCGCTTCTCCCTCAATTCTCGGCAGTGACCATCAATCGTCCACCAGCTTCCGCAGCGCCTCGAGCCTCCGCACGTCGTCGGCCGTCGGCGTGATGCTGCCCGACACTGCTTTCACGAGCGCGTCGTCGCGGCTGTACAGATCGTTGCCGAAGTAGAGCTGGCCGTCGCGCTGGTACGTCGTCGCGTACACGATATACACGGGAATCTTCCGCGACGGCTTCACGGATTGGTTGTCTGCCCCTTCGTTCATGGCGGCGTTCACCTTCGGCGCGTCCCAGCCCAGCGCCCACATGGCCAGCTCCTCCGGCTTCTCGAGACGGATGCACCCATGGCTGAATGCCCGCACGTCCTTCTCGAACAGTTCGTCCTGCGGCGTATCGTGCAGGTAGATGTTGAAGTTGTTCGGGAACAGGAACTTGACGAGTCCCAGGGAGTTCTTCGGCCCCGGCTTCTGGCGAATGCGCGTGTCACCCCCGTCTTCGAAGTATTCGAGATCGTTCGCGTCCATGTACCCTGGGTCGGCGGCGATCTTCGGTGCCGTCTCCTCGGCCTGAATGTCCGGCGTGATGTTCCAGTACGGGCGGAACACGACCGTCTCGAGCGAGTCGGCGAACACGGGTGTCTTTCTCCCTTCGTATTCCTCACCCACGATGGTCTTCATCTCGAGCACGCCCGTCGAGTCGTGTGCCTCCAGCCGGAATGCGGGAACGTTCACGAGGATGTAGCGGTCGCCGAACGAACGTGGCAACCAGCGATACCGCTCGAGGTTTGCCGCGATCTGCGCCAGGCGGTACTGCGCCGGCATGTTCAGGGATTCGACCGTTTCTTTTCCGAGTGCACTGTCGACGGCGATGCCATGTCGTGACTGGAACTGGGCCACGAGACCGGCAAGCCCCGTGTCGTAGACGTTGCTTCCGGTTGTAGAGTCGCCGAAGCCCTCGATGCGCAGGCGTTCACGAAGCGCCGCGAGCCGCGCCGGCGTGTCGGATTGTCTCGGCTTGAGTGCCTTCCCGGCCGGCACGACCGGCCATCCACCGCTTGCCACGATCGCACGGAAGCGCACGAGCGCGCGGCGCAGCGCGTCGTAGTCGGTATCGCGCGGACGCATGCGGGCGATGGCCGAGTCGAGGTTCACATCGCGCAGACTGCGCACGACCGCGCTGTCGATGGATTCACGGTTCGTCGCGATGTGCCAATCCTGCGCGAGCGACTTTGGATCGATCTGTCCGGACAGCAGGTCTTCCGCAAGTTCGACGTACGCTGAGGTGAGGAGCACGTCGGCAGACGCGAGCTGCTCTGCGGTCGGATTCTTCGTCGCGCGGACCGCGCCCAGCGTCGTGATGAGTTCGTCGAGCGGGTACTCATCGAGGCGAAGCGCGTCTGTGTGCGCATCGAGCACTGCCCGCAGCAACGACTTGCTCCGGGTCTGATGAAATCCGTTCGCTTCGAGCCACAAGGGGACGTTTCCGTAGGCCGCGTACAGCTGCTGCACATCCTTCCAGCGACCTGCCGGCACGACCTGGGGACGCGTAGCCAGCCTCGTCTGTATGGACGACGTGACGACTGTCGTGGGAACGCCCATGACTTCCTCGACACGGCTGGGCGCCCACCCGGCGGCGGTGTCCGAATTCCGACTCTTGCAGCCCGAGGTAACCAGGGCCGCGATGCTGAACGTGACCAGTAGACGATGTCCGGTCACGCTCCTGCGACCGACACGACCACCGAATTCTGCAAGCCTAAGCTGCTGCTGTTGCACGACATATCTCCCGTTATGAACGCGTTCCACCGACCAGACGCGGCCGCTGTGAACTCGTAACGCGAGAGAAGTGCCACGACGAGTCCGGTTGCGTCCCTTTTGCCTACTGCCATCGATATCGCAGCGCCACATTCGCCATGAACCCCTCCAGGGGCGCCCAGACATCGGTCGTCCACCGACCGCCCATCCCCCGATTTCGACGCACCAGCGGATCGGTGTCCGTCTGTCGCACGTTGAGCAGGTTCTCGAAGTTGGCCACGATTTCCACGGGCCCGAACTGCTTCGCCGCAATTGCCATCACGTAGAAGTACGGCTTCGACGTCGTGCGGAACGGATTGTCGTCCAGCGACTGCCTGCCATACCATGTGCCTTCGATGCCGCCCCTGTACACGCCAGGGCGCTCGAGCATCAGATCACCGCCGACGCGATGGCGCGGCAACAATGGGAGTGCCTCGCGCGTGCCGGTGAGTGCGTCGGGCCGGCTGCCTCGCGCGTGGCCGTAGTTGGCAATGAACTTCCCGCCCGAAAATCGCCACACCGCCAGCGCTTCCACGCCACCGACACGGGTGCGTGACGGCGCGTTGAGCAACTCGGTCTGTCCGGTGTTTCCCGGAACCTCTGCCAGCTGCACCGCATCCGCAATGCTCGAACCGTACGCAGTCAACAGTACCTCGGCACCGGCTACCTTTCCGTTCACGTCTAGCATCGCACCGACACTGCGCTCGGGATCGAGCGCGCGCGTCGCTCGCACGCCCCGAAGTCCCATCGCTTCCGTCTCCTCGGTACGGCCCGTCGGTGCCGTGTAGCCAGTACCTAGGCTTCCCCGCACTGACCACCCCTCGACGGGCCGCGCGAGCAACGCGACTCGCTCGGTGACTTGCACACCGGCGTCGGGATGCGCATCCGCACGCACGGACGCCGACAGGGTCACTGGGCCAATTCCGCGCTCGGCGGTGACGAATGCACCGGGGATCGTCCACTTGTGATCGAACGTGTCGTTCAACGCATTCGAGTAGTTGTCGAGCTGCAGAACTCCACCGAGTACGATCACCTGTTGCTCACGATCGAACGAGCGTGTGAGCTCGAGAAACCCCGTCGTGGTGCGGTCGTCCTCGCGAGCGCCTGCGCCGAACTCGCGCCCGCGCGCGTTGTTGGCGACCGCGAGACGCATCGACACGTTGCCCCCGTTTTGCAACGGAACACGCACCGTTGCACCGACGTCGGCGCGATCGCTCCGCAACGCCTCGCGGAACGCTGCACTGTCCGGCGTACGGCCCGCGCCGAATGTGCCACCGGCTCGATCATCGTGCCCCAGACCCGCCGTGACAAAAAGCGATCGTCCACTCGAATCCACCGCATGCAGTCGCGGCCGAACGCTCCACCGGTTCGCGCGCGACTGGTCTGCCCAACCGTCGTCGTCCACGTCCTGCGCACTCTGCACGGTGCCCGCGCCAAGCAGCGATACGCCGACTGCGCTTCCAAAGCGGTGACTGAGCCAGGTCGCACCATCCGTCACCCCCATCGTGCGCCGGTTGAGCAGCAGCTCCTTCTTCCCCGTCGGCGGCTTCGACACGAGGTTGATGACGCCGCCGAGTGCCTGCCCTCCGTACAGTGCCGACGCTGCGCCCTTGATGATCTCGACGCGCTGCAGGTCCACCGGCGAGATGTCGAGCGGCCCGAGTGCGCTCGAACTCGCGCCATAAAGCGGCAACCCATCGGCGAGCATCACCGTGTACTGGCCCGGGAGCCCGAGAATGCGCACGCTGCCGGTGCCCAGGCCGGGCGCCGCGGCTTGCACACGCAGCCCCGGTGTTTCGTTCAGCAGCATGCTGATGCCACTCGGCGACATCAGTGTCTTTTCGTCGACTTCCATCTCCTCGACGACTTCGACGCGAATCGGCGACTCGCCGGCCAGCTTCTCGGTGCGTGTTGCACTGACCCGCACCTCGGCCATCGGCATGGCCATGTTGCCCATCGCTTCGTTGCTCGCTGCAAAGTTGCTCATGGTCGCGGTGACCGTCGCAATGACGAGACTGTCGCGCACCACGAATACCGTCAGACGCGCGGGCACGAAACCCGTCCGAGTGACCGTGACGAGCTGGCGCCCGACCGGCAGCACCAGCCGCGCGACGCCGGCGCTGTCGGAGAGTGCGCTGCGTCCGGCCGACTGCACGAGAAAGCCATTCAGCATGCCCATCGATTCCTGCACGGTGACCTGCACGCGCCCGCTGTCGGTTTGCTGTGCCGAGACCGAAGAAGGGAGGCAAAGGAAAGACGTGAGCAAGAGCGCGGCGCAGAGTCGTGGAGTCATACCCGAACGGTAGTCGTGTGACTGTGTGGTGCACCGCCGCCGGCGCGACTTGTCGCGAGGTCGCGCCGCGCATGCCGCACGATCTGCCACGCGCCCGTGAGCGACAGCACACCCATGATCAGCGCCACAGTGATGTCGGGCCATCCGCGCTGCGTCGTGAAGACACCAGTCGCCGCTGCGACGACTGCGACGTTGCCAAGCGCATCGTTCCGTGAGCAGATCCACACCGAGCGCATGTTGGAGTCGCCGGTGCGGTAGCGGTACAGCAGTAGCGCCACGACGACGTTGGAGACGAGGGCCAGGACCCCGACGACGCCCATCACTACGGGTTCTGGCACGCGGCCCGTGGTAGCCTGGTACAGCGCATGGCCCACGACCCAACAGCCGAAGACGGCCATCGTCGCGCCTTTGATCAGCGAGGCTTTGGCCCGGACGGCAAGCGCCGCAGCAAGCACGAACAGGCTGATCCCGTAGTTCGCCGCATCACCAAGGAAGTCCAGCGCGTCGGCCTGCAGCGCCGACGAACCGGTGGCGACGCCGCCGACGATTTCGACTGCGAACATCAGGGCGTTCACGGCCAGTGCCACCCAGAGCACGCGCCGGT
>DASQZA010000115.1:0-2290 GCA_035638935.1 Gemmatimonas sp. | reverse complement strand
GCTGCACGCGGCGCAGCAGCGTGGCGTTGGTGGCGATGATCGCATTTGCCCACGCTTCATCACCTTCGTCCGCGATCGCCGACCGCACGATCGCACCGTTGGCGAGGTAGCGGCCTGTGCCGTGATCCCATTCGGGATATCCAATTCCCGGTGGCAACAGCTCCGCGTCTTCGACGGTACCGTCGTCGACCGAATCGACATCCTGGTTGCCGGGCTGCTGCGATCGCGATGGCAGGTGCAGGTTCTCGGGCAGCTCCGGCGGCAGTTCATTCGAGTCCGACGGGGCATCCGTCACCGACGCTTTGGCATTTTCCTTCGGTGGCGCCGTCGTGGATGTTGCCGCCATGCCGAGTGGAATCAGCCCCGAACCGCGGTTCTGCGACGCTGCCTCGATGTTCTTCACGTTGATCGGACCGGCCGCGACTGCTGCGATCTGCGACGGTACGCCCGGTGCGCCCCAAAGTGCGACGGGCTTCACGCCGCGGTACTGCCCGGGCTCGCGGCGAATCGTCGCGGCGGCACGACGGGCCCAGGCGAGCGAATCCGCCGGAGTCTCGGTGTCGGCTGCGGGGTCGTTGACAACGTCGTCACGCGACAGCACGTCGCGCACGAGCGACTCCACGGCGCGTTCGGGCCCCGTCATCCCGTCGAACGACGGGCGTTGACGCAGCGCCTCGCGACGGGCACGCGCCAGCGGCTCTGCCAAGCCGATGTTCTTGGCGACGATCGCGCCGTCCACCGCCGCAGCCTCGCGCAGCACGAACAGATCGCGTAGCAATGGATCATCCACGGGTGCATGCTGCGCCGAGTCGCGCACGAGCCGCTCGGCCTGCTCCATCGCCAGCAACCGGTAGCGTGTCGTCGCCTCGTTTGCCGGCATTCCCTCCGGCATGCTCGGCGGGAGCAGGACGCCGATGCCGTCCGTCGTGGGAATCGGTGGTTGCCGGCGTTGCTTCACGGTAGCGACCAGCCGCTTCATCCCGCGCGCTGGCCGCGTGTCGGGAAGTTCGGAGACCGGGATGGCGCGCCCATAGGTCGCCGCGAGGACGATCTCGAGCCGGCGTCGCACACCATCGAGCGAAACGCGCGTGACATCACCGCGCAGGCTCGCACGCATGTTGTCCGAGACGGTCTCTGCCGCACGACGCGATTTGAGCAGTGCGCGGCGCAGCATCGCATGACGAAAGCTTGAGGTGCTCACGACGCCGTGACTGGTGCAGGTCTGGAGGTCAGAAGGAGGCGAGCACGAGGTCGGACATCGCGGCGAGCAGATCGGGATCGTCGGTGAGTGGCCCAACCAGCGCGACCTGGCAGGCGTCGGCCGGCGGAATTCCGCTCGCGATGAGTCGAGCGGTTGCGACCAGCAGACGAGTGCCGGGCCCTTCGATGAGCCCCTGCTCCTTGAGCGTGCGCATGCGCCTCGCAAGCTCTACCAACGTGACCGCCGTCGCGCGTTTCACCCCGCCCTCGTGCGCAACGATGTCGGCTTCGACGCCCGGCGCCGGAAATGCGAACTCCATCGTCACGAACCGCTGGCGCGTGCTCGGCTTCAGGTCCTTGATCGCGTGCTGGTATCCCGGATTGTAGGAAATCACGAGCTGAAATCCAGGAGCCGCGACTACCTGCTCGCCGGTCTTGTCGACGGGCAGGATGCGCCGGTCGTCGGTGAGCGGATGAATGACGACCGTCGTGTCCTGCCGCGCCTCCACGATCTCGTCGAGGTAGCAGATCGCCCCGGTCCGCGCCGCATGCGTGAGCGGCCCGTCGAGCCACACCGTCTCGTCGCCGCGAATCAGGTAGCGTCCAACGAGGTCGCTGGCGGAGAGGTCGTCGTGACAGGCGACGGTGACGAGCGGGCGCCCAAGGCGATGCGCCATGTGCTCGACGAAGCGCGTCTTGCCGGAGCCGGTCGGCCCCTTGAGCATCACGGGCAGGCCTCGCGCGTGGCACCCTTCGAAGATCGCGATCTCGTTGGAGACCGGTACGTAGTACGGCGCCTCGCGGTGCGTGCGCGGAGAGGCGGCGGCGGCTGCGGCGGCTGCGGTTGTCATTGTCCTAGCGTACGACCGGTCACATTCTCCTGCAAGCGGTGGCGGCCGACAACAGCGTGTGACGGCGGCGGTGCACCGGAGGTAGTGGATTGCAGATGGCCCGGGTTGTGCTTTGCATAGCTGCCCGAACGCACCGTCCCGTCGACATTCCGCCGCGTAATCCGCACCGCCATGCACTTCCTGCTTCTGCATCTCATGCTGCGTCATGGCGTGGACTACCTCGCGGACGCGATTCTCGA
>DASQZA010000114.1:0-7189 GCA_035638935.1 Gemmatimonas sp. | reverse complement strand
TGCCGCGGGCCGTTCGCTCTCCGAAGTGATCGGTGACATCGAGGGCAAGACCAAGGGCATTGCGCTGCCGCCTGGCGTACAGGTAAGCCAGGGCGGACAGGTGAACCAGCAGAACGAGGTGTTCACCAACGTGTTCGTGGCCCTCGGCGTGGCTGTTGCGCTGATGTACCTCATCCTCGTCGTGCAGTTCGGGTCGTTCCTCGACCCGATCGCGATTCTCATCTCGCTGCCGCTCTCGCTCATCGGCGTCATGGGTGGCCTCGCCATCACGGGGCTCACGATCAACATCATGAGTCTCATCGGCGTGATCCTGCTCTGTGGCATCGTCGCCAAGAACGCGATCCTGCTGATCGACTTCGCCAAGTGGGCCCGCGAGAAGAACGGGATGCCGTTGCGCGAGGCGCTCATCGAAGCTGGTGCAATCCGCCTACGCCCGATCCTCATGACGACGTTCGCGCTGATCGCCGGCATGATTCCCGTGGCGTTGGGCCGGGGCGAGGGCGCGCAGTTCCGCGCGCCGCTCGGCGTCGCCGTCATTGGTGGCGTGATCACGTCGACGGTGCTCACGCTGCTGGTGATCCCGACCTTTTACGAGATCATCGACAACATCCGCTCGAAGTTTTCGGAGAAGGTCGGCCTCACGCCGCCGCACACGGGCCAGTACCGCGTGCCGGACGCCGTGCCGGCACTCGGTGACTGAGTTTGCTGGAAGGCCTGTCCGATAGCCTGTGGGCGTACATCGTACTCGGTTTCTCCGCGATCGTCACGGAGGAGCTGAGTCCGATCTTCGCCGGAATCGCCGTACACGAGGGCGAGCTCCGCATGGATCGCGTGCTGATCTCGCTCTCCCTCGGCGGGTGGATCGCGACGACGCTGCTGTACGCGCTGGGGCGGCTCAAGTGGGACTACATTCGTCGCCGCTTTCCGAAAACTCGCGCGACGGGCACGGTGGCACTGCGCATCGTGGCGCGGAACCCCGTCACGGCATCACTGCTCGTGCGCTTCGCGTTCGGTCTGCGCATCGTCCTGCCGATCGCGTGCGGCGCAGCGCGAGTGCCGCTCGTGGTCTACCTGCCGGCATCACTCGTCGGGTCGATCGCGTGGTCGGTGCTGTTCACGCTGATCGGTTTTGGAGCGGGTGAGGCCGCCGTGACCATGGTGGGCAAGCTCGGACGCGTCGGCGAGATCGTCGGTGCGCTCGTCGTGACGCTATTGGTGTTCCTGTTCATGCGGTGGAACAGCAGGCGCAACGCACGCAAGGCCGAGAAGCGGCGCCGGCGGGCGACGAACGCCGAGTGATCCGGACGGCGGGTGACTCGTTGGAACTGCTTTCCGCGGATACGAACTGATCACCAGGGACACAAAGGATCTTACGGTGTACTCGACTAGTCGACGGTGCGCGTCGCGGGCACCGAAATTCTTTGGAAACAGCACGCGGGGCCGGCAGCATCTGCGGAGCCCCACAAGAAAAAGGACGGTACTCGCGGTGGCGATGCCGTCCTTTCATACTCTCCGTACGAATTCGTGCGCTTCCGCGCCGCTTCAATTCGTATCCGCGGAAAGCTGTCGCAGTATCCGCGTTCATTCGCCCGATCAGTTCATATCCGCGGAAAGCAGTTCACCCGACGCTGATGTACCCGCCAGATCGCGTGCGGCCTCTCGCAGCGCCTTCCACACCCCCTCGATGTGCGACCGCTCTGTGCGCAGGTTGCCGATCGCCAATCGCAGCGTGTAGCGCTCGCCGAGCTTCGTGTGCGACAGATAGGCGACCCCACTCCCGTTCACCCGCTCCATGATGGCGGCATTGAGCGTCGCCATCTCCGCCTCGCTCGCGCCTGCCGGTGCGTAGCGAAAGCACACGAGCGACAGCGGAACCGGCGCGGTGAGCTCCCATCCGCCCTCGAAGTGCACCATCCCCGCGAATTCGCGCGCGAGCTCACAGTGAAACCGGATGCGTTCCGCGATGCCGTTTTCGCCGAAGGCGCGCAGCACCATCCAGAGCTTGAGTGACCGGAAGCGACGGCCGAGCTGGATGCCGTAGTCCATCAGATTCGTCACGCTGTCGCCGCGCTGCGTGACGAGATACTCCGGCAACAGGGCGAAGGCCCGCTTGAGCACGTCCGGATGTCGCGTGTACAGCACCGAGCAATCCACCGGTGTGAACAGCCACTTGTGGGGATTGACCACGAGCGAGTCCGCCCTGTCGATGCCGTCGAGCAGATAGCGCAGCTCCGGAACGATCGCTGCCGCCGCACCGTAGGCACCGTCGACGTGCGTCCAGCAACCGTGCGCGTGCGCGACGTCCACGATCGCGCGCACCGGATCGACACTCGTCGTGCTCGTGGTTCCCACGGTGGCAACGACTGCCATCGGCAGATATCCAGCCGCGATGTCTGCATCGATTGCCGCGGCGAGGGCATCCGGCCGCATGCGGAAATCGGAATCCGCTGAGATCTTGACCAGGTTGTCGTGTCCCAGACCCAGCGCGATGACCGCCTTGTCGACGGATGAATGCGCGTGCTCCGAGCAATACACACGCAACACCGGCATGTCGGCACGGCCGCTCATGCCACGCGTCCGCACGTCGGGGTGCACTCGTTCACGTGCGGCGGCGAGCGCGTAGAACGTGCTCACGCTCGCCGTGTCCGTGATCTCGCCGAACCAGCCGTCGCCCATGCCCATCATCTTGCGCAGCCACTCGAGGACCACCGCCTCGAGTTCGGTGACCGTCGGACTCGTCGCCCAGAGCATCCCGTTGACGTTGAGTCCGGCAGCGAGCAACTCACCGAGGATACCCGGCATCGACCCGCTGATCGCGAAGTAGGCGAAGAACGACGGGTGATTCCAGTGCGTGATGCCCGGCATCAGCGTGCTGTGGAAGTCGCGCATGATCGCGTCGAGCGATTCCGGCTCGGCCGGTGCATGGTCCGGCAGCGCGCGGGTGATGTCTCCCGGCGCCAGCGCGCTGCGCACTGGGACCCGTTCAGGGTGCTCGAGGTAGTCGGCGATCCAGTCGACCGCCGCGTGTGCGGCCGCGCGGAATTCCTCGGCCGGGATGTCGCCAGTTGTCGAGCTCGCGGGTACAGTCATGTGTTCGGATGAAGTCGAGTGACGGGTGGACACTTATACGCGGAGCAAGGCACGATGGCGATTCCGGACGGCCCTCCAGCACGCACCGATGCGGAAAGCGCGGCGTCAACCAGTACGGTAACGGGTCCCGCCGCCGATGCTGCGGTCGCCGCTGCCGTGGATGCTGTGCTCGCCGCGGCCAGGGTGCCGGAGCACGTGCTGACGCCGGAAGAGTGGGATCATCTGTCCCGGCGAGATCAGCGACTGCTCAAGGCCATCTTCGAGCGCATCGCGCGCCGCGAGACCGTGAGTCGCAACGCGAATGCGGAGCTCGAAGAGTCACGGACCGTGGGCGAGCGCATAGCCGACCGCATCGCCGACTTCGGAGGTTCGTGGACGTTCATCCTGATGTTCGTCGGCTTTCTCGCGCTATGGGCCATCGTCAACACGATCGTGCTGACCCGCGAGCGGGCGCCGGATCCGTTCCCCTTCATCTTTCTCAACCTGCTGCTGTCGATGGTGGCCGCGTTGCAGGCGCCCGTGATCATGATGTCGCAGAAGCGGCAGGCGCAGCGTGACCGGCTCGCCGCCGAAAACGACTATCAGGTGAACCTTCGGGCCGAAGTGGAGATCCGCGAATTGCACGACAAGCTCGATGCGCTTCGCGAAGGGCAGTGGCGTCAGCTGGTCGCACAGCAGGAGGAGCAGATCAAGCTGCTGTCGGTGCTGTGCGATCCGGCTTTCGTCGCGCCGGCAAAAGCAACGGCTCCCACTACTGCCGAGCGAGCGCCGCGTTGAAGAACGGTAGGACGATGGCAGGGAGCCGTGTCCCGATGCGGTTGTTGTGATCGCCGTCGTACAACGTGGTCGTGTGCTTCACGCCTTTTGCCGTAAGCAATGAATCGAGTACCGGCACGAGCACCGGTATGTCCTTGAAGTTGTCGCCACGACCCGCATCGAAGCCGAGCGCACGCAGCTTTGCGAGATTGCCGCTGAGGCTGTCCATCAAGCGAAGTGGTGCCTGCGCCATCCACCGGTTCGCGACCGCCGTGTCGAGCACCATCCTGTTACCCTCGGCGCGAAACGGTGAATCGACATATAGCGGCGCCTTCGCAGGATTCGGCGAATAGGCAGCCGCGAGGCCCATCATTGCGCCGCCGTAGAAGCCGGTCGCACTCACCGATGCCACGTCGCGTGCACCGGCAATCAGCCGCCATACCGGCGCGAGTTCGCCTGCTTCCTTCGCGGGCGCGATGCAGCATGGGCTCATCGCATACGCCGCGCCGAACACGTCGGGAAACTTCGACGCCATCGTCAGCGTGCCGTACCCTCCCATCGAATGCCCAGCGATCCCGCGTGAGTCGCGCGACCGGATCGTGCGGAACGTCGCGTCGATGGTGCCCACGAGTTCGCGCACGATGAACGTCTCCCACCCACCGGCCACCGGTGAATCGCGATAGAAGGCGCCGCCCCAGAAGTTGCTGCCGTCCGGCGCGATCACGATGAGATCGCGCACGCTGCCGGCGCGGTACAGCGAATCCATCGTGTGGCCGAGATGAAACCCTTCGAACCCGCGGAGCCACGTGTTCTGCCCGTTGCGTTTGGCGCCGAACCCGTGCAGCAGGTAGAGCGTGCGATATCGCTTGCTACTGCTCGTCGCGTAGTCCGGCGGCAGGTAGACGAGGGCAGTGCGCGTCGCGCTGTCGCCGAGCAGGTTGCCGGCGAGTGCCTTCGACGTGACGCGAAGGCGCAGGACACGGCTCGTGTCACCCGCCGGAATCGCGACCGCCGCGTACGGTGACGCGGCGTATGACGCCGCCGCGGGCACCGGCAGGGTGGTGCGCACACCGCTGGAAGATCCGGCACATCCAGCAACGACGAGTGCTGCAGCGGCAAGGGACAGGCTTCGGATCACACGATCTCCAATGTGTTGTCTGGTCGCGCCACGCTGTTCGTATGCCGACGGTACATCGACTACTGGCGCTGCTCGTCGCCGCGCGGCTTCACTGGTGCTGGGCGAACCGTGGGATACGTGATGCCCAGCTGCTCGAGATACGTCTTGTACTTGGTCGGATCGTAATAGAGCTTCCGCTGCTGCTCACGGTAGCGCGCCATGATGTCGGCGTTCAGATACGTCGGCGGCATGTCCTGCGGGCGGATGAACGGCTGATACTTCACGTTCTTCGTCTGTACGTCCTTGAAGTACGTCCACGCATCCGCCACGACCTTGGGCGTCGTCAGGATGTCCAGCATCGTGAGCGCCTGCACCTTGGCGCCGGCCAATGCTCCCTTGTGCGCAATCGGCGTCGCCATGGAGATGGCGTTCGCCCAGTTGTGCCCTGGCAGCCCCGGAATATTGGAGGGGAAACGCAACGTGATGGTCGGCACGTTCCACGCGATGTCGCCGATGTCGTCCGACCCACCGCCGGTCCAGTTCTGCGGTGTCTCCGCGCCGCGCAACTGCCGGTTCGTCTGCTCCGACAGGCCGAAGTCGGGTGAGCCGAGTTCGCGCTGGATACCCTTCGCCAGTGTCTGGTCCTTGTCATCCCACTTCGGCATCCCGACCTGCTGGATGTTCTCGTGCATGGCTTCCGCGATCGGCTTGCTGAAATGCGCCGACCATCCCGAGCCAAGCACCAGAATCGTGTCGAGCTTCGTGTCGGTCATCATCGCTGCACCCTCGGCGATCTTGCGACCCACATCGAACAGCGCCATGGTGCGCGGGTAGTCCTGCTCGCGGAAATAGAACCAGATGCTCGCCGTGCTCGGCACCACGTTCGGCTGGTCGCCGCCATCGCGAATGACGTAGTGTGACCGCTGCTGCAGGCGCAGGTGCTCGCGCTTGTACTCCCATCCCTGTGCCATGAGCATCACGGCGTCGAGCGCACTCTTGCCGCTCCATGGTGAACCGGCGGCATGGGCGCTGGACCCGCGAAAACGAAACTCTGCAGAGAGCAGCGCGCTCGATCCGCTGGCACCCCACGCGACACCAAGGTCGTTGCCGACGTGCGTGAACAGCGTGACGTCAGTGTTCTTGAAGACGCCCGCGCGCACGAGAAACGCCTTGCCGGCCATCTGCTCTTCCGCAATGCCCGGCCAGAGCAGCAGGGTGCCGTCGATCTTGTCGCGCATCATCAGCTGCTTCACCACGATCGCGGCGACGATGTTGACCGCCTGCCCGCTGTTATGGCCTTCGCCATGTCCCGGGCCGCCTTCGAGCATCGGGTCACGCTACCCGACGCCCGGCTTGTTGCTCGCCTGCGGGATGCCGTCGACGTCCGAGCCGAGCGCGATCTCGGGCTTGCCGGAGCCGTTGCTCCATTTCGCCGTCCACGACGACGGAATGCCCGCCACGCCCTTCTCGATCTTGAAACCCTCTTTCTGCAGCAGAGTAGTCAGATACTTCTGGGTCTCGAACTCCTGAAAGCCCAGCTCCTGAAAGGAGAAGAGCATGTCCACGATCTCCTGCACCTGCTTCGACCGGGCCTCCACCATCACCAACGCCTCGGCCTTGAGCTTGGCGAGGCGCGGGTCGACGGGTTTGGCGGCAACCTGCGCGGCGACGGCGGTGCGGGACGAATCTGGCGGAGTTCCCTGCGCGCCTGCTCGACCTGCAGGCACCATCGCGAGCAGTGCCAACAGCAGAGCAGATGAGGGGACCATGGACGGCAGCCTGGACGTCTGGTTGAACGTCGGCTTGTGAGCGGTGAGCATGGGCATGACGCGGGAACGGAGGGAGGGGGCAGGGACGAGCCGGGGCTGGGTCGGCTCTCGGAGGTTAGGCACCGGAGATCCGAAGGGCATTCCCAAATATGGCGTGACGGCTCGACCCAGCTGGTGCCAGCGGGCGCTTCTCCTTTCATTGCACCGCGGATTGCACCGTGAGAGCTCCGGTAATCCCTGAGCCGATGCTCGTCAGCCGGAAACTGCCAGTCGGACGCCATCGTACTGTCCCGTCATCACCCTTCCGGACTTTCATGCGCTTCATTCCGCTCGTCCTCTTCATAGTGCCACTTGCCTCATCCATTGCTCCTGGCAGTGTGATGGAGGCACAACAGCGCCCCCCTGCCAAGCCACCGGTCAAGGCTCCGGCCGACACGCTGACTCGCGCCGAGCGGGA
>DASQZA010000113.1:0-2398 GCA_035638935.1 Gemmatimonas sp. | reverse complement strand
TTCGAGCGCGTGCCGATGGTGGAGGATGTGGCGCAGTTCTCGGTGCGGGGCGGCATCTTCGACATCTACTCGTTCGGCATGGCCGAGCCGGTACGACTGGAATTCTGGGGCGACGAGATCGCGGAGCTGCGGCACTTCGACCTCAACTCGCAACGCAGCACACGCGACGCCGATCTTGCGCTGATCCTGCCGGTGGACGGGCGCATCCGCGACGATGACGGAACGCTCGAGCGCGTGTCATTGCCGGAGCTGTGGGCGCCGGATGCGCTCGTCGTGATTCCGAGTGGAAGCAGTGTGCTGCCGGAGCTCACGCGGACATGGGATGAAGCCGCGCATCACATCGATATCTCGCGGCGTCGCGGCGAGGACACCGTGCCGCGCGAGCAGCTGTTCGAGACGCCGCCGTCGATGGCCTCGCGCCTTGCGCGATTCGGCACGCTCCGAATCGCTCCGCCCCCTCAGCGCGCGGCGAGCGCATCGTCCGCCGACATTCAGCCCACCGGCCCGGCGCCGGACATCGCATTTCCGATCCGGCCCCCGGAAGCGATTTCCCGCGACCTGCGCGTGCTGCGACGGTTGCAGCGCGACGGGTTGAATACGGTCATCTTGTGCGACAACGCCGGGCAGGCCGAACGTCTCGAGGAGCTGCTCGGCGAGGATGGACCGGTCGCCGCGTCGCTCACGATCGGCGTGCTGGGCGGCGGCTTTATCGTGCCGAACAGCGTGCGGGTGTTGACCGATCACGAGATCTTCCGTCGTGACCGGCGCCTCAAGCGCAATCGCCGCTACGGCACCGGTGCGGCGCTCGACACGCTCGGTGCACTCAAGCCGGGCGACTACGTCGTGCATCTCGAGCATGGCATCGGCATCTATCGCGGCATCGAGCGCATCTTCGTGCGCGAGAGCACCATCGAAGCGGCCGTGATCGAGTACGAGGGCGGGGATCGCCTGAACGTTCCGCTTTATCGCATCGACCAGATCGAGCGGTACCGGAGTGCGGGCGATGTGTCGGCCGACATGCCGGCGCCGCGTCTGCACAAGCTGGGTGGCAACCGCTGGAAGCAGCAGCGCGAAAAGACGCGCATGGCGATCCTCGAGATGACGCAGGAGTTGCTCGAACTCTACGCGCGTCGCAAGGTCACCACTCGGCCAGCCCACGTCGCCGACGACGCGTGGCAGCGCCAGCTCGAGAGTTCCTTCCTGTTCGAGGACACCCCCGACCAGCGCAAGGCGACAGAGGATGTGAAGCGCGACCTCACGAGCGACAAGCCGATGGACCGGCTGCTCGTCGGCGACGTCGGGTACGGCAAGACGGAGATCGCCATTCGCGCCGCCTTCAAGGCCGTGCAGTCGGGGCGGCAGGTTGCGGTGCTCGTGCCGACGACCATCCTGGCGGAGCAGCATGCCCGCAGCTTCGGCGACCGCCTGGCCGATTTCCCTATGAAGGTCGAGGTGATGAGCCGGTTCCAGACGGCCAAGGAGCAGGCCGTCGTGGTGGAGCAACTGAAGAAGAAGCAGATCGACATCGTGATCGGCACGCACCGCCTGCTCAGCCCCGACGTGCAGTTCGCGAACCTTGGTCTCATCGTGGTCGATGAAGAGCACCGTTTCGGCGTGAAGCACAAGGAACGGCTCAAGCAGCTCAAGCTCGAGACCGACGTGCTTACGCTCACGGCGACGCCGATTCCTCGCACGCTGCACCAGTCGCTCGCGGGGCTTCGTGACATGACCATCATGGCGACGCCTCCCCGGGACCGTTCACCGGTGCTCACCTTCGTCGAGCCGTGGGACGATGGGTTGATCGAGGAAGGCATCTCGCGCGAACTCGATCGCGGCGGTCAGGTGTTCTTCGTGCACAACCGGATCGAGACCATCCTCGCGATCGCGGACCATCTCAAGCGCGTGGTTCCGCGCGCCCGGGTCGGCGTCGGTCACGGCCAGATGAAGGAACGCGAACTCGAGTCGGTCATGCGCCAGTTCGTGGATGGTAGCATCGACATCCTGGTGTCGACGTTGATCGTGGAAAGTGGTCTCGACGTCCCCAACGCGAACACCATGTTCGTGAATCGCGCCGACCATCTCGGTCTTGCGCAGCTCTACCAGCTACGGGGCAGGGTGGGGCGCTCGCACCGTCGCGCGTACTGCTACCTGCTGGTACCCGACCGCATCGACGACGACGCGGAACGGCGGCTCGCGGTGCTCGAACATCATACGGAACTGGGTTCCGGCTATCGGGTTGCACTCAAGGATCTCGAACTGCGCGGCGCGGGTAACCTGCTCGGGCCGGAACAGTCGGGGTTCGTGCATGCCGTGGGGTTCGACCTCTACCTGCGGTTGCTGGAGGAAACCGTTCGTCAGCTTGGCGAGAGCGACGGGCAGCGTCCCTGGATTCCCGCGG
>DASQZA010000112.1:0-9318 GCA_035638935.1 Gemmatimonas sp. | reverse complement strand
CTGCAGGGGTGACACGCCGGTGCGCGTGTGCTGGGCATGTTCCTCTTCGAGGATCTGCCCGAGGTCTCCGCCGTGCTCCACGAACTCATAGGCCTGGAAGTAACACGGCCCACCCCATACTTCCTCGAACGCATCGACGAGCCGTACGGCGTAGTGCGCTCCCTTGCCGCTGCGCACGCGAGCGGCCAGCTCCTGCTGGTACGCGACGAACGGGGCATACCACACCACGGTTGGCGCCGGCGACTTGTACTGCTTGAGGAACACCTTGCGCCCGTCGCTTGCCTGCGCTGCGAAAGAGATCGCCATGGCGCCCGGTCCGAACACCCGCGTGATCGTGTAGCCACGCAGGGTGTCACCGACTTTCAGTTTCTTCGCCATGCCGGGACGCGCCTACAGCGCGACGGTCTCGGCCGACTTCGACACACTTGCCGCCAGCTGCTTGAGCGTGTTGCGGAAATTGGCTTGGTCGCTCGTGTATTTCTGCAGCGCCTGTTGCGCGTTCAGCCCTTCGAACTCCACGACTTCCCACTCCGACTTGTCGATCTGGCTGAGGCGGTCGTAGACCTCGAAGTTGGGCGCGAACAGGCTGAGGATAATGCGGTTGGCCATCATCACGTTGGCCACATCCTGCAGTGAGCCGCCCTTCGCCTCCGGGATCACCATCGTTTCGCGTGCACTCGCATCCGTGAACACCACTACCACACGCGCGGCTTCGCTGCGGTAGCGCCACTGCGTGGGCTCGACGGACTGCGCGCCCTTAGGCGACGTTGCCATCGTCGACACCTTGTACAGCGCATCGAGAATCGACTCGGGCTCGTCGCCACCACCCTCGGCGCTCAAGCTTGCGAGCTGCGCCTTGAGCGCGACCGCATCGCGCACGAACGGGTTGTCGTGAAACCAGTTCGGATCGTGCTCGGCGTCGCGGTAGCCCACGACCTTGCCACGCCAGTCCTTCACGGGCGACGCATTGTTGGCATCGGCCCCACTCAGGGAATCGATGAAGATCTCGATGTTCCGGCGGAGCGCATCGATCACCGGAGCCATGCTGCCGCTCACGTCGATCAGGAAGACGATGTCGGCAACACCTTTCGTACGCTCGCGTTGCTGCGGTGCAGCCGTCGGCGTTGCGAGGTCGGCTGTGGTTGCGACATCGGGCAGATGCGTATCGGTTGCCGCGGCCTTGGCCTCACCAGCGTCTGCGGCCGCATCAGCGCTCGGAACGCCGGGGGCCATCTCGCTGGGTGCAAGCTCTTCCACTGTTGCGCCGAGGGAATTGTCCGGCTCCATCGGTTCCAGTGGGGCAGCAGCTGAAGGCTCCGGGTGCGTCATGACAGACTCCGTGAAACGACAATGGTGACCGGAGCGCGTGAGTCGCGCCCCGGTCACCATTGCTCTGCAGATATCCTGCCGTTCCTCCCTGTGCTCAGCTGTTGCGCTTAGCGACCCACCCGCACGCGCGCGCCACGGACACGCGCTCGCGGAGCATCCAGACTGAGTTCCGACCGTGACGTCCGGACCGTCACGTCGCCGCCACGAGCGAATGAGAGGACGCGGCCCGTTTCCGGATCACGCACGACGACGAGCGGCGCCTTGTCCGCGTTCCAGCGCAGACGCGCTCGACCGGTGCCGGCGCCCTGGAGCGATGCTGCGTCCACCGCAGCCTGCACGTCCGCGCCGCCCATGGCGGTGCGGGTCTCACGTCCATTCCCTCGCAGCTGTATCGACGAGAGTGCCGACTGCGCCGCTGCGCTGACGGGAACGACGAATGCGAAGGCCTTCTCGGTACCCGCCGGCGTGTCCGCCAGCGTGACCGGGTCGAACGACAGCGAGAACATGCTCGTGCCATTCGCGTCGACACCCTGGACGGTGTAGCGGCCGGCGCGCTCCGGAAGAACGGGACGCGCATCGACGGCGACCGCTGGCTCGAGCACCATCTCACCGCTTGCGGTGATGCGACCCCACACGAGCAGCGCCGGCTGTTCGACCGCGACGCTCGTGACCATCGCGGACGCGATCATTGCACCGCTGCTGCGACGGAAATCCATGATCCCGCGGAATGTGTAATCGCTGACCCACTGCGGTCCGCAATACCCCATGAGATCCTTCGACTCCGACGACACGACCTGGCCTGTCGCCAGATTGAAGCCGTATGCGCCGATGGTGCCGCCGGCGTGGGGGTACGATGCATCCGCGCCGGCAACACCGCCGCACGGCGCATGCTCTCGGCCCCACGTGTGCCCCAGCTCGTGCGCCATCACGCTGCTCGCGCTTGGCAGGAAGTCCCAGCCCAAAGCCGTTGGTGCACCGATGTAACCGATGCCAGCTACGCCGCTCATGTAGTTCGTGCGCGCCACCCCGTAGTACGTGCCAGTGCCACCTTCCGCGGCACGCAATGCCCACAGCTCGCTGATGACTTCACCCCACCCGCTGCCGTCCGACGAAAGCGCGTACGACGTCGTGTATGGCGCGCGTACTGTTGCATTGATGCCGGCGACCGGCAGCAGCTGTCGCGTCGTGGCGAGGAACTCTTCCTTGTTGCCCTCGCTCACTCCACCCTGTTGTCCGGTGGGACTCTGCACCAGCGGTACGAGCGTCAGCCCGAGCGTCGGCACGGCGCGCACGTCGATCCCGGCCGGCGTGCCGGATGCGGGATACTGGTTGTCGGACTCGTTCGATTCCGGAACGCTGTTGTCGGGATCGACATCGGCCACCACTGTCAGGCCGGGCTGCACGAGCGAAGCCGGTACCTGCACGTTCCACGACGCACTTGCCGAGCTCTCGTTGATACCGGTGGGCACCGATCCGGCGCCAGCGTTCGCCGTGAGCGTCGACTGGAGAATGCCGGAGCGATAGAAACGTGCACGCACCGTCGGCTGCGCACCGTTGCTGCCGTTCGCGACGGCGAAAACGCGCAGCACTGCACTCCGTCCCGCGACCAGCGGCACACGGCCATCGAGTGCCTGTACGCTCTGCGTCAGATACATGCCTGCGATCTGCAGGTTGAGCGACGACGTTGACGGAGGCGGTGATGCTGTTGGTGGTGCCGGCGCGTCGACGCGATTGAACGTGACGGCGACGGACGCTGTCGTCCCTTCGGTGACAGACGCAGCCTGCGCGGCGGGCGACGGTGTGTACGTGACGCCGTCACGCGAGATGTCTGACGCGCTGACCGTATAAGTGCCCGTCGCAAGATCGGAGAGCGTACGCGATGCTCCGAGTTGCACGCTGTATCCGTTGGCGCCAGTGACGCTCACGGCACCCGCAATGTCGCCGGGAAGCCCGGACACGGTAACCGCGAGTGATCCGCTCGTGACCGACGGTGGTGGCGGTGCCGGCGCGGCATCAGCCGAGTAGCTGACGGTCGACTGTGCAGTGCCGTTCTTGCTGACGCTCACCTGCTGTGAGGCCGGCGTCGGCGAATACGTCGCATCGCCGATGTTCACGCGCTCGGCGGACACGGTGTAGGTGCCGTTGGCGAGACCCGTGAGCGATGCCGACGCGGTGACACGCACAGTGTAACCCGACGGGCCGGAAACAGCGATTGCGGCATCTCCCGGGACGCCGTTGACGACGAGACGAAGCGTCCCGCTGCGGGCACGCGCTTCCGCGGTCGTGCCTGGAGCGATGATGCGGCTTGCGGGATCTGCAGTGTCACCGCACGCGGCGATGATGGGCAGCGCGAGGAGGAGCCATGCCCGGAATACGGGCGCGTGTGGCTGGGAGGGATGTGTCATTCGGTGCTGGACCTTGCCGGGGGGATAGAGAGCGAACCCATGGGTTCGCCTCGAGGCGTCCAGTCAGTGACGAATGAGCTGTTCAGCGGACACGCGATGCACCTGCGCGAGCGTCACCGAAAGGACGGTGCCGCTGCGCCGCGACAGGGAGAACGTACCCGAGGCATACGACCTCAACCGTGCCCTGTATCACAGCACTGGCCTATCTACCATGAAATGTGGCTAAGCATCCGCACGACTGGGCTTGCCACAATTGCGAACGCATCTTCACAAATGTTGGAAATATCACAAACGTGTCGACATTTCTGAAGGGGACGTCACCCTCGCTGAACTGCTGTAAGTCTCAGTAAAATAACGACATAGCAAGCTCTGCGAGAAAACATTTCCTCTTGACGGGAACCAGAGTCGCTCACATAGTTGCTCGTCCAATTGGACCGCGGTTCCGACTCTTCCGTACTGGAACGCGCTCGAGGTTTTACAAATGCCGGAGATGTGATGCCCAGCCTGCAGAACGGGGCCGAATGCAGCCAAGCGCGGGGTCCTCCACCGCCCGCGTGAGTCCGAGCGATGCAGCCAGCAGGGCCTGCGCAGGTGATTGCCTGCGCGGCACCGAGTGAGGAACCACTCAGCACGACAACCCGAAGTCCACATGGAGGTGGACGCTCATGCATTTTCAATTGCAGTCAAAGTCCTCTGACAACGCCGGGGCAGCCCGCGGTCGCACGCGTCGCGGCGCAACCGCGATCGCGAGCACGCTACTGCTCGCTCTTGGTGCGTGTCAGGACGGGTCGACGCCGACCCAAGCCGAGGCTCCCGGCGAGTTGATCGATCAGAAACAACCTGTGTATGCGGTCGCAGATCCGACTCGCGCCGCTGGGTACATCCAGATCTGCAAGGTCCGTGGCGATGGCATAAACGCGAACGAATCCTTCCAATTCGCGCTCAGCGGAACAAACGTGGCGGCACTCACCACCACCGTGCTTGCTGGTGGCTGCTCTGACGCCATCGCGACGAACGTCGGCAACGTGACTGTCACCGAGACGCAGCAATCCGGCGTATTCGTCGATCAGATCACATTCGTCGGACCTGGCGCGGGGGCAAGCTCGTTCAACTTGGGCAGTCGCGTCGCGACCGTGAACGTCGTCGAGAGCGCCAGTCCCAACAACCCGAGCCGCGTGACCATTGTGAATTTCCGCAATCGTCGTGGCGAAGGGTTCGTCAAGGTCTGCAAGATCGGCGTAGCTGACGGTACCGCTACCACTCTCGGTCAGACGTTCAGCTTCGTGTTTGGTGGCGCAGCGCGAGTGGGCGGTGGCATTGCCGAAAGCGGGTTCCCCCTCATCGCTGCAGCCGGCACTGAAGCCAGCAGCAACTGCGACATCATTGGTGGATCCCAAACCCCCACGCTCTATGCGGCAGGTAGCGTCGTAACGGTCACGGAAGGAGAGTCCGCGACGTCGACGCTGGATGCGATTACGTACTCCGGCGAAGGAAGCGTATCGCGTAGCGGGCGTATCGCGAGCGTTACCATCGGGTCCGGCGAGAACATCGTGCGGTTCAGAAACATCCCGGTACGTTATCCGCTCGAGATCTGCAAGGTCGGCGTCGGTATTCCCGCAGGCACGAACTTCTCGTTCTCCGCGGGTGGCGCAACGTACACGGCCGCATCCGGCACGGTCACGGCTCCGGGTTGCGTAGTCGATGGGTCGTATCCGGCCGGAACAGTCGTAACCGTGACTGAAAATGCGTTCCCGACGATCCCCGGGCTTAGCATTGCCCTGACGGGCGTGGCCCCAGGCGGCCCAGCGTCCGTTGGTGGTACGAACCTCGTGGCTCGCACGACACAAGTCACGATCGGTGCAACGACCGCAACCAGTGGCGCAAACCGTGTCATCTTCACGAACACCGGCACCGCGACGCAGGTCCCGGCGACGTTGCAAGTGTGCAAGACCGGTGTCGGCGGAATTATCACAGGGTCGCCGTTCACGTTCAGTGTGACCTTCGCGAATACCGCTGCGCAGACGGTGACTGCTCTTGCCAATGGAGCCTGCGCGACGATTCCTGGCCGGTTCCAGGGTGATGTGGCCACGGTCGTCGAGAACGCGGTCGCCAACACGAGCCTCACTGGTATCGTGATCTCACCGCCCGCCACGGGTACGGTGAACCCCGGCACGCGGACGGCAGTCGTGACGCTCGCCGCGGGCACCAACACCGTCACGTTCACGAACGTCGCCACGGCGATCGTCGAACTGTGCAAGATCGCCGGGAACGCAGGCGCCGTTGGGCAGTCGTTCTCGTTCACCAGCAACATCATCACGGGTAGCGTGACCCGGACGGCGACCGCGGCTGGAAACTGCGCCCAGCTCGGCGGCCCAGTGGCCGTCGGTTCCACGGTGACTGTGACCGAAGCGTCGCGGCTCGGCTACATCGTGTTCGGCAACGTGTATACGATGACTCGCACCATCGTAGCCGGTACGAACACGATCACGTTCCGCAACTTTGCGGCGCTCCGCCTGTGCACGTTCACGCAGGGCTACTACAAGAACCATGGCCCGAACGCGAACGGCAATCAGAGCGACATTCTCACGCCGCTCCTGCTGTTCGGCCAACTCACGGGCTCTCCGTACGTGACCGCGACCGGCACCCCCAGACTGATCGTGCGCAACCAGTCGGGTGGTGTGGACCTCCTCACGCCAGCGCAAATCGAGGACAACCTCCGGACGCCGCCGAAGGGTAACCAGTTCCTGGCATTCCAGCACCAGCTGATCGCAGCGCAGCTCAACGTGCTCGCCATCGGCGTGTCGGCGACGCCGCAGTCGGTGCTCAATGCCATCGCATCGGGTACCAACACCGATCTGCTGGCGAGCTTCAACGAAGGCCGCGTGGGCCCGGGTCACTGCGACGACTAATGCTTGCATCGCACCCGGGCCGTGCACTATGAAGTGTGCCGGAAGCGGGTGAGAAGCGAGAACAACGGGGGAGCACTCGCAAGGGTGCTCCCCTTAATGCATGGCCGCGCTACGGCGCAGCTGCAGTCGGTGACCCGGACGTCGCATCCGCCGCGCTCAATGCCCGCTTGGCGATTCGTCCCAGCACCAGCGCCAGCACAACCGTCGCTGTGATGCTCAACCCAACCACCCACGGAGACGTCGTCGGCGCGCCGGTCCCACCGAATGCATTCGACGCGCTCCCGTACGCCGTGAACGAGAGCACCGTCGGCACCAGCCCGATCGTGCCCACGACGAAATCACGCAATCGCACGCGCGTGACACCCAGCGCGTAGTTCGACAGCACGTACGGCACCGCCTGCGACAGCCGCAGCAGGAACACGATCTTCATTCCGCTGTCACCGACGACGCGGTCGATCGATTGGAGCGCAGGATGCTTTGCGATCCGGTGCAGTACCAGGTCACGCGCAAAGTGCCGGGCGATCAGGAACGCGATAATTCCGCCGAGAGTCGCGCCAATCATCGAAAGCAGCGCGCCTTTCGCAAACCCGAACACGGCGCCGCCGACGATGATGACCATGAACGCCGGCAGCATCACCACGACCACGGCGACATAAACCAGCACGAACACAACGGGCGCCCACGCGCCCGTATCGCCCACCACGCGCGTAATCTCCGGCAGGAACGGCGTGAGCAACCGCGCACCGAGCAATCCTACGAGCACGGGCGCCAGCAGCGGCAGCAGCCGCGCAATGGACTTGAGAGTACGCATCCGCGAATTGTAGCGGCCGCCAGCACCATTGCGGAGCAATACGCGACTCGCAACGACAAAGGGCCAGCACCCAATGGATGCCAGCCCCTCGCTTCTGCCGCTCAGCTTCTGCCGTTCAGCTTCTGCGATTACTGCATCGCTTTCATTGGCCTCTCGAACCCGCCGCCCAGCGCATTCAAAAACAGCTTGAACGACCCATGCGACTGCGCGCGGAAGAGAATCTCTGGACCGAACATCCAGAGCGTGCCCTGGCCAACCTTGGCCTCGGCCATCGCGACGCCGCCCTTGAGCAGCTCCTGACCCCACGCCCAACCGCTCGTGAGCGGCTTGTCGGTGTCGAACGTGGCGATCGCACGAACGCCCCTCGCGGCAGCGTCCGGGCCGAGCTTCATCACCGGGCTGTTGTCGAACATCACCGACGGGCGAGCGAGCATGCCCGTCGCGATCATCGAGGATGTGTCCATCTTGACCTCCAGCAACGAACCCGGGATGTAGTACTTCTCGCCGGGCAGCGGACGGCCGTTCTCGCCGAGCAGGTAGTTGTCGATCGGCAGGCCGACCTGCTTGCCGAGGGCGATCGACGAGCCGATCGTGACGATGCGCCCGCCCGCTTCCATGAATGTCTTGAGCTGCGGCGTGGTGCGATCGGACACGCGACCGAGCTGCTTGCGATACTCGGCCGGGGTGAGCGACGTGTCGGGTGACCCACCGAACCCGGTGCCCGGACCCGCCTGTGCGGAGATGCTGCCATCGGGGAACACGATGACGTCGTACTTCGCCTTCAGGTTACCCGCGTCGAGCTCCATCGGGTACACGACGGTGAACGGGTACTCGAACTTCTCGAGAATGAGCCGCGTCCAGCCGCTCGGCATCGACCCGCCGTAGCGATCGAAGAGTGCGACGCGAAGCGGGGTGACCGTCTGCGCCGTTGCCGGCTTCGCATTGGCCGCGGCGAAGTTGACGCCGAGATCCTTTGCTGCCTTCGCGACGACGGCGTCCGCCTGGCCGCCCGTGGGGATGAACCACGTGCCCGCGGGCCACTGTGTGGCACCGTCGGTGAAGGCGGTCGGCAAGCGCTGCGCCTTGATGTTCACCTTCGCGAGACGATTCGCGACCGTCGCGGCGTCGTTCACTTCGGGGCGCACGAAGAAGCCGGCGCGACCCTTCGCCACGACGCCGACGGGCGATGTCACCACGTCCGGCATGCGTTCGAACGGCCCCGTCACGCCTTCGAGTGCACGGTCGAACTGCACGCCCATCTGGAACGCGAGCGTCCAGCCCGCGTTGTCGTACGGTGCGATCGGCGGGCCACCTGGATAGCGGAAATCGTTCGGGTGATCCTGCGGCTCGAACATGTCGAGCACGTGCGAACGGAACGCCTGTCCGGTCTGCACGATCCACGATCCCTGCGGGTAGCTCTTGCCGTTCGTATTGAAGCTGCCAGTCGCGCGATGTACGACGACGCCCGACTTCTGCAGCGCCTGAATGAACTTGGTCGCGGTCGGGAAGTCGTTCTGCGCGCTGCTGAGGATGTACGCGCGCGGGTCGCGATTCTCGGGGAGCTTGAGCAACGCCATGTAGCGATCGTTCGACGCGCCACCGGCACCACGTCCGCCACCACCACCACGGCCCGCACCAGCGCCCGCCGCATCAGCCCCGCCAGCGGGAGCCGCTGCCGCACGGTCCTTCGCCATCTGCGCGCTCATCGCATCGACACGCTTCGGGCTGATCGTCCAGCTGTCCTTCTGGCCAGCACGAATCGCGTCGTTGCCCATGCGCCAGCGATTGAGCAGGAACTGTTCGCGGTAGCGCGACGCGAGGTCGAGGAACGATTTGTTCGCCGATACGGAGTAGTCGACCGACT
>DASQZA010000111.1:0-2968 GCA_035638935.1 Gemmatimonas sp. | reverse complement strand
AGACGTCTCGCCCGGCAACAACTTTCAGTACAATCGCAACCCGCACGCGGGAGTGTACGCGATTCAGCGCCTCGACCGCGAAACCGGCCGTCGCAGCACGTGGCTGCAACAGACCGGCAGCGCGATGCGGCCGCAGCTTTTGCCGGACGGCGGCACGATGGCCTACCTGAGCCGCCTCTTCGTTGCACGACATGGTGCTCGGGGCCTGCGATCGTCGCCGAAAACATTGCCGGCAGCGCTACCACCGCAGCATGTGCCAGTCTACGACGTATTCGAATGCTTTTCGACGTGCACGACCGTGTGGTTTCGCCGTTCCGCTACCACCCCGAAGTAGTGTTCGCGCCTTTCCACGGGCCAACGATCTCCGACGTGACCCAGCCGCCGTAGAAGCCGCCGTCCTGCGGCAGGACACGCTCGCCGTCGACCGTGCATTCCGCTGCCGTCGCATACAGGGCCACGTGATCACGGAGGGCGGCGAACGGTGCCGCAGGGTGTTCATACGACCACGCAGCTCGTTCCAGGCGAACGCCGCCAGCGACGATCGACCAGTATCGCGCGGCACCCTTCCATTCGCACATGGATGATCCGCTCGCCGGGACGAACGCCTTGCGCACGGCGTCGGTGAAGGGCAGGTAAAACGTCGGTGGGCTGGCGGTTTCCAGCAGTCGGAGCGCACGTCGGGAGCGCACGATCTCGACACCACCCACGCGCACGATCACTTCGCGTGTGTCGGGCACGATTGCAGGGGGGCGTGGATAATCCCACACCGATTCCTGCCCCGCAATGATCTGGTCGGCGAACGGGGGGCGCTCGCGTCCGGTCCAACGCCACATGGACGGTTTCTCAGGTGAAGAGCAATGTCAGAAGCGGAGAGCCGTACGCCGACACGATCAGTGACGAGGACGCGGCGCCGGCTCGAGGAACAGTTCGTCGACGAAGCACCACCCCCAGTCCTCGCCGGGTTCGAAGCTCCGCAGCAGTGCGTGGGACGACTGCTGGAAATGCTTCGTCGCATGCTTGCCGGGCGAATCGTCGCAACAGCCGACGTGCCCGCACGAGAGACAAAGGCGCAGATGCAGCCAGCGGGTCCCGGCGTTGAGGCACTCCTCGCACCCGGTCGGAGTCCGGGGCTCCACATCGTGGACCTGATCGAGATGCGCGCACGGTGCTGTGGACATGGGCTGATTCGAAAGGGTGGCCGTGGTATTGAACGGAGGATGCCGGCGTGCGATCGGCGCGTCACGAGTTCAGCGCGTCGCGCCCAGGTGCGCGTGGACGAACGTGACCGCCATTGCACCCTCGCCAACAGCTGACGCGACGCGCTTGATCGAGCCGCTCCGTACGTCGCCGACGGCAAAGACGCCTGGCAGACTGGTCTCGAGAAAGTGCGGACTTCGTTGCACCTGCTGCCATGCGTCCGATGCCAGCGATGCCGGAGACAGCGCCGGGCCTGTCACGACGAAGCCGGCGCGATCACGCTCCACGCAGTTGCGGAGCCAGTCGGAGTGTGGCACGGCGCCAATGAAGATGAACAACGCGCGGACGGCGACCTTTACGACGTCGGATCCGTCGATGCGCGCAATCGTGAGTCCCTGCAAACGATCCGTGCCCGATAATGCTTGCACTGCGCTGGCGGTGTGCAGCTGCACATTCTCGAGCCGTGCGAGCCGCTCCACGAGATACCGCGACATGCTCGCATCGAGACTCGTTCCACGGATGACGATATGCACGCGCCGTGCGGTGCGGGCGAGGTAGACCGCCGCCTGCCCGGCGGAATTCCCTCCACCGACGACCACCACTTCATCACCACCGCAGAGTCGCGCTTCCATTTCGCCGGCCGCGTAGTAAACACCGGCACCCTCGAAATCGGCGAGCCGTGGAATGTCGAGCCGACGGTATTCGACACCGGTAGCCACGACCACCGTCCGCGCGCGGATCACGGCGCCATCGCTCAGCACTACACATCGGTCGCCACCCTCGATGCGCAGGCCGACGGCGGTCTGCGGCACCGAGAGCTGCGCCCCGAACTTCTGCGCTTGCAGCAACGCTTGCCGGGCCAGCTCGGCCCCCGAGACTCCTGTTGCGAAGCCGAGATAGTTCTCGATCCGCGAGCTGGTCGCCGCCTGCCCACCCGGTGCGACCGTGTCCAGCAGCAACGTGCCCAGCCCTTCCGACGCTCCGTACACCGCTGCGCCGAGGCCGCCCGGGCCTGCACCAACGACGACCATGTCGTACGCAGTCTCGGTCGTGATCGCCGTGTCGAGCCCCATGTAGCGCGCAAACTCGGCGACGGACGGATTACGCTCGAACTTGCCGTTCCGTCCGATGATCAGCGGTGTGTCCTGCGGGTCGACACCGAGTTCCTGCAGCAGTTGCTCTGCTTGCGGGTCGGACTCGACGTCCAGCCAACTGTGCGGGATCGAGTTGCGTGTCGCGAACTCACGCAATGCATGACTCGCCGGGGAGTAGCGCGAACCGATGATCCGGATACCCTCGTACCCATTACCGACGAGCAGTGCACGCCGCATGAGAAAGGCGCTCAGCAGCGTCTCGCTGACGTCGGGCAGTTCGGCAATCACCTGCCGGAAGTCGGCGGGCGAGATAGCGAGCACACGACCCGCCTCCTTGACACGCGCGGTGATCAGACTGGCACGCCCGCTGAGCAAGTCGGCGTCCCCGACGAACTCACTGGCCTGGTGTACCACCACCGTGCGTATGCGATCCGGAAAACCCGTCAGAATCTCCACGGAGCCCCCCAGAACCACATAGAACGCGTACGACGTGGTTCCCTCCGTGAACAACACCTCGGAGGCGACGGTGTCACGTTCCTCGCCCCATGACCGAAGCGCGCGGATCTGTTCGTCGTTGAGCCGCGCGAAGGCAATTTCGTCCTGGTTCATTACGCCCCTTGCCTTCCTCGTTGTGCCCACGCGGTCGTTGTCGCACCGATCGTCGGCGTCGTCTCGCC
>DASQZA010000110.1:0-6644 GCA_035638935.1 Gemmatimonas sp. | reverse complement strand
CGCTGATACCGGAGAGCACCTGCTGCGCGTCACCCTGCACCAGTTGGAGCCGTCCGGCCGCACGAAGCCCCGCGAGCATGGTGGCGTCGAGTGCATCGATGGTGCGATCGCGCACCTTGCCGGCGCTGTCGACATGGTGGTCATACTCCGCCTGCTGCAGCCACACGCGCGCGTTCGGAAACAGATCGGCTCCGTCGACGTGATCCCAGTGCACGTGCGAGATGACGATGTCAGTGATGTCGTCGGGCTTGAGACCGAGTGAAGCGATCGCGGCGGCGGGTGTGCGGTAGTCCGCCGGCTTCCAGCGCGTCATGAACTTCTCGCGATAGAATCCGGCATCGACCAGCACGTTGCGCCCGTCGGGTCGGCGAATGAGCCACACCATGAGCGCGCCGTCGATACGCCGTGCGGTGTCCGCGCCGGCCACCAGTGACGACACGGGGAACCCCCGCAGCGTCCCGTAGTGTACGGCATACACCTCGGTAGAACGCACCGCCGGCGGCTGCGCCATCAGAGCGATTGGGGTGCCGGCCACCGATACACCGGCCACAATTGCAACGCGCAGTGCTGAAACGAAGCGGAGAAAGGAAGTCATTGTCATCGGAATTAGGCAGCGGGAAGATGTGCGGCGATGTCGGTCTTGGCCAGAACGTACTTGTCGAGTGATGCGGGGGCCAGCACGTCATCGATGGCGGTGGCGCTGCGGGAGCAGCAGATTCGTGCGTATGAGTTTCAACGACCTCGCGACAGCCATTGCCGATCGATACCAGATCGAGCGCGAGCTCGGCGCCGGCGGCATGGCCACCGTCTACCTTGCGCGCGACCTCAAGCACGACCGCCGGGTCGCGCTCAAGGTGCTGCGCCCGGAGCTTGCCGCCGTGATCGGTGCAGAGCGGTTTCTCGCCGAGATCAAGACGACGGCGAACCTCCAACACCCGCACATCCTCCCGCTGTTCGACAGCGGGACCGCGGACCACCAGCTGTTCTACGTCATGCCGTTCATTGACGGCGAAACGCTGCGCGGCCGGCTCGAACGCGAGACACAGCTGCCCATCGCCGATGCGGTGCGGCTTGCCAGTGAGGTCGCGAGCGCACTGGAGTACGCGCACAAGCAGGGCGTCGTGCATCGCGACATCAAGCCCGAGAACATTCTGCTGCAGGATGGCAGCGCGCTCGTGGCGGACTTCGGGATCGCCCTTGCCGTCCAGCACGCGGGCGGCGAGCGCATGACGCAGACTGGCATGTCGCTGGGCACACCGCATTACATGAGTCCCGAGCAGGCAATGGGGCAGCGCACGATCGACGCGCGGACGGACATCTACGCGCTCGGCGCCATTACGTACGAAATGCTGATCGGTGAGCCGCCGTTCACGGGGCCGAGTGCGCAGGCGATCGTCGCGAAGGTGATGACGGAGACGCCGAAGGAGCTCACGAGTCAGCGGCGATCCGTACCGCCGCACGTGGCTGCTGCCGTGGAGAATGCCCTGGAGAAGTTGCCTGCGGACCGCGTAGCGAGCGCGCGCGAGTTTGCCGAGGCATTGCAGGGAAAATCCGAGACGACGGCGTCTACACGCACCCGTCCAACCAGCGCAGCGCGTCGCGCGTCCGCTCCTGTCCGAATCATGTCGACAGTCGGTGCGGTCGTCGCACTGTTGGCCGTGGGCGGCGCTGGATGGATGGCGGGACGTCGCCAGGAGACTGGCGAGAACGTGGTGCGCCTCGCGGTGTCGGTGCCAGCGTATGCCCCGTTCGCGAACATATATGCAGGACCGCCGCTCGCCATCTCGCCCGACGGGATGACGATTGCCTACACCGCGCGCACAGGGAACGGGCCGCAGCTTGCACTTCGGCGTCTCGATGATCTCGCGCCGCGTGTGCTTACGGGCACGGTGGCGGGTATCTATCCAACGTTCGTCAGTGGCGGACGAGCGCTGGTGTTCAGCGATGGTGCACAGTTCTACCGCGTAGCGCTCGATGGGACGGCGGCAGTACCGGCGTCGCAGACACAGGCGGGCGCAGGCAACGGTACATCCAGTCTTGGGGATGATGGCTTCCTGATCGGCGCCTTCAATTCCACTGGCGGAGCCTACTCGGGGTTGAATGTCGTACGCGCGTTCGGAGATTCGATCAGGGCACTCACGCGTCCCGACAAGGCTGCGGGAGACCAGACCCATAATTTCCCGGTGGTGATCGACAATTCGACGGTGCTCTTCACGAGCTTTGGGCTGAAGGGGAGACGTATCGGGATCGCGTCGCTCACCAACGGACAATTCACGGTGCTCGACCTGCCCGGTGTTTCGCCGCTCGGCATGGTGGACGACTATCTCATCTACGTGCAGGGTAGCGGCCTGACCGACGGCCTGATCCGCGCGGTCAAGGTGGATCTCGGGAAGCGGAAAGTGACAGGCGAGCCCGTGACGATCGAAGAGGGCGTCGCCGTGCATGGAAATGGGTCCGTCGAGGCGGCTCTCTCTCCGAGTGGCACGCTCGTGTACTCCAGCGGGTCAACGACGAGCCGGATGATGCAGGTGGACGTGCGCGGTGCGTCGCAACCACTCTTTGCCGAAGCCCGTCGTCTGGCGTCACCTCGATACTCGCCGGACGGCAAGCGCGTCGCAGTGAATCGGACCGACGACGCCAGCGATGTATGGATCTACGATGTGGGTTCGAAAGTGCCCACGCGGCTGACGTCAGAGGGCGCGACGAGCGATCGTCCAGAATGGTCCGCGGATGGAACTCGTGTCGCATACCGTTTCGGCGCAGCGGGATACCGCTGGCAAGGCGCTGACGGAAGTGAGAAAGCGCAGACACTGCTCGTGGAGGGCTTGCGCACCACGGGAGGAGTCGCGGAGATAGCGATGATCCCGGATGGAAAGCGACTCATCGCGCGCATCCCGCATTTCGGCACCGCCATGGATCTGATGCTCGCCACGATCGGCGACTCCGCATCGACGACGCCGTTCCTCCAGACGCGGTTCAACGAATACATGCCGACCGTGTCGCGCGATGGCAAATGGGTTGCCTACATCTCGACGGAGGCGGGCCCGCTCGATGTGTATGTGCGGTCCCTGGATGGCGCGTCGTCACGCTTTCCCGTCTCCACTGGTGGCGGCATGGAGCCGCGCTGGGCACCGGACGGGAAGCACATCTACTATCGCGCGAACCGTATGATGATGTCTGCGACAATCGAGACCAACCCGGAGTTCCGCGTGACCTCGCGCGACACGCTGTTCGCCGACATCTACGCGACCGATCCGTTTCACACCAACTACGATGTGTCGCCGGACGGCACGCACTTCCTGATGTTGCAGCCGTTGGACAACAGCCAGCAGGCCGTGGTGGTGTTGAACTTCGCGAAGGAAGTTCGGGCGAAGATGGCCGCGGCGAAATGATGAAAACTCCATCGCGGCTCCCCTTGGCGCTCGCGTTCACACTCCTCGCTGCCTGCAGCAGTGGGGGAGATAGCGCGCCCACCACCAGCACGGCGCTCGGCGACGGGACCTTCGCACGCATTCAGCGTGACATCCTGACGCCCTCGTGCGCGAACTGTCATCGTACCGGTGACAGCAACGCCCGTCAGTCGCAGCTCGTGCTCACGGCCGACTCGTCGTACCAGCAGCTCGTGGGTGTGCCCTCACTGCAGACGTTGGCCAGAGCCGATGGCATGCTGCGTGTGAAGCCCAACCGAGCCGACAGTTCACTGCTGTACCACAAACTTGCGTGGGTGCCCGGACATCATAGCCGTGACTACGGCAACCTCATGCCCATGGGGACCACGCGGAGCGTGTCGGCCGGCCAACTGGAGTACGTACGCCGGTGGATCGAGGCGGGGGCGCCGCGCACGGGGCATGTGGTGGATACCACCGTGCTCGCCGACGTCCGTACGCAGACGTCCAGCTTCACGCCACTTCCACCCCCGGCACCGGGTGCGGGAATCCAGTTGGGCGTGGACAGCTTTGCGGTGATACCGAACCTCGAGCGCGAGCTGTTCGTGTACCGGCGTCTGAACAACGCGAGCGACATGTACGTGACGCGCATCCAGTCGCGCATGCGGCCCGGCAGCCATCATCTGCTGCTCTACACCTTTGACGAATCGCGGACGGCATTCCCCTGCAACACCCGTCCGACGCCCAACATCGTGCGCGATCTGCGCAACGCCGACGGCTCGCTGAATCTGCTCAACATGTTGCCCATGGCCTGTCACGTGTACTTCGCCGGCGCCATGACACCGGAGTTCGACTACAGCTTTCCTCCAGGGGTAGCGTTGCGGCTCCCCGCCAATGCCGCGCTCGACTTCAACGTGCATTACGTGAATCGCTCGCCCATCAATATTCCCGGGCAGGCGATGGCGAACCTGTACACCGCCGACCCCGCGCAGGTGCAGACTGTTGCGCGCACACTCAACCTTGCCAACACGAGCTTCACCTTACCGGCGAAGCAGCGCACGACCATCCGCACGCCGTTCACGATGAGCGCACGCACCACGGTGCTGGGGCTCACATCGCACATGCATTCGCTGGGCGAGCGTTACGAAATCCGCCTGCGTCGTGCCAGCGGCATCGAAACCAGCGTCTACGTGAACACCGACTGGGAGCATCCCGCGTTCATCAACTTCAGCACACCGTTGGTGCTCGAAGTGGGTGATGCACTCGTGTCGGTGGTGACCTACAACAACGTGACCGACCGCGCCGTGGGCTTCGGCCTGCTCTCGAGCGACGAGATGAACATCATCTTCGGCTACGCGTACTGAACGCATGCCCGGCGCTGTGCTCGTGCACGGCGACCGCTCACGTCATTGTCGATTCGCTCACCGCGTCACCCCATCCAGGCGCCACAGGTACACGTCACCGCGGAAGTCGTTCATCAGGCACACGCCGCGTGGCGCGTTCGTGGCGATCACGACGACCTTGAGCGAACAGCCGAGCGGAAGACTCATGACGGTTTCCGCTTGTTGTGCGGCGGTGCCATTTGCGTCGAGACGTCGCAGCACCGGTACGCCACGAGTCGAGTCCCAGGTCCCGTAGTAGATGAAGCCGTCGGCGCGCCATGAGAGCGACGTCTGGAGCGGCACCCCCGGGAGCCGCTGCAGCACGCGCGGCGCCCAGCGATCGAGCGGCGTCACCGCGATGAGCGTCTCGCCTGGTGTCCGCAGTTGCAGCGCGACTTCCTTTGCTGCCGGACCCAGGACGAAAGTGATGGCTTGGATCGAGTCCGGCATCGGGAGGCGCCTAACCTGATTGTCGGCGCGGTCAACGATGAGCAGCGCTCGGCCATCAGCCGAGAGCCCGACGGCTCCCACGTCTCCGAAGGGTTGGATCCCTTCCATCCACGATCCATCCTCGCCGACGCTTCGACGCGTCGCGGTGCGGGCACGCACGTCCACATCGTACGTGCGCAGCGGGTCATCGCCCTCCGATCGCTGAAAGATCAGGCGGTCGCTGTTCGGCGACATCGGCGACAGGGCGCCCACCCCGGCCCCGCTACCGGTGGTGATGGCCTCCTCGCTGCCCGCCGTGGTATCGAGACGCGCACGAAACAGGTTGTCACCGTCGCCGTTGCCGCGCAGATAGTACGTCGCCTTGCCATCAGGTGAGATGCTTGGCAGACCGTACCACGAGGTGCCGCTGGTCACCTGGCGCGACATTCCGTTCGATCCCAGCTCGAAGCTGTGGATGTCCTGCACCGCACTACCGGAGACGAGCGCGATCAGCCCACTCGTGCGTGCGACGTCGAAGTGTCCGCGGTAGATCGTCGGGCTGCGCGGCGCGATGGTGACGGGGCGCCCGTCGAATCGGCCATCGCGCGTCACCGCAACTCGCATGAAGTCGTCGTCGCGGCCGGCGGCCGGCTGATAGAACAGCAGAGCACTCCCATCAGGAAGCCAACGCAGTCGGTGTCGCGTCCCGATCGCGAGCGAGTCGCCCCGGCCCGTCTTGCGATCGACGAGGTAGAGCCGGTCCCCGCCGTTGGTGACCGCCGCCGTCTGCCCATCCGGCGACCAGCTGATCGCCGTAATCCTGCCGGACGGCATGCGCACGCTGTCTATCACCTGCCCGGTGGCAATCTGCACGATCAACGCCGTGCGAGCGTTTCCGAGTTCTCGTGATCCGGGAAGAATGATCGCCGTGTCGCCGGTGGCGTGGACGTCGATATACCCCATCGCGCCGATGCGGCGAGGGGCACCGCCCAGGCGCGGGATGACGTACGTGCCACTCGTCAGTGTATCCAGCTGTCCCGAGATCACGAGCGAGGTCGCGCGCGAGGTGAAGCGCACACCCATGACGTACGGCACCCCGCGCAGCACGCCAACCGGCGTGGACGTGCCGGTGTCCTGCACCATCACGTCGTCCCGGCAACGCGTGGCGAGGGCGGTCACCGTCTGATAGCCGGCGAACCCGCTCTCGCCGGCCTGCTCACAGCGGCGCTCGATGTATGCGAGCAGATCACCCGCCGGCGAAAGCGCGGGCTCTCCGGCGTGCCCGGTAAACGTGACCTGCACCCGCGTCAGCGCACTGGCTGCCGTACCGCTGACAGCGCGAGTTGTGCCCCAAAGTGCCCAACCCGCTCCGAGTCCCACGGCGAGCGCAATGCCCGCCACGATGACGGCACCGCCGCGGACGCGCGGCGCCGATGGCATGACGCGC
>DASQZA010000109.1:0-3968 GCA_035638935.1 Gemmatimonas sp. | reverse complement strand
ATGAGGTAATTGAGATCCGCGCGGTGCATGACATGCGCGAGCAGCGGCTCGTACATCTTCTTCACCGCGGGCCAATCGCTGCCGTGCGAATTCTTGACGTACAGGTTGTTGCGCTGGTTGCGCCACCCTTCATTGAAGATCTGTCGGAACTCGTCCTTCGGGTCGATGTACGCGCGTAGTGTCACGTTCATGCGGCCGGCGCCCGACGCCGGCACCGCGCGATCCGTGTCGACGATGTACATGCCACCCTGCGCACCCCCTGTGCGATAGAGCAGCTTGCGACCGTCGGCACTGACAGTGAATTGCGCTGCACCCTGCACGAACGGCGTCGCGCGGCGCGTGCTGAGCTGATAGCGGTGCAGCGTTGCCCCTCCGCCGCCGCCACCTGCTCCCCCCGTGCCGCTTGCCACCGCTGGTTCGAGGAAAAACACCGTGCCCGGCGGTCCGGCCTTGAGCGATGCATAGTTGCGATCGGCGATGTCCGGCACCGCAATCACGCGCTGCTGGATGCCGTCGAAATCGATGCGTGTCGCCGCGCCTGCGCGAGCCGCGGGAATCGTCGTGCTGTCGCTCGCGCGTGCACCGGCGCCACCCGAGCGTGTCCCACTGCTGTCGGAGCGCGGAGGTGTTCCCTCACCCGGGTCTCGCGGTGCGGCGCCGGCGCGAGCGGCTTCATCGTCGCTCTCCGGCAGCAGCGGCGACGGGTCGGCCTTGGCTAACACGGCCATGTACAACGAACGTGTCGGCGGCTTGTCGTACGCCGACATGTCGAGCAGCGACGTGTTGAGCGCGACGTTCGTGCTGGCGAAAAACCACACGTATTTGCCGCTCGCATCCCACGCGGGCGATGCCACGTCGGCCATGCCGTCCGTGATCTGTCGCTTCTGCCCCGTCTCCGTGTCGTACATGTACAGCGCGCGGTAGAGCGACTTGAGACGCTTCGGGTACACCAGCCACTTCGAGTCGGGGCTCCACACCGGCACGAGCGAACGATCGGACATGAAGTACGGATCGTTGTCGGCGACCTTGACCGTGCCCGCGGCAACGTCGGCGATCCACAGCTGGAAGTGTGAATCCTGGAAGGCGATCTTCCGCCCGTTGGGCGACCACGCCGGCGCATACGGGCGGCTCGCATCGGGCCACGGAATCTCGCGCGGCGCCGCGAGTCCATCCTGCCCCGCGATGTACAAACGGTACTCGCCGCCCCGGTCGCTGAAGTACGCGATCGAGCGCCCATCGGGGCTCCAGAGCGGCAGGATGTCCGCCGCGCCACCCGACGACGTGAGATTGCGGACGTCGCCCTTCTCCGCCGGCACCGTGAATATTTCGCCACGGGCTTCAACGACCGCACGCTTACCGGTGTTCGACAGCGAAAGACTCGTGACGCGGCTGGTGACGTCCTTCCAACCGGCCATCATCCATGTGAAGTCACCCGTGGCCGCAATATTCACGATCTTCGAGCGCGACGTCGCCGGGTCGAGTTCGTGCACGTAACCCGCCTGCTCGAACACGATCACGCCGCCACCAGCGTCCAGTGACTTGACGTCGAAGTCCGTGAACTTCGTCGCCTGTGCGAGTCGATTGGACTTCATGTCGTACGACCAGACGTTGGACACGCCGTCGCGATCGGAGAGGAAATACACCATCTCGCCCACCCACACCGGATCCATCTCCTTCGTGCCGGTGAATGGCGTGGTGTCGAGCGCGAACGTCGTGAGGTCGAGAATCCAGATCGGCTTGTTCTGTCCACCACGATAGTTGCGACGCTCCTCATCCCACGAGCTCGGCATGCGGTACGCGACGCGCTTTCCGTCCGGGGAGATCTTGCCCTGGTATGCACGCGGCATCGGCATCGGCTGCTCGACGCCGCCGGTCGCCGCAATCGTCCAGAAACGCGGTGCCGCGGATGGTGCAGCCGTAGCGCGTGTCGAAGCGAACACGATCGTGCGGCTGTCCGGTGTCCACCCCTGCACAAGGTCCGCAGATGGGTGCCACGTCACCCGCGTCGGCTGTCCACCATTCACCGGCACCGTGTAGACGTCGGTATTGCCACCGTATTCGGCGCTGAAGGCGATGAGCCGGCCGTCCGGCGACAGTTTCGGGTTCTGGGTCTGCCCCTGGAAGGACGTGAGGCGACGCGCAGAGCCCCCAGCGCGCTCCACGACCCAGATATTGTTCGCATACGCAAACGTGATGTGCGAGGCGCTGACGCTCGGAGTCCGAAGCAGGCGCGTCGTGGATTGTGCGTGCGCTGGCGAGCCAATCGAGAGTGCAGCCAGCGCTGTGAGCGGGATCAACCGGGGAGCGCGCATGGGAGATCGGAAAGGGAGCGCCAGCTACTTGCCAGTCGTGAGGTCGCCGCAGGCCACGATGTTGCTCATGTTGGCCGGGGATTCATGGATGTTCACGTGAAAGCTGCCCGTGTCCGGCACCGCAATCGCGAGTGTCGCCTTGCTGCTGCCGTTGCCCTTGTCGTCGACCGTGATCAGCGTGTACGACCGTGCCCCGCCCAGCACACCAGCACTTTTCATGCAGCTCCCGGCGTGCACGTGCCACGGGCGGGTCACCGATGCCGTTTCGCCCTTGAGGGTGATCATCACGTCGGTACCCGCACCATCCGCCGTGGCCATCATCATGGCCGAGCCAGTGATCTTCGCGCCATTTTTCCCAGCGATGGTGCCTGACCAGTGCGGCGCGACCGTGAGCGCCACGGCAACAGACGACGTGAGGGCGAGCGCCGCGACGATCATCGCGAATCTGGAACGGGCCATGGGGCCTCCTGAAATTGGTGGGGACGTACTACTACACTGAAGTCCGCTCTCTGATGTCACGCGAACCAGCTAACTACATCTGCAAGGGTACGCCGAAAGGGTGCGCCGATTTGCGTTCTGCCGCAACCTCCCGATCACAATCCACGCGTCGCGAACAGGCGAGCCGAACAGCCCGCCTCCTATTTTCAGCTGACGCCTCGCGCCTCACGCCTCACGTCTGTCACCCATGTCCCTGAATCGCTACAGCGCCCGACTCACGCAGGACCGCGCGCAGGTCGGCTCACGCGCCATGTTGTTCGCCACCGGCATGACCGAGGGTGACCTCGACCGCGCACAGGTTGGCGTCGCGAGCATGTGGTTCGACGGCAACCCGTGCAACATGCATCTCCTCGACCTCGGAAAGGTCGCGAAAGCGGGCGTCGTCGAGGCAGGCATGCTGGGCATGGGATTCAACACCATCGGCGTGAGCGATGCGATGTCGATGGGCACCGACGGCATGAGCTACTCGCTACCGTCGCGTGACCTGATCGCCGACTCGATCGAAATGATCATGGCGGCCCAGTGGTACGACGGGATGATCGCCATTCCGGGCTGCGACAAGAACATGCCCGGATGCCTCATTGCAATGGCGCGATTGGATCGTCCTGCCCTGATGATCTACGGCGGCACGATTCGCGCCGGGCACCTGCACGGCGAGGCGATCGACATCGCGTCGGCGTTCCAGAGCTATGGGGAGTTCGTCGCCGGCCAGCGCACGCTGGTGTCGATGAACGACGTCGCGCGTCACGCCTGCCCAGGCGCCGGCGCATGCGGCGGCATGTACACGGCGAACACGATGGCGTCGGCCGCGGAAGCGCTCGGCATGACACTGCCGTACAGCTCCTCCACACCAGCCGTCGACCCGCGCAAGCAGCAGGAGTGCACGACGGCGGGTGCGGCGATCCGTGTGCTCCTCGAGCGCGATATCCGGCCGAAGCAGATCATGACGCGGCGAGCGATCGAGAACGCGATCACTGTCGTGATGGCGCTCGGTGGTTCAACGAATGCCGTGCTGCATCTCATCGCGATAGCGCGCGCTGCGGGCGTACCCCTTACCATCGACGACTTTCACGAGATCGGTGCGCGCGTTCCATACCTCGCCGACCTCAAGCCCAGTGGCCGGTACGTGATGGAAGATCTGGACAAGGTGGGCGGCAC
>DASQZA010000108.1:0-11129 GCA_035638935.1 Gemmatimonas sp. | reverse complement strand
TTCACCTGGGTGCCGGAGCGGTTCCTGACCGCGCAGAAGATCCGTTCGTGGGGGGAGATGCCGGTGTGGTCGTTCACCGGCGCATCGACGGTTGCCTTCAGTACGAGCAACATCGAGAAGGCGAGAGCAGCGGGCCTCACGTTCCGTCCGCTCGCCGACACCGTGCGTGCCGCGATGACGTGGTACCACGCGCGCCCGGCGGCGGAGCAGGAGAAGCTGCGCGCGGGCATCACGATCGCGCGTGAGAAACAGCTGCTCGATCTCTGGAAGGCCGAAGGCAAGGCTGAGGGCGCGAAGTGATTCCGGAAGCGTACTTCGATGGGTTCGTGCTGGCGTTGCTGCTCGCGGGCGGCACGCTGGCGCTCTTTCCGAAAACGCGTGGTGTATTGGCCCGGGTGGGCACGATGGAGAAGGGCGAAGGGCGCTCGACGCTCATGGCGGCGACGTACTTCTTCTTCGCGCTGGCGTCGTACTTCATTCTGCGAGCGGTACGTGATGCAGTCGGTGTGGCAGCCGGCACCGGTCAGTTGCCATGGCTGTTCCTCGGCACGGCGGTGACGACGCTCGCGATGAACCCCGTGTACGCGACGATCGTGTCGCGTCTGCCGGTGCGCCGGTTCATCCCGATCGTGTATCGCGTCTTCATCGGCTTGCTGCTGCTCTTCGCCGCAATCGTGCGCTGGGGCCCGCCGTCGATCGAGCCGTTCGTCGGGCCGACGTTCTGGATCCTCACCAGCGTGTACAACCTGTTCATCACGTCGGTGTTCTGGAGCTTCATGGCGGACACGTTCCGCCCGGAGCAGAGCAAGCGCCTGTTCGGATTCATCAGTGTCGGCGGCACGCTCGGCGCGCTCGCCGGCTCGCGATTGACGGGCAAGTTCGCCGAAGACCTGGGCACACCGATGCTCATGGTGCTGTCGGTGCTCTTCCTCGAGTGCGCCGTGCAGGCAGTGCGCCGTTTCCCGCCCAGTTTCCGGGCGGAAACACGGGAGCGCGACGCATCGCAACGCTCCGTGGGCGGTGGATCGTTCGCCGGCATCACCAACGTGCTCAAGTCGCCCTACATGCTCGGCATCTGCGTCTACATGCTCATGTTCACGATCGGATCGACGGTGCTCTACTTCCAGCAGGCGGAGATCGTCGGCGCACGCTACTCGGACCGCGAACAGCGCACCGCATTCCTCGCCGATCTCGACTTCATCACGCAGGGGCTGACGCTGCTCGCGCAGCTGTTCATCACGGGGCGCGTGATCAAGTGGCTGGGCGTCGGCCTGACGCTCGCGATCCTCCCACTGGTCAGCACGATCGGCTTCGCCTCACTGGGTATCTGGGGATCGCTGGGGCTGTTCGTCGTCTTCCAGGTCGCACGTCGCGCGGGTGAGTACGCATTCGGACGTCCGGCGCGCGAGGTGCTGTTCACGGTGGTGCCGCCGGAGGACAAGTACAAGGCGAAGAACTTCATCGACCTGTTCGTCTATCGCACGGGCGACCAGATCGGGGCATGGAGCTACTCGGGGCTGCAACTCGCGGGGCTCGCAGTCTCGAGCATCGCGCTGATCGCAGCGCCGATGTCGCTCGTCTGGCTCGGCGTCGCGCTCTGGCTCGGCCGCCAGTGCGTCAAGCGGCAGGCGAACGAGCCGACGGATGACAAGCTGCAGGCGATACACCCTGCTGCTGGCAAATTGCGGGCGGACGGTCAACTGCAGGTAAACGGATAAGAACAGAAACCACATAAAACGAAACGGATCTGCTCCGTGCGCGCCGTCCGTCGATGCACGCGCCGTACAGATCCGTTTGTTTTCAGTTCTGATCCGTTTTTATCCGTTTACCTGCCGTTCAAAGTCGCATCGCACCAACGCCGTCGCCACTACTCGCCACTACTCGCCGCTACTCGCCGCTATTCGCCGCGGTCCGAGCTCGAGGCCACGCGCACGAAGCCGTCGTACTTCCAGCCGCCGCCGACGCGCAGCCACCGTTCGCAGAACGCGTAGGACTGTTGCGTCGGACCCGCTGGCCCCTCGGCGGCGAAGCTCGTCGTGTACCACACATGGACCTCATGCGGTAAGTCGCCGCGCTCGATGCGCGTGATCGCCAGCCAGAGCGAGTTGACCGGCGCCGGGCAGCCCGGGCCGACGCAGGGCGGGATCTGCAGCTTGTTGGAGTCCGTCCACCCCGTGACCGGGCCGAACGCCGACGATGCCAGCGTGACGTCGCGGCCCGCGAAACGCCGGACCGCCTCGATCGTGGTATCGCGGCCGACGAAACGGCGGGTGTAGCCACTGATCGGCACCGCGCCCGGCTTGTCCTGCGCGATGATGCGGCTGTACACGCGCTGCACCAGCACGTCGGCCTCCGGGAGTGTCCACGCACCGGCACCCGCACCGGCACCCGCACGCGTCGTCGATGCCGGTCGCAGCGGCGCCTTGGGCGCCTTGGGCGCCTTGGGCGCCTTGGGCGCAACGGATGTCCGGCGAGGCGATGCAGACTTGGCCTGCGCTGCGAGACCGTCCGGCAGCACGGTGATCCCGACAGCAGCGAGTGCCGTCAAAGCCGTACGCGCTACCCGCATCATGCTCATGTCGATTGCCTTGCCGAGAGTCGTGAATCAACAGCGTAGGGCGAGCCGCGATCCGCGAGCCGCGATCCGCGCGCCGACGCTGCCACAAGTATGCTTGATCCCATCATGACGCACGAGTGCCGTCCGCCAGCACGACGCGTCATTCCACATTCCGCCATGGTGCGCTGCATGAACTCGGTCCTGCTCAAGACGACGCTGCTCCTCGCCGCGTCCAATGTCTTCATGACCTTCGCCTGGTACGGGCATCTCAAAAGCCTGAATTCGCGGGCATGGTACGTGGCGGCCATCGTGAGCTGGGGCATCGCACTGTTCGAATATCTCCTGCAGGTCCCGGCGAACCGGATCGGCTATACGGCGCTCACGTTGCCGCAGCTCAAGATCCTGCAGGAAGCCATCGCGCTGGCGGTGTTCGTCCCGTTCGCCGTGCTGTACATGAAACAGCCAATCAAGCTCGATTACCTCTGGGCCTGCCTCTGCGTGCTCGGGGCGCTCTATTTCATGTTTCGCGGTCAGTCGGCCTAGGTACGTCACTGCCAGGCAGGTACGGGACAAGCCCTGTGAACCGAGCCTTCCGGAGGCCCTCGAAATGATCCGCTTGACAGCGTTAAGTGAAATGCGCATACTGTGGCCGTGACTTCATCCTCCGTACAGACCGCTTCCCTCGCGAGACGCGAGCGTCAGAAGGCCGAAACGCGACAGGCAATCCTGGACGCGGCGCGTGGGCTGTTCGTGGATCAGGGGGTCGAGGCGACGACGATGCGAGCCATTGCCGTCAAGATCGGTTACACCCCGACAGCGATCTATCATCATTTCCGGGACAAGGATGCGTTGATCGAGGAGCTGTGCATGGCCGACTTCGGTGCATTGGGCCAAGCGATGTACAAGATCGGACGCATTGAGGATCCGGTCGAGCGCATGCGCCGTATGGGGTTGGCATACGCCGATTTCGCGCTTGATAATCCGAGCCAGTATCGCTTCATGTTCATGACACCACAGGGACATACGCACCCGGATGGAGACAAAAGGGTTCGTCCCGACGAAGATGCGTATCAGTTCCTGCTGCAGACGGTGACGGAAGGAATCCATGCCGGCCGATACCGGCCCGAGCTCGCGGATCCGGAAGAGCTGTCCCAGATCTTCTGGTCAGGCGTTCACGGGATCGTCTCGCTGTACTACACGCATTGCAACGATCCGTACATCAGCTGGCGTCCGCCGCGCGAAACCGTGCGCAGCATGATCGACGTCATGATTCGCGGAGCAGTTCGGGCCGCGTAGATACAACCGCATCAACCATTGGTCATCACCGGGCGCCTCGGCGCCCTATTAACGGCCCTTCAGGTTAACGATGTTACAAGACTTAGCCATGTGCAGCTGTGCTGCGAGAACAGGTCGGACCCGTCGTTGGGTCGCGGCCGCAGGGTTCGCGATCACCACGGGCGTCGGCGCGCCCGGGAGCGCAGACGCGCAGTGGACGCCCCCGAACTCGCCCGCCATCGCCGGCAGCGCACGCGCGCTTCTCGATGGTTTCGTCGACGAAGCGATACGAGGCAACCTCGGACTCGCCGCACAGCGCCAAGGTGCGCTCCGGGCAGAAGGGGGAGTGCGTGAAGCACGTGGCCGCTTCCTCCCGACAGTTGGCGTCAATGCGCGCTACTCGGAGTTCACCGGCGTCATCAACATCGGCGACTTCATCAATCCCGCGTATGCGGCGCTCAACGGACTCATCGGGTCGCCGCGTTTCCCGACCAACGTGAACGCCACGCTCCCGTTTCGGCAGGAGACCAAGCTGGAGCTGGTGCAGCCGCTGTTCGTGCCAGCGCTGCGAGCCGCGTCCGCCGCAGCGGGTGCGCAGCGCGACATCGCCGACGCCACCGTCGCAAGCACTGCGCGCCGGGTCGCCGCTGACATACAGCTCGCGTGGCTCGGCTTCGCCAGCAGTGAACGCGTGGTCGAGACTCTCGAAAGTGCCCGCGCCGTCGTCGACGAGAACGTCAGGGCCAGTGAACGCCTCGTGCGCGCCGGCCAGGCCACCCCGGACGTCGTGCTCCGCGCACGCGCCGAGTCGAGCGACATGCAGCAGCAGCTGGCGGAGGCGAAGCGACAGCGCGACGCAGCGCGCCGAGGCTTCAATCTCCTGCGGAACAGGGATCCGGAAACGCCGGTGGCGCTGGCAGCCGATTCATCGCTGCTGCCCCCGGATACACTCGCACTCGACGCGCTGGAGACACATGCACTCGCCCATCGCGAAGAGCTGCAGCAGGCCGATGGCGGTATTCGGTTGTCCGATGCCGCACGGCGCTCAGCGGCGACGGCATTTCTTCCTACCGTGTCGCTCGCCGCGAGCTACGGCGTGCAAGGTGAGCGCTACCGGTTCGACCGGCAGAGCGACGTGGGTCTCGCGTCGCTCGTACTGAGCTGGAACGTGTTCAACGGTGGGCAGGACGTCGCGCGGCGCCAGCAGGCCGACCTCACTCGCGATCAGGCCACGACGCGCCGGCGTGAAGCCGAGCGCATGGTGCAGACCGATGTGCGAAATGCATTCGACGGCGTCGCCTCGGCGCGTACTGCCACGCGTGCTGCCGCAGACCGCCTCGTGTCGGCCGAACGGGCATTCTCGCTCGTGGAGCGACGGTACGCGGAAGGGCTCACGAACCATGTCGAATTCCTGAGCGCGCGTTCCGCGTTCACGGCCGCCGCACTGAACGATGTGATCACCCGATACACGCTGGCCGCACGCGCCGTCGAGCTCGAGCGCGCCGCTGCACTTCGCCGGTTGCCCGAATGACCTGCCCTTCCTCCACTCCGCGTACAATGAAATCTCGTGTCCATGTGTACCGTGGTGCAGCGCTGAGTGCAGTACTGCTCGCTGCGTGCACACCAGCACCCGCAGCAGAAGTCTCGGACAAGCTCGTCCCCGTCGCGACGGCCCTCGTGACCACCGATCAGGTGTCCGACCCGGTCGTCGCCACCGGCACATTCGGATCACGCGACGACATCCCGCTCGCCTTCAAGACCGGCGGCGTGATTGCACGCGTCCTGGTCGATCAAGGGCAGACCGTACGAAAGGGACAGACACTGGCGATGCTCGACACGCGCGAGATCGACGCGCTGGTCACAAAGGCGACCGTCGCGTACGAGAAGGCATCGCGCGATGAAGCGCGCGTGGGACGCCTCTTCACCGACAGCGTCGCCACACGAACGCAGTGGCAGGATGCAGGGTCGGCGCGCGACGCAGCGGCGGCCGATCTCGCCGCAGCGCGCGTGAATCGCGACTACGCGACCATCGTCGCACCGCAGGACGGTGTAATCCTGCAGCGGATTGCCATGGCCGGCTCGAACATCGGTGCCGGCTCGTCGGTACTGATCCTTGGTGGAGCGGCGCGCGGACGCGTGCTGCGCGCAGGGCTCCCCGACCGCGATGCGTTGCGCGTAAAGCTCGGAGACGCGGCAGTCGTGCGTTTCGACGCCCTCCCGGGAAAATCCTTCACGGCTGCAGTCACACTGCTCGCTGGGTCCGCCGACCCACGTACCGGCACGTACACCGTGGAGATCGCACTCCGTGGCGCCGACGGCTTGCCGGCTGGTCTGGTGGGCCGGGTGGAAATCGCGACCCGTTCCAGCGGAACGGCGACGATGGTGCCCGTCGATGCGCTCATCGAAGCCGACGCGGACTCCGCGGTCGCGTACACACTCGAATACACGAGCACGACCGACAGCACTCCGGTCGCCAAGGCACATCGGGTACGAATCAGTGGGGTGCACGGCGACCGCGTTGCCGTGACTGGCATTTCTGAAGGAGCCACTGTGATCACACGCGGAGCCCCGTATGTCTCCGACGGCGCGCGCGTGCGCGTGGTGGCGAACAAGCCATGAACATGCTTGGCCGGCTCGCCGAATTCGCCGTGAAACGCTGGCAGTTCACGGTGCTGCTGTTCCTGATGTTCACGGCGCTGGGCGTCTCGAGCTGGCTCGCGATTCCACGCGCGGAAGACCCGGATTTCCCCGTGCCCATCTTCACCGCGGTCGTCGTGTACCCCGGAGCGTCACCGGAGGACATGGAGCAGCTCGTGACGGAGCCGATCGAGAAGAAGCTCAACGCACTGACGGAACTGAAGGAGCTCAAGAGCACCAGCAGCGATGGGTTGTCGGTGATTCGCGTCGAGTTCAATTCGGATGTCGATGCGGAACGCAAATATGACCAAGTGGTGCGTGAGGTCAATGCGCTGCGTCCCTCACTGCCGGCTGCGTTGCAGCGGCTGGAGGTACTCCGCAACGAGAACTCCGACCTCACGGTGTTCCAGCTTGCGCTCGTTGCGCCCGTCATGCCGTACAGCGCACTCGAGAACGTGGCTGAACGCATCGAGAATGCACTGGCACGCGTCGATGGCGTGAAGACGGCCAAACGCATGGCGTACCCGCAACGCGAGATGGCGGTGACACTCGACCTCGGGCGACTCGGCGTACTTGGCATCACGCCGGCCCAGGTGCTCGCCGCGTTGGGCAGCGACAATACACGCGTGCCCGGCGGCTCGGTGGATGTCGGTACGCGTCGCTACAACCTCGCGACGCCCGGCCGATATCAGACGCCTGAAGAAATTCAGGGTACCGTGATCACCGCAGCCGGCGGCGCAACGGTCCGTGTCGGCGACGTGTCGACGGTTGCATGGGACGACGGCGAAGACGTGCACATCGGCCGCTACAATGGCCAGCGCGCGATGTTCCTGAGCGTAGCAGTCAAGGTCGGACGCAACGTCGAGAACGTGCGCAATGCCGTGTGGACCGAGCTCGATGAGCTCGAGCCCACCCTGCCGGAGGGTGTCACGCTCGCCCGTGGCTTCGACCAGTCGCAGAATGTGAGAGCACGTCTCGCGCGGCTGGGCGAAGACTTCGCGATTGCCATCGCGCTCGTGCTGGTGACCCTACTGCCGCTTGGATGGCGCGCGTCGGTCGTCGTGATGATCTCGATTCCCCTGTCGCTGGCCCTCGCGGTCGTGATGTTGCATGCGACCGGGTTCAGCATCAACCAGCTCTCCATCGTGGGATTCGTCATCGCACTCGGCCTGCTGGTGGACGATTCCATCGTGGTGGTGGAGAACATCACGCGCTTCATGCGGAGCGGCGTGCCGCGGCGCGAAGCAGCGATCGCTGCAACGAAGCAGATCGCGGTTGCAGTCCTAGGCGCCACCGCGACGCTCATCTTCGCGTTCCTGCCACTCATGTTTCTGCCGGGCCTGTCCGGCAAGTACATCCGCTCGCTGCCGGTAGCCGTGGTGTACGCGGTGCTGGCATCCCTGCTGGTGTCGCTCACGATCATCCCGTGGCTCGCGAGTCTCGTGCTTCCCAAGACCGAGAGTGCCGATGGCAACCGTGTGTTGCGCGCGCTCGATCGTGGTATCCATCGCACGTATGCGCCGCTGCTGCACCGTGCACTCGCGGCGCCGCTTCGTACGCTGATGTTCGCGGGGGCGATGGTCATTGGTGCGATCGCCCTGGTGCCTGTCGTCGGATTCTCGCTCTTTCCGAAGGCCGGCACGCCACAGTATCACGTCGACATCGAAACGCCCGAGGGGACGTCGCTCGCCGAGACCGATCGCGCGGCGCGATTCGCCGAGAAGATCATTGGTGCGCACCCGAGCACCCGGAGCGTCTTCACGAATGTCGGCAAGGACAACCCCGCGGTGTACTACAACGTGTTCCAGCGCGCCGAGGCGCCGAACCGGGGGCAGCTGCTGGTGCTGATCGACAAGTACGATAACGAAGGCACACCAGTGATGCTGGACTCGTTGCGCAGCCAGCTCGCGGCGTACCCGGGCGCGCGGATCGAGCTCAAGGAGTTCGTGAACGGCCCGCCGATCGACGCTCCGATCGCGATGCGAATCGAGGGCACCGGGCTCGACACGTTGCGATCGCTTGCGACGCAGGTGGAGCGCATCCTTGGCAGCACGGACGGCACCGAATACGTGAACAACCCCGTTCGACTGCGCCGTTCCGATCTGCGGCTCTTCGTCGACCGGCAGAAAGCGGGGTTGTTGGGAGTGCCGAGCGCCGAGGTGGAGCGCACGCTGCGTCTGGGGATCGCGGGGCTCGAGGCGGGGAAGATTCGCGCGGATGACGGCGACGAGTATCCGTTGATGGTCCGCATTGCACACGACGGGCGGCCGCGCCCGGAGGCGCTCGACCGCATCAAGGTCGGCACGGTCTCCGGCGCGATCATACCGCTGTCACAGATCGCGACCGTCGGCTTTGCCGCGACGCCGACCAAGATCGATCATTTCGCCCGGCAGCGCGCGGTCACGATCACGAGCTACGTGAAGAGTGGCTACAACACCGATGCAGTGACGAAGGCGGTGCTCGCGCGACTGGACAGCATCGCTGTTCCGGCGGGGTACGTGCTGCAACCTGCCGGAGAGATCGAAAGCCGGCAGGAAAGCTTCGGTGGTGTCGGCGGCGCCGTGATCGTCGCGGTGTTCGCGATTCTGGCGATCCTGGTGCTGGAGTTCCGCGACTTCCGCACGACGCTCGTCGTGGCATCTGTCATTCCGCTCGGCGTCGTCGGTGGCGTGCTGGCACTGCTCGCCAGTGGATACACTCTCTCATTCACCGCGATCATCGGGTTCGTGGCACTGGTCGGTATCGAAATCAAGACGAGCATCCTGCTCGTCGACTTCACCGACCAGCTGCGACGCGAGGGCATGGCACTCGACGACGCGATCCAGAAGGCCGGTGAGATTCGCTTCCTGCCGATCGTGCTCACGACGATGACGGCCATTGGCGGCCTGTTGCCGCTCGCACTGCAGGGGTCGGGGCTCTACTCGCCGCTGGCGTGGGTGATCATCGGCGGCCTGATCTCGAGCACCTTGATCGCACGGCTGGTCACGCCGGTGCTCTACAAGCTGCTTGCGCCGGCATTGGAGGAAGAGGACGCGGTCGTCGTCGCGGTGCCATCGCTGGTGCCGGCTTCGTTGTGATGGTGCTTGGCGCTGGTCTGGAGCTGCCTGGTTGTGAGTCTGTGGTATTGGTGCGCGGCGCCGGTCTGGAACTGCCTACCGCGAATCACGCAAATGCGCCTTCGGCGCAACCGCGAATGGAACCGAGAGCGATTCGAAGCACATCGCGGTAGCGCGAGGCCGCCATTTTCTGGGGTGGGGCTCCGAGCACGATCTCGAGCCCCGCGAGCTGTTCAACAAAAGAAAAGTCGATGCGGACGATACGCACCGTCGGCCCGTCGCCCTCACGGTTGCATTTGCGGTTGCGCCGAAGGCGCATTTGCGTGATTCGCGGTAGGCAGTTCCAGACCGGCGCCGCGCACCGTACCACAGACTCACAACCAGCCAATTCCAGACCCGCGCCGCGCACCACTCTAAACCGCTAACACACCCCGAGGAGCGTAGTTCGCACCGTTGAAATGCGCCGGCGCCGGCGCAGGGCGCCCGAGCAAGTAGCCCTGCACGTAGGTTGCGCCGTTCTCCCGTGCCCATGCCAGTTCGCCCTCGGTTTCGATGCCTTCTGCCAACGTTTCGATGCCGAGGGCGCCGGCGACGTCGAGCAGGTTGGCGGCGATGCGCGCCTTGTACGGGTCCTGGTCGACGCCTCGCACCAGTTCCATGTCGAGCTTGAGGATGTCCGGGCGCAGCAGGTGAATCAGGTTGAGCGACGAGTAGCCCGAGCCGACATCGTCGAGCGCGATGCGGAATCCGGCGCCACGATAGTAGTCGAGGATGCGGCGCAGATGATTGGTGTCCTGCGCTCGCTCCGTCTCGACGATCTCGAACACGACGCAGCTGCGAGGAATGCCGGCTGCGTCGATCGCGGCCACCGTGGTGCGCAGGCACGCTGCCGGATCGTAGATGGCGGTCGGAGCGAAGTTGATGAACAGCGCGCCACGCAATCCATGTGAGTGCGCAGCCGCGATGGCCGACCGTCGCGCCGCGAGATCGAGCTGGAACAGGAGTCCGGATTCACGGGCCGCGTCGAACAGTCGTGTCGGTGCGATCAGCGAGCCGTCGGGCAGTACTCCACGCAGCAGCGCCTCGTGCCCGTAAGTCAGCCCAGGGTCGCTCGCGAGCGCGATCGGTTGGAAGTGCGATGTAAGCCGCCGCTCCTCGAGCATGGCAAGCAGCCAGTCGTGTCGCATGCGCCCAACCAGTCGAGCGAGCGACTCGACACGTGCGAGATCGTGTGAGGTGGGTTCGACGCCGGCATCGACGGCGAGCACCCGCGTGTCCTCACGCTCGACCAGCGACAGTTCGAGCTCGAGCTTTTCGAACGTGGCGACGCGCTCCTCGGCCGGCATGTGGTAGCAGAAACCGCCGCCAACCGACCGTGTCGGCGCGATGTTCGACGACGCGAAGATCTCACGTGCCTTGGCCGCGACGTGCGGGGTCGGAAACCAGAGATGAAGGTCGGCAGCCTGCGTGGCGGTAGCCGGCAAGGACTCGCAACGTCGGCAGGGAAGGGCGGGGCGCATGGACATCGGAGGAGCGTCGAAGGTCGCAGGGAGTGGCCTTTGTAGTGTCGGCACCTGCTGCCCCCGTCTTCACTCCTCGTCCCG
>DASQZA010000107.1:0-6547 GCA_035638935.1 Gemmatimonas sp. | reverse complement strand
TTCCGCGACCGGGGGGCGCTTGCCGACGCGGCGCGTGATGACACCGGCGGGCGATGCGAGCATGCCGAGTTCGTCGCTGACCGCCAGCCCGATTCGCTTGTCGCCCCAGTCGATGGCGAGCAAGCGACGGGTCACGGTTCGGCCATCTGTTCGAAGAATTCCTGGTTATTCGACGCGCGTTCCATGCGCTTCAGCAGGAATGTCAGTGCCTCTTCGGACGGCATGTCCGCAAGAAAAGCGCGGAGCAGATAGATCCGCTGCTGTTCGAACGGCGTGAGCAGCAGTTCCTCGCGCCGGGTGCCGGACTTCTGGATGTCGATCGCAGGGAAGATGCGCGCATTGGCGAGCTTCCGGTCGAGCACGAGCTCCATGTTACCGGTGCCTTTGAACTCTTCGAAGATGAGTTCGTCCATGCGCGAGTTCGTCTCGATGAGGGCCGTCGCGACGATGGTGAGCGATCCGCCTTCCTTGAGATTGCGCGCCGAGCCGAAGAACGCCTTGGGCTTCTGCATCGCGCCGGCTTCCATGCCGCCCGACATGATCTTCCCGCCGGAGGGTGCGACCGCATTGTGCGCGCGCGCGAGCCGCGTGATCGAGTCGAGCAGGATCACGACGTCCTGCCCGGACTCGACGAGGCGCTTGGCCTTCTCGATCACCATGTCCGCGACCTGCACGTGACGGTCGGGTGGCTCGTCGAAGGTGGAGCAGATGACTTCGGCCTTCGGGCAGTTCGCCTGCATGTCGGTGACTTCTTCCGGACGCTCGTCGATCAGCAGCACGATGAGCGAAATCTCCGGATGATTCTCGACGATGGCGTTCGCGATCTGCTGCATCAGGATCGTCTTGCCGCCTTTCGGTGGCGCAACGATGAGCGCGCGCTGGCCCTTGCCCAGCGGAGCAATGATGTCGCACACGCGCGTGGCCACCTCACCGTTCGCGCGTTCGAGCCGGATGCGTTCATCCGGGTATTTCGGAGTGAGATTGTCGAACGCGCTGCGCAGTTTCGACTTCTCCGGATCGCCTTTGTTGATACGCTCCACCTTCAGCAGTGCCAGGTAGCGCTCCCATTCCTTCGGTGGGCGGACTTCCCCCATCACCGTGTCACCGGTGCGGAGGTCGAATCGCTTCACCTGGGAAGGAGAGACGTAGATGTCGTCCGGCCCGTACAGGTAGTTGAAATCCTGCGAGCGGAGAAAACCGTAGCCTTCAGGAAGGATTTCCAGCACGCCTTCCCCGTACAACGTCGTCTCCGCATCGAGCAGGGCCTGCTCGATGCGAAAGATCAGATCCTGCTTGCGCAGCCCCGACGTGTTCGACACCCGCAACGATTCGGCGAGGGTGAGGAGTTCGGGTACCGACTTCTGCTTCAGCTCAGCGACGTGCACGACGCGGGGGGAAGTGAAGGAGCCGGCGGCGGACGGCGCAGGCGGTCATTAAGGGCACAAGTAGGCGTCATGGGCGCCATGGGGCAGCGCCATATGGAAGCGCCATATGGCCATACGGGCGCGCGGACGGCGTGAAAAAATGCGCATGGCAGGACTCGAACCTGCGACCTTCTGCTCCGGAGGCAGACGCTCTATCCAACTGAGCTACACACGCAACGTGCGAACACCAGTTTCGGACACACGGTGCGCGGGGCACCGTCCTGACACGACGCGGTGCCGGCCAGTCCGGGAAGCTAATCCCCTGCGGAGTGCGCGGGCAAGGAACCACTCCGCGCAGCCGCGAGTGCAGAACGAAATGCAGACTCCACGCCCGATGCGACCCCCGTCACACGCAACTCCTCGATCCCCAACCCGGTGTACCGGCGCAGGGCAGTGCCGAGATGGTGGCCGGAACTGAAGTCGAGCTGCCACGCGACAGTGTCGAGCGTTTGCCCGCGCTCCTGCAGCAGTGACCCGGCAACCAGCAGCCGGCTCCAAGTCATGAAGGCGCGCGGCAACGGCATGCGATGGCCGATCAGCCGGTTACGCAACGTCTGTCGGGTGATGCCGAACGCGGCCGAGACCTGGTCGACATCGAGCGACTGATGGACGTTCTCGAGCAGGAAGCGGAAGACCGGACGGATCGCACGCGGCAGGTCGGCACCGACCCGCTGCTCGACCGACAGCGCAAATGAGCGCTGCGTTGCCGAATTGAGGATGCGACCCAGCACATGCCGGATGTCGTCGATGTCCCGCAATACGAGCTCTGCGACGCCAGCCTGCGCAACGTCGAGCAGCTGCCGCGTGGTGAGCGTCCGGCGGTCACACCATGCAACCACGGCGTGCGTCGGCACCGCGTGCTGAAACACCCGCAGCGTCGTCAGCGACGTGTCGATCGATGCGACATCGACGGCGACCACCGTGCAGCGCACCTCGCCACGCAGAATGCTTGGCAAGGCCGTCGCCGTATCCGGAAAGGCCACGACCTGCCCCGAACCATTCAAGGCATCCCGAAGCCGTGCCTGTAGCAGCGGCGAACCGGGAACACAGGCAACCTGGAGGCTACCCACCCTGATCCCAGCCGACGGCAGAACCGGCTAATGATGAGCTCGTTTTCCCCGGTGTGCGGTGCTTTTCCCAGGTGATGAGAACGGGCCGTAGAGGCGGGCTTAACAATGGGCACACCCCTTTCGGAGACTCCGCCAATGCGTCCGCGCCGCCTGCTTCTACTCGTCGCCCTGACTGTCGCCCCTCTCGCCGCGTGTGTTGCCAGCCCAACGGCTCCCGCCGATGGCGAGACGCCCATCCCGACGGAAACGACGGGCCGCAAGAGGGAGCAGCTGCCTTGGAACTGACAGGGGCAACGTCAGCCACACAGCGCTTCCAGACGGCCAATCCCGGCTGCCACGAGCGCGACGGCCTCGGAATCCTCGCCGACTGACGACGCCGTCAGGTTGGCGCGTTCCTCGACGCGACGCTGCGCGAGGATTTCCAGGCCGTCTTCGGCTTTCACGCGAATCTCGAAGAATCCGTGCTGCACGGCCATGGCCAATGCGTCCTCGTAGCGACGGCGCGCGAACGCAGTATCGCCGACCGTGGCCCACGCTTCGCCGGCGTGCAGGAGAAAGCGCGCCGACTCGAAGGGCTGCGCGGCTCGCACCGACTCGCGATCGCCGTCCGCGTTCAGTGCGGTCACCTGCGCGTCCTCGCGCAAACGTGCAGCAGCCCGCATCGCACCACCGATGGCCGGCAGACGAATGCGCGCGGTCTCGGTGAGTGTCAGCACGTGCATGAAGCCCCCGAGCGCGGCCGCCGTGAAGTCGGCGTGCAATGACGTGAGCGCGAGATTGGAAAGAATCATGGCGCGAGTTTCCGGACCGTCCGTTGCCAGGTCGAACGCGCGCCAGCCGTGCAGCAGTGCGTCGATGTGCCGCTTCTCGGCGATGGCGACATTCATCAGGCCTTGCGAAGCGGATGCTTCGACCGTGCCGCCCGGGTGTGCAAGCGAAAGCGCCCGCTCGAACATGGCTCGTTCGGCAGGACGATTTCCGCGCACGGCGGCAACGACTCCCAATCCCACGAAGCCAAGCGCAGCGAGTGGCGCATCCCGCTCGCGCAGCCCCTGATCGGTGACGGTCGAGTAACAGTCGGTTGCCGTCTCGAGATCACCAAGCTGTCGCGCGATGCGACCCAGGTGAACGGTGGCGGTGAGCCGAGTGACGAAGTCGGCACGGGCAGACATCATGCAGACGGCCGACACCGTCGTGAACGCCATCTCGAAACAACCGGAGCGCTCCATGCGCTCGGCCTGCACCCGGAGCTGCTCCGACAGTCGCGACAGCGGATCATCCGAGCGCGCTGTCGCATCGTGCACCAGCGTTGGCCGGGTGGGTTCGAACGGCAGCACGTCGTCCTCGAGCGTCGCAAGGTATGCATCCCGTGCCCCAGGATCGAGCGTACTGAGACGCTCCGCGACCTTGGTGATCGCGAAAAACGACGGCAGCAGTTCGTCGCACCCATCTGATGACGTTGGGAAGATCCGGGCATCCCGGGAGAATGCCTGCAGGGCCGTCAGCGGGCTACGCATGAGTGTTGTTCATTGCAATCAATGAAAGGAAATTCATGGTGCTCCTCCGGTTATCGCGTTCGTCGATTGCTGCACCAACAGCGCGATGCGCGCCATCAGTGTGCATCCCGGCGCAGCAATGCATGCAGTGATTCGAGTGCAGAAATGAGCTCCTGCATCGCCGCGTCGCAGCGTGCGCGGCTGACCTCTTGTTCGAGCGGTTCCGACGACTCGTATACCTGGGGCGGGGTGGCCTTAGGCTCGTTATCCGACACCTGACGTTGCCGGACTCCGGCCGCCCTACCCGCGGCAGGGTCGGGGACGTTGTTGAGCGTCCGAACGAGATCGGTCAGCAGCGGCGAGGAGCTCATGCCGCATTCTGTCATGCAGGTCACCCCGGTGACCTCACACCACGGAAAAGCACGGCACACCACGGAAAACGCGCGAAGAATGTCGTGCTTCGGTGCGGCGATTTGCCACCGCTGTCGCCGATTCGATGTCACAGAAGTCCGGGACAGCAGCGACACTGACAACGCGTGCAACCCTACCACGCGCGCCGACGCCTTCTTGCCGTTTACTGCCATGTTTCCTCACTTCTCCGCGCTCGTGACGCCATTCTCGCGCTGCAGCACCATGTTGCTCATTGCTCTGGTGGTCTCTGGCTGCGACACGATGTCCGCGGCAACGGGTGACTCCGCAGCGATCGTGGCCGCAGACTCGGCGATCGCCGCACAGGACGCCGGTACGCCTGCGCTGGCGTTGCCGGTTGCGGCGCAGGAGGCGCGCGAAGGCGACCTCGTGCTCCGGGTGAATACGACGGGGCAGGTACGCTCGGACGCGACCGTTCGGCTCACGTCGGAAGTCGCCGGCACCGTGCACGTTGTGCTCGTGCGACCAGGTGCCCGCGTGATGCGTGGACAGGCGCTCCTTCGCCTCGATCCAGGCCCGTTCGACCTCACCCTGCGCGAGGCACAGGCCGCAGTGGACGAGAGCGAACAGCGCTACCTCGAGAGCTACGTGCCCGATTCGATCGTGAATGGTGTGGGGCCAACGGATACGCAGCGGAAATCCCTTGTAATGAGGGCCGGGCTGGCAGCGGCGCGGGTGCGCCTCGAGCGTGCCCAGCGCGACCGGCTCAAAGCCACGGTAGTCAGTCCTGTCGACGGATCGGTCGATGCCATCAACATCGGACCCGGGGAATTCATTGGAGGCGGACAGCACCTCATGACCGTCGTCGACATGCGCAACCTGCGCATCGAGGCCCAGGTGCTGGAGCACGACCTGCCGCTGATTCGCGCGGGTGGCGAGGTCAACGTCACGAGTGTCGGCGCACCCGGCCGCATCATTCGCGGTCGCATCGATGCCGTGCTGCCACTGGTCGATTCCGTCACGCGTGCCGGACGCGCGGTGATTCGCGTGCTCGGCGATGGTATGCTGCGCCCCGGCATGTACGCCGACGTGCAGCTCGAAGCGGCCCGCCTCGTCGGACGTCGCATCGTGCCATCGCGTGCGGTCATCGAACGCGATGGACGCCCACTGGTGTTCGTGGTGCGTGATGGCCGCGCGCAGTGGACATACATCAACATCGGGCGCAACAATGGCACGGACACCGAGGTGCTGCCCGACTCGTCGACCAACGAGATTCCGGTAAGGGCTGGCGACCAGGTCATCGTCGAGGGGCATCTCACGCTCACGCATGACGCACCGGTTCGGGTGTCGGCACCGCGCGAACGAGAGTCCGCGGAGAGCGTCGCGGTACGTTCGCGCCGCCCTGGGTCACGCCACCCCGGGTCGCGCTAGCAGGCGGCACCCTCGTGTCCATTCCCCGGTTTGCCGTGCGCCGGCCCGTTGCGACGGTGTCGGCGGTGCTCGCGGTCGTATTGCTCGGATCCGTGTGGCTGACCCGGTTGCCGGTGTCGCTGCTGCCGGACGTGTCTCTTCCGGTGCTGACCGTGCGCACGGTCTACAACGGAGCGGCGGCAACGGAAGTCTCCCGATTCATCGCGGAGCCGATCGAACAGGCGATCGCGGCGACGCCGGGGCTCGTGGAACTGCGGTCGGTGAGCCGCAATGGCCAGGCGACGACGACCGCGCGTTTCGAGTGGGGCACCGACATGCGCACGACGGTGCTGACCATGCGCGAGCGGTTGGACGCCGCGCGCGGCAGTCTCCCCGAGCGCGCCGAACGTCCGACGTTGCTCGCGAGCGACCCGGGCGAACGTCCGATTGCGGTCCTGGCCCTGCGCAACGATCGCTCGAAAGGTGGCGGCGACCTGCGTGGTCTCGCGCGCGTCGCCGCTGATGTGCATGCACGCCGGCTGGAACAGATCGAGGGTGTCTCGTCCGTGGCCGTCGTGGGCGCACCGACCGACGAGATCCGCGTCGACCTCGACCCGGCTCGTCTCCGTGCGCTCGATCTCACACCCGACGATGTCGCAGCGGCGATCCGTTCGGAAAACCCGAATGGTGCTGGTGGAACGATTCGTCGCGGCCAGTTTCGCTTCTCCGTCCGCGCGCTGACGGAATTTCGCACGCCGTCGGAAGTCCTTGCGACGCC
>DASQZA010000106.1:0-2050 GCA_035638935.1 Gemmatimonas sp. | reverse complement strand
GCGCAGCGCAGCGCAACGTCGGCGACTTCGAGACGGCGAGTGCGGCCTACGCGCTGCTCGAACTCACGGGCGGACTGCGCTTTCTCGTACGTGGCCGCTTTCACGCCGCCACGCGGTGTCCGTCGCATTGTCGACGCGAAGCGTGACGGCGTGAAAGCGGCCACGTACGAGAAAGCGCAGTCCGCCCGTGAGTTCGAGCAGCGCGTAGGCCGCACTCGCCGTCTCGAAGTCGCCGACGTTGCGCTGCGCTGCGCCGGCGCGCAGCGCGGTGCCAAGGTTCCAGCTGCGCGACGAGGCACGACCTCGCTCGTAGCGCATTCCCAGGTGGCCGCGGAGCGGCGGCATGAGCGGGAGATAGCGCGAGCCGGGCCGCGCATCGGGAATGCCGTTCGCGACATCCGCGGGAAGCGAGTCGACCATTCCCACGAACGTGCCACGGACGTACGAGAGCGCACCGTCGACCGTGAAATCGCTCCGGACACTCACCTCGAGCGAGCCTTCCGCTCCGGTCAACAGCGCGTCGCGCCCGGTGAACTGGAATTTCGGACGGTTGCCCTGCAGCCCGATGTCACCGGTGTTGCGCGGGAAGATGAATCCCTGCATCTGGTTGCGGAACAGCGCGACTTCGCCGCGCACGCGGTCGCGTGACAGGCGCGCGAACACGTCGATGCCGAGTCCGGTCTCCGCGCGGAGCGATGGATTGCCGACATCGTACGAATAGGCGGCGAGATGCGGCCCATTGGAGTACAGTTCGTTGAAGTCGGGTGTGCGGAAGGCGCGGCCGACGCTCGCGCCGATGTGCACGCCTTCGAGTGCATGTCCGATCGTGTGCCCCGCGTCGTAGAGCACGCCAAGCGACGCCGACACGTTGCTGAAGGTCCGTGAGCGCGCGGGGATCTGCACGTCGTTCACGATCACTACTGCGCCGGGCTCGTATGGAACGAAACGCGCCCACTCGTAGCGTGCGCCGGCGTTGACCACGAGCGGCCCGGCTTCGAACTGTTCCACCACGAACCCTGCGACACTCTGGTCGCGCGTCGATGGCGTGCGGAGCGCACCACCGGTGACGATGTCGCGAAACTGGTAGCGCATTCCCAGCGCCCCTTCCGTGATCGACCCGATGTGCCGGTGTCGCGCGAGCAGGTCACCTTGCACTACGGTCTGGCGAAAGCGCGTTCCGAGCGACCCGCTCGACTCGTATTCCTCATGCCCGTAGCGTGTACCACTGACGCTTCCGCGTACGCTGCTGAATCGCGCCCCGCTGTCGGGTCGCAGTTCGCCTTCGGCACGCGCGGCATGCTTGCGCATGTCGATCCGCACGCCGCGCTCGTGCCCGCCCACGAAGCCGCCGGGCACACCGTAGCTGTTGTCGTAAAAACGATATGCAGCGCCCGCATGCCCCTGGGCACCGATCCGCGATGCGCCGAGCGACAGGCCCAGCGTCTCGATCCGCGTGTTGTCGAGCGTGCCGAGTGGGGTGCGCTGGTCGCCGGCACGCCGCGCCGTTCCCTCCGCGCGTAGCGCATACGCTCCGGCGCGACTGTTCAGGACACCCGCCAGCGCGGCGCCCTCATCGACCGACGTGCCCGTCGCGCCCAGCGTACCGCCGGTGTGCTCCGGCAGCGCCACCGGCACCTCGTCGCGGATGACGTTCACGACGCCCCCGAGCGCGCTGCTGCCGTAGAGCAGCGACATCGGGCCGCGCACGACTTCGAGCTGGCGCGCCGTCAGCGGATCGATCGAGACCGCATGATCGCCGGACGTGGAGGAGAGATCGCCGGCGCGCAGCCCGTCCTCGAGCATCAGGACGCGATCGCCCGACAGGCCGCGAATGACCGGCCGTCCGGTCGCGGGTCCGAGCGTCGCGATTGCGATCCCGGGCTGGTTCTGCAACGTGGACGCTACGGTGGTCGAGAGCTGCCGGTCGAGCTGGGCCCCCGAAAGCACGGTGGTCGGGCTCACCGCTTCATCCGCGCCCTGGGCGCGGATGGTACCGGTGACGACGGTGGCCGCCAGCTCCACCGCCGCCGCCCGCAGCGCGATCTCGACC
>DASQZA010000105.1:0-45716 GCA_035638935.1 Gemmatimonas sp. | reverse complement strand
GAGCGCGCGGGCAATGGCGAGGCCCGGATACAGATGGCCACCGGTGCCACCTCCCGCGAACAGTACACGGCGCTTGCTGACGGTGGCGCTCACGCGCTCACGCGGGCGTGGCCTGCAGTGGGTCGGTCGCGCTTTCCCCGTACACGCGCTCACGGAGGCTGCCGACATTCACCAGAATGCCGGTCATGCCCAACGTAAGCACGAGGTTGGAGCGACCGTATGACACGAACGGAAGCGTCAGGCCGGTGTTGGGCAGCAGGCCAATGACGACGCCCAGATGAATGAACGCCGTCAGCACGGTCATGAAGGTGAGGCCGACCGCCAGTATCGAGGCGAACGGGGTTCGCGCCTGGCGCGCGATGCGAAAGCCAAGCCAGCCATACAGTCCGAATGCCAGCGTGATGCCCGCAATGCCGAGGAATCCGAATTCCTCGCCGACGACGGACCCGATGAAATCGTTGTACGCGAGGGGCAACCACCCACGCTGTTGGTTGCCCTCACCAAAACCAACACCGATCAGCCCTCCGGAGCCGACGGCGACGCCCGACTGAAATTGCTGGTCGGCGGTGCCGGACTTGTGTGCCGTATCAGCCTGTTCCCCCGCCGTGAAGCTTCGAAGCCGCTCCCGGATGTAGTCGTTGCTGCTTGCCTTCTGAAAGAGCAATCCGAACCCGAGCGCCCCCAGGAACAGGAAGTGCGCGACCCGTGCGCCGCCGACGAAGAGCAGCACCGCCATCAGCAGGCAAAACGTCATGGCGACGGAGTAATCGGGCTGACGGATGGCCAGCACGCTGAGCGAGCCAATCACCACCACGAACGGCAACAGGCCCTTGCCGAGCCGACGAACCGCCTCGCCCTTCTTGACGAGCAGCATGGCCGTCCATGCAACGACCGCGAACTTTGCAAACTCCGACGGCTGAATGGAGCCGCCATACAGATAGCGACGCGCACCCAGGTGTACCGGAGCGATGGATTTCGTGAACGAGAGCACGGTCACGAGCATTGCGAGCATGCTCAGGATCATGATGGGCCACGCCAGTCGTCGCCACCAATCGGCGTCGATCTTGGCAGCGAGCGCGAACGCGACAACCCCGACGAACACGCCTTGTGCCTGTCGCAGCATGTAGAAGTGCCCGGGATGCCCCTGATTGACGGCGACGATGAAACTCGCGCTGTAGAGTACCGCGAGGCCGAACGTAACGAGCACCGCCGTCACCAGGAGCAACGCGCGCGCTTCGACTCCCATTCGCCACCGTTCCCTCGTGCCCGCGTGTGGTGCGCTCCGCGCACCGCTTTCCGACGCACTACCGTACCGCGGTCGACCACCGCTCCGTGATGGGTTGGAGAGCGGCTCGGGGTGCACGTCAGGACCGAAGTTCGCCAGGCCAGTCATCGTGCTGTGCCGCCGGAATCTGCCGACCTGGCTCCATCCGCCGACCCGCGAGCGAGCGCCGCGAACGTTCGGCCACGCTCCTCGAAATTGTTGAACATGTCGTAGCTCGAGCAGGCCGGTGAGAGCAGGATCACATCGCCCGGTGCGGCGAGTGCACGCGCGCGCGCCACCACGTCATCAAAGGATGCACCGCGCATCTGTTCGACCGGAACGCGGTCCCCCAGTCTAGCCAGATCATGTGCGATCTGCATGCTCGCCTCGCCGAACGCAAGCACCGACTTCCCGGTCCGCAGGATTTCGGGTATCAGTGTGGCGTAGGATTCACCTTTGTGTCGTCCGCCCAGCAACAACACCGTCGGTCGGGTCATGCCGGCGATTGCGACGAGCGTCGACGCCACGTTGGTCGCCTTCGAATCGTTCAGCCAGAGCACGCTGCCAATCTCGGCGACGGGCTCGAGGCGGTGTGGCAGCGCGCGGAAGGAACCCAGGGCATCCGCAAGCACCGCGCGCGCGTTCAGGGTTGCATGCGTTCGGTCGGCAAGCATCACGGCGAGCAATGCCGCGAGGGCGTTCGAAACGTTGTGATCGCCCGGCAGCGCAAATCGGTCGCGCGCCGCGAGCGGCGCGCCAAGCACGTGGAGCGTTCCAGCGTGCCGGTCGTAGTACGCGTCCACATCGGTGCGCTGCACCGAGAATCGATGGTGCGAGCCCGGGATTCCTTCGACCATGGCCACCACGTCGGCATTGTCGGCCGACGCGACCCAGCGCGAGGCTGGCGTCGCGTTGGCGAAGAGCAATGCCTTGTCGGCATAGTAGTCGGCGACCCCATCGTATCGATCGAGGTGGTCGGCGCTCAATGTCGTAAGCACCCCGACATCGGGGTACATCCCTGGGGTGTCGTGCAGCTGGAAGGAGGACATCTCGAGCGCAGCCCACGACGGCGGTACCGCGCGCAGCGGGAGCTCGGACACCGGCGTCCCGATGTTTCCGGCATCCACCGCGTCGTGGCCCAGCGCGCGAAGGAGATGTCCGATCAACGCGGTGGTCGTGGTCTTTCCGTTGGTACCGGTAACCGCGATGTAGCGCAGGCTGGGCTGCACGCGGAGTGCAATCTCGACCTCGCTCACGATCGGTACTCCGGCAGCACGCGCGGCCATTAGCGGGGGCGCGTTCGGCGGCACTCCCGGACTGACGACGACCACCGCGGCACGCGCGATCCGCAGCAGGTCGTGACTGCCGACACTCACCGTGACTCCCTCGCGTTCGAGCTCCGCGGCGACGCCCAGCGTCGATTCATTCCGCACGATATCCGACGTGTAGACGGCGAGATGCGCGCGGCGGAGCAGCAGCGACGCGGCCCGGCCGCTGCGCGCCAGGCCGATGACGGCGAATTCGCCCGACCGCATCACGATGCGTCGGGCGACTTCCGCGGCGAGAAGATGCGAGGCGCTCGGCTCGGACGTCATCTGCTAGCGGAGCTTGAGTGTGCTGAGCGCGACGATCGCACAGAGGACGCCGATGATCCAGAATCGCACGACGACCTGTGTCTCCGGCCACCCTTTCATTTCGAAGTGGTGATGCAGAGGCGCGCGTAGGAATACGCGATGCGTCTGGGCATACTCGAGTCCGTGCCTTTGCTTGCGATATTTGAACACGGAACGCTGCAGGATGACCGACATCGTCTCCGCAACGAACACGGCACCGACGATCAGCAACAGAAACTCGCTCTTGAGCAGGATTGCGATCGCGCCGACGGCACCGCCAAGAGCCAGCGCTCCGGTGTCCCCCATGAACACTTCCGCGGGGTGCGCGTTGAACCACAGAAAGCCGATGCATGCGCCCACGACGGCGGCACAGAAGACGGTGAGTTCTCCGGCACCGCGCAGGTAGAAGACCTGCAGGTAGTAGCTGGTGTCGACTCGCCCGATTACATAAGCGAAGAGACCGAGCGTCAGGACGGCGATGGCCACCAGTCCCGCAGCCAGCCCATCCAGACCATCGGTGAGATTCACGGCGTTGCTGTATCCCGTGAGGATGAACGTCACGAAAGGTACGTACATCCACGCGAAGTAGCTCGAGATGGGCACCACCAGCACGTACTTGAAAAACGGGAGTGTTGTCGATGCGCCGGGCAGTGTGGAAAGCGGGTACTGCCAGAGGATCATGCCAAGCGCAATGCCGCAAGTGACCTGGCCGGCGAGCTTGTAACGCTCGACCAGCCCCTCGTTCTTCTTGCCTTCCCGCTTCTGCTTGAGCTTCAGATAGTCATCGAGAAATCCGATTGCGCCCATCCACAGCATGGTAGCGAGCGCGAGCAACAGATAGCGATTGTCCCATCGCCCCCAGAGAAGCACGGGCACGACCGTCGCCAGCAGGATGATCAGCCCACCCATGGTCGGCGTCGTGCCCTTTCCGGCGTGCGAGTCCGGTGTCCCGGCACGTACGACCTGGTTGACCGCCATCGCGCGCAAGCGACGAATGATGACGGGACCGAAGACGAAACTCACGAAGAGGGCCGTCACGAAGGCAGCGGCCGACCGGAACGTGATGTAGTTCAGCAGGTTCACGAGCGCGATGTCACGCCCGAATGGCTGGAAAAACGCGTAAAGCACTTAGGCAGTGGCCCAGGCGGTGAGGAACGGAACCAGGCGTTCGAGGCGCATGCCGCGCGACGCCTTGAGAAGAATCACGGCATCGGGTGCGAGCCGAGGTTCCAGCATCGGCCACAAGTCGTCGAACTGTTCGGCGCGAAGGACCCGAGGGTCATCCGGCGCGAGTGTCGCGAACGCGCCAGCAAATTCTCCGGTGACGGCGATGAGATCGGCGGGCGATGCGAGCGCCGCCTTCGCGACCGCAACATGCTGCGCCGCCGATTGCAGCCCAAGCTCGCGCATGCTGCCGAGCACGGCGACGCGTTGCCGCCCATGCCCAACCCGGCCGAGGAGGTCGATCGCCGTGCGCATCGAGGGCGGGTTGGCGTTGTACGCGTCGTTGATGAGCACCGCACGTCCCAGCGTCTGCCAGACGCCACGCATGCTGGGCACGGGCATCGCGGCCATACCAGCGGCGGCCTGGTCGAGTGGAACGCCGCACGCGCGGGCGACTGCAACGGCCAGCATGGCGTTCGCTGCCTGATGCGCACCCCGCAGTGGGAGCTCGAATCGCACCCCGTCGAACAGGAGCCAGGGTCGGCCCTCGTCGTCCAGTCCCCAATCGGACGGAGAGACGTCGGCATCGTGCAACCCGGCGCGCACCACGGTACGTGCACGTGTGGCTGCGATGGCCGCCGCCTCCGGATAGGCGGAAGCGACTACCGCCAGCGACGCACCATCGAAGATGTCGGACTCTTCGCGGAGCACGCCCGCAAGATCACCCAGGCCTTCGAGATGCTCCTCGCCGATCGAGACCAGCACAGCTACGTCTGGCTCGGTAATCGCCCGAAGGCGAGCTACTTCGCCGGGCGTGTTGGTGCCGGTCTCGATGACCGCGATCTCGGCATCGGAGGGAATAGCCAGAAGCGACAGCGGTACGCCGATCAGGTTGTTCAGGTTGCCGACGGTCGCATGAACGACGAGCGTCTGTCCCAGGGCAGCCTTCAGCAGCTCCTTCGTGCTCGTCTTGCCGTTGCTGCCGGCGACGGCGACCACCGTGCGCCCCCAGGCCCTGCGCCACGCTGTTGCCAGTTGCCCCAATGCGACCAGCGTATCCGGCACCACGTAGACGGGGAGGCCCAGGCCGACTGCCTTGTGCACATCGCTCACGACGAGTGCCGCAGCTCCGGCGTCCCGTGCACCCGCGAGGAAATCATGCGCATCGAACTTGTCGCCGTTGAGTGCGACAAACAGGTCGCCGCGCCGGATCGCGCGGGTATCGGTCGATACTCCCGCCAGCGGTGCGGCCGTACTTGGGCCGGTGCCGAGCGCTCTGGCAACCCGCTCGAGCGTCCAGTACGGGTGTGCAGAATCCGGCGTCACCATCGGCACCGCATCGAACGCCGTTCCCGCTCTGCGCGTCCCCATGGAGATCGTCATGCGAGTTGCGCGGCTGTCAGTTCGCGAACGATCTGGCGCTCATCGAACGGGTACGAGGTCGTGCCGCGAATCTGATACGTCTCGTGGCCCTTCCCCGCGAGCAGCACGACGTCCTGCGGTTGCGCGATCGACAGCGCGTGTGCGATGGCCGCGCGACGGTCTTCGATGCGTGTGAACTTCGCGGTCGTCATGCCGGCAACGATGTCATCGAGAATGCGCTCCGGATCTTCTGTGCGCGGGTTGTCACTCGTGAGCAGGACGACGTCGGCAAACGTCTCCGCGACACGCCCCATCACGGGTCGCTTGCCGCGATCGCGGTCGCCGCCGCATCCGAATACGACGATCAGCCGGCCTCCGGCATCGTCACGCGTGAACGGGCGAACCGCACCCAGGGCCCGCTCGAGCGCGTCCGGTGTATGCGCGTAGTCGCGCAACACGGTGGGCCCGGTGTGCAGCAGTTCCAGCCGCCCCGGTGTCTGTGGTGCGCTGTTGAGGCCCGCCGCAATCTCCGCAACGGAAAGCCCAAGTACCAACGCTACCGAGGCGGCCGCGAGTGCATTGGCCACATTGAAGTCGCCGAGGAGCGGCAGTGTCACCGGCAGTGCACCTGTCGGCGCGACCAGCAGAAACTCGCTTCCGTGCGGCGTGAAGCGCAGGTCGCGCGCGCTGACGTCGGCCGTGCCATGCACGCCGAATGAAAGCGTGCGCGGCGCATCGATATCGGCCCATGCTTCATCATCCGCGTTGCGCACCGCCACGCCGTCCGCCGCGAGCAATCCCAATAGCCGCAGCTTCGCGCGCCGATACGCGTCCATGGAGCCGTGATAATCGAGATGATCCCGCGTCAGGTTCGTGAACACGGCGGCGGCGAAGGTCACGCCATCGACACGACGTTGGTCGAGCGAGTGCGACGACACTTCCATGGCCACCGTGGCTACGCCACGCGCGACCAACGCCGCCAGCACGCGTTGCAGCTCCACGGGACCGGGCGTCGTGAGGCCGGCACCGCCTGGGAACAGTTCCCCTGCCGCGCCGAGCAGCACACCGAGCGTGCCGATCGACGCGGCAGGTGCGTCCGGTCGATCGAGCAGGCTTCGCAAGAGCCCAACGGTCGTCGTCTTGCCGTTGGTGCCGGTGACACCGACAATCGTCAGCGCGCGCGCCGGCCAACCGTGGAACGCCGAGGCCACCACGCTTGCCGCGCGTCGGCCGTCACGCACCGTAACGCAGGGGAGAGTTGCGCCGCTCTCGTCCTCGACGAACGCCATCGCCGCTCCGGCAGCCGCCGCGGACGGGAGCCACGTGTGCCCGTCCTGCGTGCTGCCCTTCACGGCGACGAACGCGGAGCCCGCCGTGACGGCACGGCTGTCGTCGACGACATCCGTGACGAACTTCGGAAGTGCCCCGTGCATGCCGACGAACAACCCGGCATCACGCAGCGCATCGATGATGACGGATAGAGAACCGCTCATTGATGCGACTCGAGCACCACCGTCGTGCCGGCACGTGCGACCGTACCCGAAGTGGGCCGCGTTCGACCGCTCACGCCCTTCGCAATCCGCACCTGGAAACCGGCGGCGTGCAGGGTACGCACCGCCTGGCGGAGATCGAGACCGTACACGGTGGGCACGGTGCGCGGCGCACCAGTCGCTCCCGTCCGCGATATCCCGCGGGTCGTGGGCAAAGACGTGGACGAAGACGTGGACGACGTAGACGAAGCCTCCAACGTGCTCGCATCGCCGACGCCAGCCAACGGGAGCGCGACGACGACACGGGCCGCTTCGGCGACTGGCTCGACAGCAGCTGGCGCAGGCGCGCGCAACGAGTCGCGGCGCAACGAATCCCGCATGCGCGCGATCAACTGCTGCGGTGTGAGTGGCTTGGCGACTGGTACCGGCAGTTGCTTCGCCACTGCAGCCAGTGCGCGACGATCGAGCGAGGCATCGCGCGTCGCGAGTGCGGACTGCAGAATGCCGTTCACCATCTCGCCCGACACGACACCGCCAAAGATCTTACCGAGCGGGTCGATGAGCCGAGCCACGAAGACGTATTGCGGCTGCTGTGCGGGAAACATGCCGGCAAACGTCGAGTTGTACTTCGCCGCGGCATACGCACGGCCGATGACGCGCCTCGCCGTGCCGCTCTTGCCGGCGACGTCATAGGTGGCGAGTTCGGCAGCGGTCGCCGTCCCGCTGTCGACCACGGCCTCGAGCATGGCGCGCATCGTCATGGTGGCTTCGGGCGACAGCACCCGCCGTACCACCCGGCGCTGGTGCCGATAAACGACGTTTCCCTCGGCATCCGTGATCTCCCGAACGAGGCCCGGCTGCAGCAACTCGCCGCCGTTCGCCAGCGAGGCGTACGCCGTCGCGATCTGCAGCGGTGTCGCGCTCATCTCGTAACCCATGGCCAGCGCGGACGACGACTTCTCGGTCCAACGGTCGGTCGTCATCAGCACGCCGCGCGATTCACCCGGATACGGCACACCGGTGAAGACACCGAAACCGAAATCCCGGATGGCTTCATACTGTTCGCGCGGCGACAGGCGCTGCGCGAGCTTCACGACGCCGACGTTGCTGGAGAAACGGATCACGTCGCGCACCGCCATCGTCGGTGCCTTGTGCTCGTCGACCACCGCGCGTCCGGCGATGACGAACTTTCCGTTCTCGGTATTGATGACTTCATCCGGCGTCGTGCGCTGCGCATCCAGCAGTCGCGCCACCAGAAACGGTTTCATGACCGACCCGGGTTCGTACGGTTCGGTGAGCGCGGTGCTCGATGGCGCCAGCTTGCCGTCGCGTGCGCCAGCCATCACGAGCACGGCGCCGTCACGGGGATCGAGGATGACGACGTCTCCGCCCGTCGCGCCGGTACGCTTCATCGCGTTTGCCAGTTCACTCTCGGCGATTTCCTGCAGCGACTGGTTGAGCGTGAGGTGCACGGAATGGCCGGCACGCGCCGCCGTATTCTCGAACTGCGGCGACTCCACAAGCACACCGCGCCCATTGCTCAGCAGAATCTTGCGACCACGTACACCCCGCAGCAGGCTGTCGAGCTCCTGCTCGATACCACCACGTGGAACGTCGGCGCTGTTCACGTCGCCCAACACGGTACGGATCCCCTGCGGAGCCGAAATGGTGCGGCGATAACGACGTTCCGGGTGCACGCCGGGAACGGAAGCGAGCCGCTCGACAGCCGACGGGGAATACAAACGAGGCAGCAGCACCGCCTTTCTCGATGACGGATCGACTGCACGCTTGATCAGATTGTCCGGCACCTCGAGGGCACGGAGTCCGTCACGCAATGCCTGACGCGGGTTCGGGACTTTCTTGTTGGGGACGACTTCCCACGGCGAGATGTTGAGCTGCACGAGCTCCCGCGTTTCGACGAGCACATTGCCGGTGGCGTCGAAGATTCGCCCGCGCGGCGCGACGATCTCTCGCTCCTTCACCTGCTGTCCTGTTGCAACCTGCGCCCAACGCTTCCCGTCGACGAGTTGCAACTGCACGGCACGAGCGACGATGGCCAGGGCGAACAGGACGAGCGTGCCGTGCACCAGCGCCGAGCGGCTGCGGCTCACGAGCGGACGACCCGGTATTGCCCCGGCGGATCCTTCTGCAGGCGAGTCGGACACGGGCGACGACAGAAACGAGAAGTTCACCGGAGGGAATCCGCCGGAGCGATCGAGTCTGCGATGTTGCGCGTCTGGAAACCTGTAGCCACATGCAATCCGAGACGCCGCTCGGCGGCAGCGATCACCTTCACTCGGCTCGACGCCTCCTGAACTTCCTTCTGCAGGATCGTGCGTGTGGAGAGCAGCATGGCCTTCTCGCGTTCAAGTGCACGGATCTCCTGCTGCGTCACGACGCCGATGCTTCGACGCCAGACAACCACAGTGGCAACAACGAGAAAGAGCAGCAGTCCCCAGGCCACGAGCACGCGGCCCTTGACCGGCCCGCGCCTCCGACGCGTTGCCATCACGCGCTGCGCTTCCATGCGCGGAGACGCGCGCTGCGGGCACGTGGATTGGCGTCGATTTCGCCCTCGCTTGCGCTCACCGGGCGACGTGTGAGTGTCTCACCGAGCGGCGCCCCGCGGCACGTGCACATCATCTGCTTCGGCGGGCATATACAGGACGCGCTCCAATCACGAAATGCATTCTTGACGAGGCGATCCTCGCCAGAGTGATAGCTGATGACCGCCAGCACGCCGGCCGGCGCCAGCCGCTCGCGCAGGATCGGTAATGCCCGTTCCAGGCCCGCCAACTCATCGTTCACGGCAATGCGCACAGCCTGGAAGATCCGTGCGAAATCGGGTGCACCGCTGCGTGGTCCGAGGACGGCACGAATGGCGTCGACCAGATCATCTGCGGTGGCAAATGGGCGCCGTTCACGGCGCCGCACAATCTCGCGGGCCATCCGCGCCGCACGCGGTTCATCGGCGTAGGCGCGAAGCAGCGCGGAGAGATCGACTTCGTCGATCGTGTTGAGCAGGGCCGCAGCGTCCTGATCGGCGTCCATACCCATGCGCATGTCCAGCGGCGCACCCTCGCGGAATGTGAAGCCACGGGCTGGGTCGTCGAACTGATGAGAGGAGACCCCCAGGTCGAGCAGAATGCCATCGAAATGCTCGACGTCGGCGAGGCCAGCCTCAGGCAGCGCAGCATAATTGCCGAGAAGCGCCCGGAACTGACCTGCGCGCTCCGCATCGGCAAGTCGGTCGCGCGCAGCCGAGAGGGCGCGGGGATCGCGATCGATGCCGGTGACACGGATACCATGTTCGAGAAGCGCGGCGGTATGGCCACCACCCCCCAGTGTGCAATCGAGCACGTTCGCGGCGCCGGCAAGCAGCGTCTCGACGTGCGTCAGCAGCACGGGGACATGGTAGACACCGACGCGCGCGGCTTGGAGAGTACGGACCGGGCTCACGCGCAGGAGTGGGGGCGCGACATGTTAGTGAGGCGCGTAGAGTAGCGTCAAGCGACCACGTGTGGTCGCGCGATGTGCATTAACTGATGAGCTTCACGGATGTGATTATCCGCACATCTTCAGCACGCAAAGCGCATGCGCACCAGCGTATTGCAGAGTTCACGGACACATGCGTCATGTACAGTCGAAAAACAGGCGAGCCCGCCGTCGCAGTGCGACGGCGGGCTCGCGAACCGGCGCGGGTGCGCGCCGCTGCTGCAGGCAATCTACTTACAGAGCTGTTTCACCAGGCCGTCTGCGCCCGTATCCAGCTGCATCAGGGCACCCATCAACTGACGCGTCTGATCTGGGGCGAAGGAGCCGCCCTTCGGCAACATGATCTGCGCTTCGACGAGGAAGCCCTTTCCTTCCTTGGCCATCGGGCAGGACTTGGCCGCCTGTGCCGCAGCAAGCTTCGCCTGACCGTAGTACAGGTAGTTCGTACCAGCGAGGAACTGCGCCTGTGCCTTCATCGCGCCGGTGGAAATCGAATCGGCGAACAGCAGTGCGGCACTCGCCGCTGCATAGTCGTCGACACTCTGCGTCTTGCCAGCAGCCTTTCTCAGTTCATCGCCAGCCTGGAGCGCGAGCTGACGGAGGAGTGTCGAGGTGTCACCGGCGGCTACCGCCGCACGGATCGCCGGGATCATCTCCGAACCACGTCCGAGGTCTTTCAGGAGCGTCAGTCGAAGCACATTGCTGTTTTCGACTTTCACCTTTGCCGCTGTCGCCTTTTCGAGAACCTCGAGCGCCTGCTGGTTTTGACCAGCTGCGCGCAGCGAGTACACCTGCTCGTAGATGAGACCCGGGTCGTTCGGGAACTTGGCGAGTCCGCGTGCCGCGACTTCTGCCGCCTTCTGTGGCTGGCTATCGGCCGCGTAGGCACGTGCCGTCCGCACGAAGTACGTGGTATCCGCGAACGCGGTGTCGAGGCGCACCAGCTCCTCACCCTGCGCATGCGCTTCCTTGAAGTCACGCGTCGACATGAGGATCAGCCAACGCAGCTTCAACAGGTCCGGGTCGCCGGGGTTCAAGGCGACGGCGGAATCGATGACCGGCCGGACGATCTCCGGCTTCGCCAACCCAGTCAGCTCGCGGACGACGTCTTCCACCAGGCGCGGGTTGGTCGGGTCGGTGGCCAGAAGACGGGTGAACGTCACCGACGCCGAGTCCTGATTTCCCATCGCCTTGTATGAGTTGGCCAGCACGGCCAGACCCGGGCGGCTTTTCGGATCGATGTTCACGATCTCGCGCCCGATGACCAGCTGTGCTTCCGCCGGCGCCTTCTGCGTTTCCATCACGCGTGCGATGCAGATGCGCGCCAGCGTCGCCTTCGGGTACGCCGTGACGCCTTCCTTGGCAGCAGCGATGGCTTCGTCGTACTTCTTGTCGCGCGCCAGGTTGTTGCAGTTCTTCTCGGCTCCCAACTGCTTGCGGGCTTCGCGCAGTTCGGCCGCAATGGCGGACGCCGCGGCACCGACATTCTTCGCCTCGACCACACCGAGCGGCTGTACCAGCGAGTTGTCCCGTGGCAGCACCAAGTTGGCTTCCATGCGAACGCCGGTCGGCGTCTTGGTCACGGTGCCCATGATGTACTCATCGGCACGGAGCAACGACGCGAGCGCGCGGGCATCGTGCGACGCGAGCGCCTCCGTCGTCGAGAAGCCTGAAGCCTGAAGATTGGCCTCGATGTTCTCCTTCAACGTCGGGTACGCCTGCTTGGGCGGGAATTCCCCGATCTTGTCGCGCAGTGCATCGGCCGCCTGGGCGCCGAGATTCTTTTCGGTGCTCTTGAACATCGGCACCATGATCTGTGCGGCGTTCGGGTTCGGAACACTGTTCCGCTGGGCCGAAGCGACTTCGGGCACCACGAGGGAGCCGCCGAGCGCGAGACCGATACCGGCGAGCGCCTGATATTGCCGTGACTTCAAGGTGGTAACCTCCGCACAGAGTCGCAGTGGGTCCGGATGAAGCACGAGGCGACGCTGCCAGGTGCAACCGGTAGGTGGGACAACCTGCTCCGGTCGTGCGAAATCCGGGCGGGTCTGGGGGGAACTCATCAACCTGCGTGTATCGGAACGGCGTCGCAAGGCGACAACTGCAAAATGGAGACCGGCTGCCTGTCGAGTCTACACCGATGGGCGAAGAGGGACTCGAACCCCCGACATCCTGCGTGTAAGGCAGGCGCTCTAACCAACTGAGCTATTCGCCCGACGATACCGGCAGCACCATCCGTTTCTCACCAATAAACTACATCGGCCCGGACAGCCTGTTCCCGGTATGCAACACTTTTAACCGCTTTGTAACGTTGGATGTCGCGCTGTCCCGACAGGCGCCGAGCCGCAACCGTTCGGGCAAGTCATCCCTTGATGATCGCCGCCGGTACCAGTACCACGTAGCCAAGAATGAGCAGAATGGGCGCCAGCGTTTCGCCGCCGCGCCAGAGATCTGCGTAGCCGGCCAGGAGAGCAAGCGCTGCCGCGCCCCACCAGATCAGGGCGCGTGTTCGATTCTTTTGTGCGGTGGTCATGCGAGGAGGATACCCGTTTCGCCCCGTGGTCAACAAGGGCGAGCTCTGGGGCTCACGGCTCCGCCGAGGGACGGGAGGGCGTCGCGCCCATCTGCAGCAACGCCTCGAGCGCGCTCTCTCGCGCTGCGCGCTCCTGCGCCGCCTCGGTCGCACGCATGACTTCCAGCCGACGGCGGTCACGACGGCGGCGGGACACGACCAGTGGCCCCAGAATCACGGTGAAGAGCGCCACAGCAATCGACAGGTTGGACACGAGGGCGAGCGCACCATACCGACGGCGCGTCACGCCATGCCAATGCTTGTCGAACTGTGCCCCGGTAATTCCGTAGCTCAGCCGCAGCGCTGGCTCGAACGAGCCGGTTTCCTTCCAGTTCCGAAAAAAATTGGTCATCCCGTTGTCGGGGTCGAGTTCATTCAGCGCCGCGACGACCCGGTGGGCCAACGCGTACGACCAATCCGCTTGGCCAGCGCCCCCGTAGAATCCACGGTCCAGCGAGTCGACACCTGGCAACGTGCGCCAGACCAGCGCCACCGACGTCTCGAATGTCTGCTCCCGCGTCCACTCCCGGGCGGCGACACTGGCGTACCCTTCGTCGAACCAGCGCGGGGGCAGCGCGCCCATGTGCTCGTGCAGCGCGAGGTGCGCGAGTTCGTGACGCAACACGACGAGCGGATCGCCGGCATCGCTGCCGGCCCGACTCCCCTGCATGATGACCCGCTGGAGATCGGGAAACGCGACGGCCGCTCCCCACTCCGGCGCCGCCGGGCCGATCCACTGCCGGAAACGCTCTCCGTCCGGAGCCAAGGCCACGAGGACACGCGCCCGCGGCCGCGGCAGACCGGGAAACGTGTCCTCCCGCTGCGCAGCCGCGAGCAACGCTCTGGCGAGCACCTCATCGTGCCGCTCCGCGACGAATGTGAACCTGCCAGCATCGAGGCGCACGGACGCCGCGGGGAGGCCAAGGTTCACCTCCTGGGCACCGGCGCGCGACGCGAGGGGAAGCACACCCATCATCACGGCCGTGATCACAGTCGTGATCACACGTGCAACGCAGCGCGCGAAGCGCTGCCTTATGCCCCGCGTGGCGGCGCCCCCCCCTGGTCGACCAGCAGCAACGTTTCCGCGCAGCGTTTGCCCCATGGATTGAACTTGTTCGCGTCCGCGCCGCATTGCCACGCATCGCGCGCCTCGTCGCGGCGACCCGCGAACCATCGTGCCCGTCCGAGTTCGTACCATGCCTGCAACAGGTTCGGTCCGAGTTCCAGCGCCCGCTTGAAGAACGGCTCCGCATCGTCGAACATGTCGCGCTCCCGGTATACCATTCCGAGATACAGATGCGCGTACAGCGTGGCCTTGCGATCCGTATCGAGCCGGATGGCACGCGACAGGTGTTCGATCGCTTCCCCGTAGATGCCCTTTCGCAGACAGATGAACCCCACGTTCGTTCGTGCGAGCGGATGCTGCGGTTCGCGCATCAGCACGTTGTGGAACGTCAACAGGGCTGCGTCGTAGTGCTCCTGCGCCATCTGCGCCCAGCCAAGCAGCGTTTCGGCTTCGTTGTCGCCAGGAGCCAGGTCGAGCGCGCGCCGCAGTGCGACCTCCGCTCCGACCGCGTCGCCCATCGACAGTTTCGACCAACCCTTCTCGACGTAGGTCGATGCGCCGAGATGGTCGACACGCCCAGTGACTGCCGGCCGTGACCGCGCATGTGCAGGACTCGCCGCCCTCCCTTCCCCCTGCTTCCACGTCTCGGCAAGACCCTTCACCGCGTCCTTGAACTGTCCGGCTGCCGTGACCGCTGCATCCGCGTCCCGAAAGAGCGATACGATCTCCGCCTTGAGCGCCGCGCGCGCATCGGGCGTGGTCGCCACCGCAAGTTCGCGAGCGATGGCATCGTAGCGTGTGCGCAGCGCGAGCGCGTCGACACCCATCAGGGTGTCGCGAGCCGGCACGGGCAATTCGCGCTCCGGCGATACCGGAGCCGAATCCGGGGCGGTGCGTGGGGGTGACATGTCCGACGTCGGCGGGAGCATCGCGTGCTCCGTCATGCGACCATTCTCATGCGACCATCGCCATGCGACGATCGCCATGCGTCTTTCCTGCGGGAAGCATCATGCGATGAGCGTCATGCGGGAAGCGACGTGCAGGAAGCGTCATGCGGGAAGCGAAAACCGAGGGTGTGGCCAACGTCGAGCACGAGCGTCCGTTGGTCCTTCCGTACGAACATACCGCGCACTCCAGGAAGCAAGGCGCCGGGATGCGAGTCCTGCCCCGCATCCCCCGACCCGTGGTGGGCAGCCGTGATGAGGGCAGCATCGATCGTCGCGACGTCGTGCACTGCATCGACAGCGATCGCGACCCAGCCGGATGGAAGGTTGATGATGAGAATCCTCGCCGCTGCAGCAGCGCCGCCGGCCATCGCCGGTGTGCGCCCACGCTCCAGCCGATTGACCTGGTTGCCGGCCAGGCCGAGGTACGGTGCGAGACTCACTACCGGAACTGCGACGCCCCGATAGTGCACGACCGGTGCGGCCAGACACGCCGATGCCGAATCGGCGTTGTCGCGCAGCACGCGTTCCACGCATTCGACGGGCACGCCGAATCTGTGATCGCCCACGGAGAACGTCACGAACGTCGCGCGTTCGATCGCCGCGGTCGCGCCGCGTGAGCGCGCGGCATACGCCGATGTCGAACGGAACGTCCGCTCGGGCATCACGGGGCAGCTCGTACTGGAAGCCGCGCAACGAGTTCGCCGATGACATCAGCGATGCTTTCGAGCGATTCGACGTAGTCCGCGCCCGCCAGACGAAGCGCCGCCTCGGGCATCCCCGCTATCACGGCGCTGTCGCGATCCTGCACGACGCCGAGCCCACCCGCTTGGCGGATGGCTTGCAGTCCGGCAGCGCCGTCGCGTCCCATGCCAGTCAGCACGACGCCGAGCACGGCCCGGCCGAACAGCGCGGACGCCGAGAGAAAAAGCGGGTCTGCGGCGGGGCGGACGCCCCATTCGGTCGGGCCATCATCGAGTCGCAACACGGGCGAGCCAAGCATTCCCGCGAGACGCATGTGCCGCCCACCGGGCGCGACGTACGCGTGTCCCGCAAGCAGTGCCTCACCGTCACGCGCCTCATGCACCGACAGACGCGACAGGCCATGAAGCCGCGTCGCGAAGCTCACCGTGAATCCTGCCGGCATGTGTTGCACGATCAGCACGGCGCACTGTTCGAATCGCGGCAAACGCGGGATGACGCGCGCGAGCGCGGCCGGGCCGCCTGTCGAGGCGGCAATGCACACGACGCCGGTTGCGTGGCGCGCGATGGAAAACGCGTCGGTCGAATTGGTGTCGATACCCCCGCTGCGCTGCGGACGCCGGTCGGGCATGAGATCACGCCGTTGCGCGATCAACGTCTCCCGGTTGGTGCACGCGGCGGCACGGAGTGCATCGAGCAGCCTGTCACGCACCTCGTCGAGATCGAGACTGATTGCGCCAGATGGCTTGCGGACAAAGTCCACGGCACCGAGTTCGAGGGCGCGAATCGTCGCTGCAGCGCCGCCGTCGACCCCGCCTCCGCTGAGCATGACGACGGGGCGCGGTGACGTGCGCATGATCCGGCGCAACGCATCGAGGCCATCGACCGACGGCATGTCCACGTCCAGTGTGACGATATCGGGATCGAGCGCGGCAACCTGGTGCAGCGCGTCCTCACCATCGCGAGCAGTACCGACCACGGTGAACTCGCCGCTCGACGACACGACGTCACTGACGAGTCGCCGCATGAATGCACTGTCGTCGACCACCAGCACACGCGACGGCCCACGCAACCGCGCACGCGACGTCGCACGCGATGCCACACCCGTCGCTCCTGACCTCGGGCGCACCTGCACCGGGGAATCAGATCGCGACATCGCCATGCTGAACGGACCGCACGAGCACGGAACCTTGGGCTACGTCGAAGTACACGGAGCGGCCGTGCCCACCACCGACATCTTCTGCCACGACGGCTACGTCATGCGCTGTACAGGCGGCGCGCGCCGCCGCGACGTTGCGCGCGCCCAGCGACGGCGTACCCGGAGCGAGCAGCGCCGGGAACATGCTGGACCCACCGGCGACTCGAGCCTCGACGTCGTCCGTCACACCGAGCTCGCGCATTCGGCGCAGCATGACCGGCAGTGCCGTCGACGCGAACTTGCCTGGCGAATGGAATCCTCCGGACAGCCCGGCATGCGGGAGCAGCACGTGGGCGAGCGCTCCGACACCTGCACGCCGGGAGTGGAGGGCGATCGCCACGCAGGACCCAAGGCCGATCGTGACGAGCGTGGTCCCGGATTCACCCACGGCATAATCCGCGATGCCGACATTGAGCTGACAACGGCGAGCGGTCATCGGTGCGGAAGGGTTTTCACACGACAGATCCATCATGCGGCGGCACCCTGCGGGAGCTCGTTCAGTACCGCCGAAGCGGGCGATCCGGGCACATCGTCGGTCGTACCGCGGCGGAGGGTGTCAAGGTTGGCGCGCGCGATCCTGTTCGTCGGATCGAGTGCCAGCGCTTGCTCCCATGCCGCGTGCGCGTCGCCGGCAGCGCCACGCCGGTAGTGAATGTTTCCGAGCTTCAGATACACATCGCTGCCATGCGACCTGCTCAGGCGGATGACGTTGACGAAGGCAGACAGCGCTTCATCGTAGCGCTGCGCGCGGTACAGGTAGTCCCCGAGGTTCTTGTGCAGGTGTGGCACATTGGCATCCTCGAGCAGCGCATGTTCGAGTGTTCGCGCGGCGAGCTCATAGCTTCCAAGCCGTTCCTGCACAACGGCAAGATTGTTGTGCAGTACCGCAGCATGCGGATGCACGCCGATCCCCTCCTCGAGCAGCGAAACGGCGCGCGTCAGGTCACCGAGCAGCGATGCGGCGAGACCTGCTGCGTGGTACCAGGCCGCGCTCGGTTGCCTCGCCCCCCACTCACGGCGCGCTGCCGAGAGCTGCTCATCCGCCGTCGCGGCGTCACCGCATTTGAGGGCCACCACGCCCATGGACAGCAGGATGCGGGGGTCGTTGCCGTTGCTCCGCCGCGTTGCTTCAGCGAGCATCGCAGCCGCTTCGTCGAACTGCCGCAACTGCTCGAGCGCGTATGCCAGGTTGTGGTAGGCGGCGGCCGACGCGTCCGGCTCCGAAGCGACGCGGCGCAGCGTTTCCACGGCATCGTGCCACTCGCCTTTCTGTACGTGTACGAGTCCGAGGTAGAAGCGTGCCGCGTTATCCTCGTCGCGCAGCTCGAGTACGCGGCGAAATTCGCGCTGCGCCTCGTCATGCATGCCGGTACGATAGAACGCGACGCCCAGATTGCGATGCTCGGCGACGCGACTCTCAGGGGATGGCTGCCGGCGCGCCGCGCTGCGGCCGACGGGACTCGCATATCCCACGGTCAGCAGGCCGAAGATGGCCTTGCCTACCTCGAACTCGCCGAGTCCGGATCGTTCCACGATCGCGCAGACGTCGAGCGTGCCATCAAGCAACGGAAGAATGCGTTCCTGCGTCGGACTCAACGCAGTTTCGCGCGTCCTGACCTTCGCGGGGTCGACCTCGAAGATGAGGTCGAGACTCGGTATCTTCTTCGCGATGAGCGTCCATTCGTCGACACGGCGTGCGCCCTCGAGGAGCAGCGAATCCGCGCTCACGGAGAGCAACACGTCCCGGCCCGAGGGTCGGGTGTCGGCTTCGAACGTGAACGTGCCGTTCGTCCAGCTGAAGAGGTGATAGACGGCGTCCTCGAGCTGCGCCCGGTACAGCGGCTCCAGCGTGTCTCGCTCAATCAAACCCTCGGCGAGCAATGCGTCGGCGACATCGCGATCATCCAGAGCGGCGGAGGTTGCGAGCACGCGGGCCAGCGTGTCGGCAGCGATCAGGCCACCACGCACAAGGCGATCGCCCAACCGGTCGCGCCGGTTGACGACGCCCGCGTGGACGATTCGACCGCGATCGAAGTGAATCGCGCCGAAGCTGCCGTCACCGGCAAGACTGAGACAGCCGGTTTTTTGCCCCATGGCGAGCAGCTGGAGCACGTCGGCGAGACTCGCTTCCGAGAGATTGCCACGGATCGCCATCAGCGTGGGTCCTCGATCAAGCGCTCGGCGAGGTGTGGCCAATCCCAGATCGTCTTCTCCTGATCGGCGAAATAGTCATCGACGGTGTCGAATGCCGGAGCGCGCGGTACGAATGCGGGTGTCGCCAGCGCCAGCCTGAGTTCTCGACGAGCCAGGTCGAGTGTGAGCGGCCGGTCGTGCAGCTGAGCAGAGGCGAGCAGCCGTGTCATCAACCCGCCCAGCTCGCGAATGCTCTGCACCTCGCGGTCGGCCAGCATCGCGACCAGCGCCTGGTCAGCCTCCTGTTCCGCCTCCAGCAATGCACGCTGCACGAGTCGTTCCCGCAGCGCGCGATCGGGAGCTTGCAGCGCCACTACCAGACCTCCCTCGAATCGCGAACGCAGCCGATCCGCGAGCCCGTGAATCTCACGTGGGAGACGGTCAGAGGTCAGTACGATCTGACAGCCGCGGTCGTACAGATGATTGAACAGGTGGAACAGCTCGTCCTGCGTGCGCTCCTTGTCGCCCAGCAGATGTACGTCGTCGAGGATGAACACATCGGCGGCGCGAAACCGCGCGCGCCATCGAACAATGCCTCCTTCCTGCATCGCGGCCACGAGTTCCTCGACGAACGCGGCAGCCGACAGGCATGCGACAGCCTTGCCTGGCCAGGCAGCGCGCACCGCGTTACCGAGCGCGTGCACGAAATGCGTCTTGCCGGTGCCGCTTGGACCATGGAGCAGCAGCGGGTTGTAGCGCAGTCCCGGCTGCTCGATGACCGCGTCGAACGCCTTGAGCGCAAGCTGGTTCGCACTTCCTGATTCGAGCGTTGTCCGTGTCAACGCGGGCAGTGGTCCCGGAAGGGGAAGTGCCGTCGCAAGGGCACGATCGAGCAGCCCCTGAGCATCGGCGACCAGCTCGGGATTGCGAAACGCCGCGTGACCACGCAGCGTCGGGTCGATCGCAAGCGCCTGCGATTCGAGATCTCGCAAATGCTCCACTGCCGCCGTGAAGGTTGCGAGCAGTCCGTTCAGATCAGGTGCCTCGGGGAGCGACATCGCGCGCTCGAGCACTGCGGTAACGTAGCCCTCGCCACGCCAGAAGCTGCACGCTTCACCCAGCAGTACGCGCCATCGCTCCACGCGCGTCTCGACTTCCTGCATCACATCCGCGAGAAAGCCCTCGTACTCGGGGCCGCGACCCGCTGCATTGTCAGTCGCAGCGACGTTCCCCGACCGGTCGCCGAGCACGGCGCGGACATCTCCCGCGGATACGGCCTGCCCTTCGAGCTGCTGAAAGGCAGCAAGCTTGTTGAGTGCCCCCTTGAGCTCGCGCACGTTCGCGAACGCGACGCGTGCCACTTCCTCGAGCACGCCATCGCCGAAGTGTAGCCCACGTTCCGCACATGCGTTGCGCAGAATGGCGAGCCGCATTTCGTAATCCGGTGCGCCCACGTCGACGATCAGGCCACCGGAGAGCCGGGACAACAGGCGTTGGTCGACGTCCGGGATCTCCGACGGCGGCCGGTCACTGGTCATCACGAGCTGGCGGCGAGTGCCCTGAAGCAGGTTGAAGAGCCGCAGCAGTTCCGTCTGCGTCTCGCGCTGCCCCGTGAGGAACTGCACATCGTCGAGCACAAGCAGGTCGACCTGCTGAAAGCGGCTGGCGAAGGATTCCTGCTGACCTTGGCCGATTGCCCGGTGGAGCTGTTCTGCGAGCTCCTCACCAGTGCTGAACTCGATAGACAGGCCCGGACGGGCAAGCCGCGCGTGATGCGCGATTGCAGCGACCAAATGCGTCTTCCCGAGGCCCGATTCCCCGTATACGAACAGTGGGTTGTACGCGATGCCCGGCGCCTCCGCCACCGCACGTGCTGCAGACGTCGCGAGCCGATTGGATGCCCCGACGACGAAGTTCTCGAAGCGATACCCGCCATCCATGAGCGCGCTCACCGTGCGACGCTCACGAACTCGCCGACGGCGACATCACGTGATGGCGGCGGCGGCTGCTTCTGCTGCGCCGGCGACGCGACGGCGCGATCCGGTAGCAGCCGCGGCGAGGCAATCGTGGCACGCTCGCCAGCGTCCGCGCGGTCGTCGGCGCCCAGACGACGGAGCACACGCATGCCGAGCGCGCGCAACGTATCCAGAACGCCGATTCCACGGAGCGCATCCGCAGCATATTCCGGAACACACCGAAAATTCAGCGCGACCGAGAGTTCGGCGACGGTCGACGCAAGCGACTCCGGCAGGTCCTGCTTGTTGTACTGGATCACGAACGGTAATGAACGCACGTCCACGCCGTGCTCCGCGAGGTTGGCGTGCAGATCCTGCATGCTCTCGACATTGTCATCCCAGCGGTGGCGCTGGCTGTCCGCGACAAAGGCGACGCCGTCGGCTCCCTGCAGCACGAGTTGACGAATTGCACGGTAGTAGGGCTGCCCGGGAACGGTGTACAACTGGAAACGCACCCGGTACGCGCCGACCGTGCCCAGGTCGACTGGCAGGTAATCGAAGAAAAGAGTGCGGTCGCGCCGGGTGGCCAGTGACGTGAGTGACCCGACCTGGTGACTCGGGAGCGCCCGGTGCAAGTATGTGAGGTTGGTGGTCTTTCCTGATCGGCCGGGACCGTAGAACACCAGCTTGCAGGTGATCAGCCGGGTGGCGTGATCGACGATCGGCATCTCGCTCCGTCCTCAGCGCGCAACGGAGTCGGCCGACGCAATGTCGCCGGTGCGCCGGGTGCGGCCAGAGTCGCCCGTGCCGGCGGTGGACGGCTCGAGCAGCGAATGCAGCCGCGTCGCAAGCGCCATTGCCTCGCGAATGCGACCGGCATCCACCGTCCCCGCACCGCTCGATGACAACGCGTTGAACTGCAAGGCTTCGCTCCAGTATGCGAGTGCACCGGCAAGGTCACCGCGCCGGGCTGCGTCGTCACCACGCTGGCACAGCCACACGGGGTTCTTGCGCTCGGCCAGCGGAGCTTCCGCTGCCCACTGGAATGACGTGTCACCGCGCAGCGACGCAACGGGCTCCGGGCCTGTCATTGGGGGACGGGCGCCGCCCCCGACGACCAGCGCGCCGGCGAATGGGGTGCGCAGTCGTGGCAGTCCTTCCGGCGTGAAGACTCCGGTGCGAACCGGGTCGAACACCACGTCCCGATCGTCGCCCGGTATCCACAGATCGTTCGGGTCGGCGGGGTCGACGACAGCGGCATTGGACGGCGGCGTCGCGTGGCGCCGGGGTGCCGGACCACCGTCACGAATCGCGAGCAGTCCGGCGCCGATGAGGCGATGTACGGTCTCGACGATGTCGAGAAGCTCTCGACCAAGGACGGCCGCAAGTTCGACGAGGTCTCGCTGTCCGTCGACCCGCGTCAATATCTCCCACTCCTGCGGTACCAGCCGAAGCAGTGACAGCTGTTGCGGCTCGACCTCCACGAATGCAGGAACCGCGCGCAGACTTGGAATGCGGTCGGCGACGCGTTCCCACACTTCGGCGCGCTGCGCCGCCGCCACCAGCACCGGTTCGACGGGGATGCGCAGCAAAGGCGTCGGGGTTGACCCCGGGTCAGCGGCGACGAATCGGAAATCACCATCCTTCCACGCCAGCACTTCGAGCACCACGCCTTCCACGGCCGTGCGTGCTGCCTGGTCACCAGCCGGGTGTCGTTCGGCAGCGTGCGCGGACCGTGCGCGCGCGGAGCGGGGCGTATCGATCACCCAGGTTGCGGCATCCGTGATGGACCCGTGCAGGAATGCCACCTCCGCCGCTGCACCTTGCAGCGGAGCACGAACTTCCAACACACCGGTCTTTCGGCTCAGTCCCAGAAGCTGGCAGACCTCGTGCAGCCCGAGATCCCGGATACGCCCTTCGAGGCTCATGCCACGCCCGCGAGCCGTTGCGTCGTGGTCCCCCGCACGATCTCCACATCCACAATGCCGAGTGCTGCACGCGCCCGCGTCGTGAATGCATCCTGCGCTCCGGTATCGACCGCCTCACGCCACCGTCTGCGCGCGTCGCGCTGCCGACCCTGCCGCTCCAGCAGCACGCCGTCGATCCAGAGTGCGCCGGTGTCGCTCGGCGCATGACGCAACACCCGCGACACGGCGACACGTGCATCGTCATTGCGCTCCGCCAGGACCAGTACCTCGGCCAGCAGCACCAGCGCATCCGTGTCCATCGGATTGTCCGCGAGATACCGTGCAAGTACCTCCAGTGCATCCATCGGGCGTCGTGCGTCCCGGTGCACGCGCGCGAGTTCGACCAGGGCTTCGCCCCAACCCGGCCTGGAGGCAAGCGCCGCCACGAGTTCGAGCCTTGCGGCCAGCAGGTCGCCACGATGTCGCAGCAGGCGGGCGATCGCCACGCGCGGTGACGGTCGCGTGGGGTCGAGTGCGAGCGCCCGGCGGTACAGCACGAGTGCCAGCGTCTCATCGGCGATCATCAATGCTGCATCGCCTACGAAATGCATGATGGCGGCGCTTGGCGTTTCGATCCGCAGTATCCGCAGCATGGCGTTCCGCGCCGACTCGCCGCGTGGTTCGCCCCGCTGCGTCGCATGCGCGGCGCTGTAGGCAAACAGTGCGAGTGTTTCAGGATCGTGCGGCGTTCGGGCGCCGAGTGCTTGGAGCAACGGGAGTGCGGTGCCGCCGTCACCGAGCAGACAGCGCGAACGCGCCTCACCTGATGCGGCGCGACGCCAAAGCACGTCTTCCGGCGTACCCGGCATGCATTCCAGCGCATCGAGCGCCGCGCGAGTATCCGCATACCGTTCGAGCGCCTCACCATGCAGACCGCGCGAGGCAAAGTCATCGGCCACATCACACTGCATAGCCCCGTCAACGAGAGCGGTAGACTGGGTGCCCGTGGGTTGCAGCTCCAGATCCGGCAGCAGGCCAAGCACTTCATCATCGCTGAGACTGATGCCGGCAAGCGGCACCCCACCCTGAAGCGAAAGCAGGTCGAGCGGGCCCACTGCCTCCGGACACTCGTGCTGCAGGTCGATCCACACGGTGAGGCGAGATGCGGCTCGCATGGATGCGAGACCCAGCGCGAACTGTGTTTCACGCAATGCGCCATCCTGGTCACCCAGCGTGGCGAGAACTTCTGCGAGGGCGTAACGCGCCTCGGCGTGCGCGCTCCTGCGTTCGATCGCCTTGAGGAAAGCGTCGCGCGCCTCGGCTGGGCGGTGCAACGCGCCCAGCGCAAGGCCCATCTCGTGCCACGCGTCCGCATGCTCCGGATGAAACGCAACGAGCTCGCGAAGTGTGCCGAGTGCCGCGAGTGGATCGCGCTGCCGTACGAACCAGCGCGCCAGATTGAGGCGAGCGCAGACAAGGGACGGGTCGAGCTCCGCGGCACGTACGAGTGCTTCGCGCGCGGCGACGCCTTCTCCGCTGTCAGCGAGGACCACACCGAGATTGTTGTAGGCGATCGCGTTGCGCGGGTCCGCCTGCAACGCGCGCCTGTAGCTCCCGGCAGCCCCGTCGAGGTCGCCGGACTGGTGGAGCGCTACCCCATGCTCGTTCCAGTGACGGGCGTGCTCCGGTTGCTCCATGAGCAACGACTCGTACGTAGCACGCGCGGCGTCGTGGTCGCCTGTGATGAGGTCGAGCTCCGCGATCGCATGACGGGTGAGCCGGTCATCCTCACCCTGCTCGAGAGCGCGCTCGAACTCGCGACGTGCTTCAGTGAAATAGCCGCGCTGGCGGAAAGCGAGTCCGAGTCCGTAGCGCGCGAGTCCGCTGCTCGCGACGAAAGCCAGCACATCAGGCGCTGTCCCGCCGAGCGGTGTGTCAACCGTGAGCCCGTCGAGCGAGAGGTCTGGCTGCAGGGCCGCGAGCGAGGGATTGAGCGTGGACGCATGTCGCGCTGCAGCCAATGCCTCCTCGTGAAAGCCCAAATCGCCCAGGACGAACCCTCGGAGCAGGTGCGCCTCGGCCACGTTTGGAGAGCCCTCGAGCAGCGCGTCGAGTGCCTCGAGCGACTGCTCGTTCTGGCCGCGCTGATACAACACCTCGGCAAGGTGCAACCGCGGCGTCGGATCGGCGGGTGACGCGTTCACTGCACGTTCGAACCACTTCTGCGCGCGGCGCAGGTCGCCGGCTCGCTGCTCCAGTAGCCCACGCTCGAACAGCGCCACGGCGTCGTCGGGATTTTCGGCGATGATGCCATCGAGCGCAGCCGCCGCATCCGCGTGCCGACCGATCAGACGCAACAGCCGTGCGCGCTCACGCCGAGAATCGACGTCCGCACCGTCGTCGGCCAGTCGCACATCGAGGGCCGCAATCTGTGCATCGCATGCGCCGGGCTGTGCGGCCGCGATCTCCAGATTGCGAGCGGCAGTGCGCATGCGTGGGTCGAGGGACAGTGCGCGCAGAAACGCGTCGATCGATTCGCGCAGCAGTCCCTTGCTGAAGAACAGGACGCCGAGGTTGTTGAATGCACCAGGGTCCTGCTGATCGATGCGATCCACGAACGCGCGCAACACATCCACGTCGCGACCGACCGGAGCCGTGGAAGTCATCTCACCTGCACCGGCGGGAGATCAGGCCAGGCGCAGGGCGCGCAGCATCACCTGCAGCGACGCCGGATCGGGCAGGAGCAGGAAGAACCCCCGAAGTGACTGGTTGCTCTCACTCAACATGAACTCGCTCTCGACGCAGAGAATGGCGTCGGGATCGGGAGAGAATTCGCCCAGTGCGCTCGTGAGCACGGCGGAGGACATGTCGATCACCAGCGAGGGTGGCGACGGGAGCAGCAGCATGCCCAGAAAGTCACTCAGCGCATTCATGTACGCACCGCTGAGAATATTGCCGGCTTCCTTGATCGCCGAACGCTCGAGTTCACCCAGCGACAACGACGAGCCCAAGGGACGTCGTAGCATGAGCTCCGCCAGACGCATCACCGTGGCCCGTGGGAACACCAACAGCGTGCGACCCGACAGGTCACCGAGCATGTGCATCAGCACTGCCGCGACTGGCTCTTCGTCCGCTGCAAACTGCGCCGGGAGCTCCTCCATGCTGGTCACGGAGATGGCGGGCACCTTGATCATGATCGTGTGACCCGTCATCTGCGACAGCGCCGTCGCTGCGTGACCAGCCCCGATGTTGGCCGTCTCGCGCAGGGCGTCGAGCTGTATGGTCTTGAGCGACCGGATTGCTTGCATCATCACTCCGCTATTGTCTTTCCAACATCACACCAGCATCCCCAGATCGACGATGAGCGAGGGGGTCCCGTCACCGAGCACCGTGGCCCCGCTGAACCACGGCGCCCCCCCGCGGGCGGCATCGAATGGCTTCACCACGACGTCCTGTTGAGCGATCATCGCGTCGACCACGAGGGCCGTCCGTCGCCCGCATACGTCGACGACAGCGACGTACCCCTCGCCTGCCCCGCCAGGGTAGCCAAAGTGCTGGCGAAGCCGCAGCACCGGAATCCGAGCGCCGCGAACCGCGAGCAGCTCCCGCCCGCTCTCTTCGAGCAATGCCGCCGGGTCGAACTCGATGGCCTCCACCACGTGCGTGGCCGGAATGGCATACGTGTCCCCGCCGATCTCGACGAGCAATGCCTTCGTGATGGCGAGCGTCGCAGGGAGTCGCATGGTGAAGACTGTACCATGGCCTTCGATCGTCTCCAGGGACAGCAGGCCGCCGAGCGCGCGGACGCGGGTGGCCACCACGTCCACTCCCACACCGCGACCCGATACGGCGGTCACCGCGCGCGCCGTTGAAAGCCCGGAGTGCGCGAGCACCTGCAACAATCGATCGTCGTCGACGGTCGCGCCTCCTTCGGTTTGGTTCGCGCCGAGCAACCCCTTCTCGCGAGCGCGCTGCAGCACCGCCTTGCGGTCGATTCCGCGTCCGTCGTCCTCCACCTGCAGCACCACCGATGCCCGATCACGAGCCGCTCGCAGCACGAGTCGGCCGGCAGCGGGCTTTCCGGCCAGTCGACGCACGTCGCGCGTCTCGAGGCCATGATCGAGCGCATTGCGAAGCAGATGAAGGATCGGGTCGCCGATCGCATCGAGCAACGAGCGATCGAGTTCGATATCGCGCCCTTCCGTCACGAACTGCACATCCTTGCCCAGGTCACGTGCAAGATCGCGCACGACGCGTGGAAAGCGATCGAAGACCTGCCCTACCGGCACCATGCGCGCGTGCAACACTTCGTGCTGCAGGGCAGTCACGATACGCGCCGCGTCCTGTACGGCGCGGGCGAGCGCACGGTCGGCACCTCGCTCCACCGCCCGGTCGGCTTCCCTGAGGAGCCGGTCGCGCGTGATCACGAGCTCGCCGGTGAGATCGACCAGCATATCGAGCCGTCGCAGGTCGATACGTACATGTCGCGTCGCATCGCCCGCGACGCGCCGCTCACCGCTTGCCCCGGCCCGCTCGTCACCAGGAAGACCGCCGCGCTTCGGGGCCCGATCGTCGTGGGCATCGGGCGCGAGAACATCCACCCGAGCCACCTCCCCTGCAGCGCGTGCAGCGGCCGCGATCTCGTCCGCCGTTGCGCTCCCACGAAAGCTCAACGTGAACGCACCGTCGAAGTCATCGTCGTTCCAGCGTGCCTGCGGCGGCGTCGTCACGCCGACGTCACCGAGTGCCCGGAGTCGCGACGAGACAAGCATCGCGCGCACGCCCTTGAGCGGACAATCGGCGGTGAGCGCGATCGACACCGTCCGTGCTTGCCGTGCGTCTGTGGGAATGTCGACCGCGACGACCGAAGCGAACACGTCGTCCGTGTGTGGCCGCGAGGTGACGCTGCCGAGCCGGCGCAAGATCGTACTGAACTCTTCGCGCTCGGGATCGTCGATGCCGTCCGCAGAATCGCTGACCGCTGCGGACAGCGCATCGGTCGCGTCGAACAGCAGCGCAACTTCGTACGCCTCGAGCGTGATGGATCCGGCGCGAGCCCGGTCGAGCAGCGATTCGAGCGCGTGCGAGATCCGCTCCACGGCACGATAGCCCATCGCCCCTGCCATACCCTTGAGCGTATGCACGGCTCGAAACACCGTTGCCACGTGACGGTCACGTTCCGCGCTGCGACGCTCGTCGCGGACGGCGTCGCGATCGGTGTCGCCATCGGCGTCGTCACGCGCGACCTGCTCGAGCGCGAGCAACGCGGTATCGAGTTCCGCGAGGTGATCGCGCGCCTCCACGCGGAAGAGGTCCGCGTAGCGAGACGCGTCGGTGGGAGCGTGCGACATGAATCGGTGCGTGACGCTCGGGCTGGCTGAAGCGGGTTCGGCGATTACGCCGCGGTCAGCACCCGGTTGACTGCCTCGAGCACACGGCTCGGCTGGAACGGCTTCACCACGAAGTCCTTCGCACCGGCCTGAATGGCTTCCACCACGAGCGCCTGCTGACCCATGGCGCTGCACATGAGGATGCGGGCGGCCGGATCGTGTCGGGTGATCTCGCGTACGGCATCGATGCCACCCATATCCGGCATCACGATATCCATCGTGACCAGGTCGGGACGCAGGTGCTTGTACTTCTCCACGGCCTGCACGCCCGTCTCGGCTTCGCCGACCACCTCGAAACCTGCCTGCTGCAGGATGTCGCCGACCATCGTGCGCATGAAGAGCGCATCGTCGCACACCAGTACTGTACGGCTCACCGTCCCATCTCCTCGCCAGAGATCAGATACCGCGCGCAGAGCGCGGCCGCATCAAGGAGCGTGATGTCGTGCCCGGTCGGGACGCCGTGTGCGTCGACCTCCAGGGCGCGAACGTCGCGCACCGCATCCACGGCGAATCCCACCAGCCGTGTGCCGTTCTCGATGAGGACGACCGACGCGCCTGCCACGGCACGTGATTGGTGCAGCATGACGGCGAGATCCAGCACTGTGACGACAACGCCACGTACGTTGACGATGCCGAGCGTCTCGGACGGGGCGCCCGGCACCCGCGTCACCTGCAAGGCTCGCACGACCTCGCGAGTCTGCGAGACCATCAGGCCATACACCGCGCCGGCGACTTCGACGACGAGCGCGCGAGGACGGGTGTCATCACCGTCGTCGTGCGCGGGAGCGTCAGCCGGCCGAACCGGCTGCGGACGTGTCGGAACTGGTCTCGTCGGAGCGATAGAAACCGAAGACATCGAGCGGATCCTCACGGGATGCCAACTCCGGCATCTCGCTCATGGCAGCGATCGACCGACGGAGATCGGCGGGCAACGGCGACCGCAGGTCCATGGCGACGCCCGACACCGGGTGTCGGAAACGAAGCCATGCCGCATGCAGGAAATGCCGTTTGGGTGGCAACGACGCCAAACGGCGTGCGCCCCCTCCCCCGTAAGTATCGTCACCAACGACCGGATGGCCCACCGATGCAAGGTGGATGCGGATCTGATGGGTGCGCCCGCTGTGCAGGTGTGCGCGCAGCAAGTCGCAGGAGTCGAAGCGCGCGAGCCGCACGAAATCGGTGCGCGCCGTCTTACCGGCGGCCACGATCGCCATCTTCGTGCGATCGTTCGGATCGCGCCCGACCGATTTCTCGACACGAATGGTGTCGGAAGAAAGGTGTCCCCAGCTCAACGCGGCGTAGCGACGCGTCACGCGGCGCTCCGCGAGCGCGAGGCTGAGTGCGCGATGCACCGCATCGGTCTTGGCCACCACGAGCAGTCCCGACGTATCCTTGTCGAGGCGGTGCACCAACCCTGCGCGATCGGCACCGCCTCCTTCGGCAAGCGGCTCACCGCGTCCGAGCAGTGCATTGACGAGGGTTCCCGTCCAGTTGCCGGGCGCGGGATGCACCACCATGCCTGCGGCCTTGTCGATCACGAGGAGCGATTCATCCTCGAAAATGATATCCAGCGGGATGGACTCACCCACGATGTCGCGGCCTGGAGGCGGCGGCACCGACACGGCGACGCGATCTCCCGCTTCGCCGCGATACGACGCCCGTTCGGCGCTGTCGTTCACCAGCACGTTACCGTTGGCGATCAGTGTCGCGGCTTGTGTCCGGGATAGTTCGAGGCGGCGCGAGACGATGAGGTCGAGGCGATCACCGGCGTCCGTCTCGACGACGAAGGCGTACTGCGTATCTGTCACGAAAGTGCCTGATCATGTTTCCACAGCGCGAGCACGAGACACACGGCACCGACCGTCACCGCAGTATCCGCAATGTTGAACGTCCAGAAGCGCACGTCGCCAACGCCGATGTCGATGAAATCTACCACGCCGTCACGAAACCGTATCCGGTCGAGAAGATTGCCTATGGCGCCACCGATCACGACGGGTACCCCGACCGCCGCCAGCCGCGAGATTCGCGTGAGGTCGGCCGTGACGCGCAGGATGGTCACCACGATGATGACGCTCAGTGTCGCGAAGATCCAGCGCGATGCCGGGCCCAGATACATGCCGAACGCCGCGCCCGGGTTGTACGCGAGCGTGAACCGCAGGAAGTCACCCAGCACCGGATGCGGCACATGACGCAACACGAGGTGCTCCACGGCGAGCGCCTTCGTGAACGCGTCGAGCGCGGTCACGACCGCGACGATGATCCAGAAGCGCGCTGTACGCGACGCGGGTGGAGGCAGGACCAGGGAGCCATCCGTGGGAGCGCCCTTGTGAGCGCGCGATTGTGTCGAATCCAAGGACGAGCTCACGAGACCTCTCTCGCGTCGGTCCGTTTGTCAGCCGTGGCGTCCAGTGGCGCACCGTCGGCCGTCATGGCTCGCTCTTCGTTCCAGAGCACGTACGCCAGCAGGAATGCACCGCCACTCACGGCCATGTCGGCGATGTTGAAGGTGGGCCACCGATGATCGCCGAAGCCGACGTCGATGAAGTCCACGACGCCAAGTTCATTGCGCAGGCGATCGATCAGATTGCCGATTGCGCCGGCTGCGACCAGGGCGATGGCAACCGCCCGCGTCAGGTCGCCCTGCAAGGTCTGACGATACAAACGCCACAGGATGATGAGGGCCCCGGCCGTCAGCACCATGAAGATCCACCGCGAGTAGCTGCCCAGGTACAACCCGAACGCCGCGCCCGGGTTGTACACGAGCGCGAATCGCACCGTGTCGCCGATGAATGGACGGGCGAGGCCGACCCCGGGCAGCATCGACTCCGCCAGACGCTTCGTGACGACGTCGAGCAGAACGACGAACAGCAGCAGTGGCCAGGTGACAAAGACCTTCACGGGTTTCTCACGTTAGGATTTCTTCGCCCCTTCTTCACGCTGCTTGCACGAAATGCAGAAGCGCGCGTGTGGCAGCGCGTCGAGGCGGTCGTACGCGATGTCTTCGCCACAGTTGTGACACTTGCCGAAGGTCTCCGGCGACTTGTAGAGGCGCCGCAGTGCCTGATCGATGTGCCAGAGAAAACGCCCTTCCTGTGACACGAAGAGGAAGGCCTTCTCGCGCTCCATGGCATCGGTGCCCTGATCGGCCATGTGGAACGAGTACGCGCTCGTATCCCCGTCCGCTTCCTGGCTGTTGGGCCCGAAAGCCTCGCCGTGGTGGCCAAGCTCCTTCAGCACCCGGCGACGCTCTTCGAGCAACCGCTTCTCGAAATGCACGAGCTGCTTCTTCGGCATCGGCTTCGGCTTGGGCTTCTTCGCCGCGTTGGCTTCCGTCATCACATTCCGTCCTTTCTGAGCGCGAGTCGTACCGAACGTCCTTCGACGTCCACGGTCTGGGTCGCGGTCCACGTGGCGCCGTCTTCCAAAGCACGGTCCGGCGAATCCGCCTGTTCCCCGATCAACAACCGAACGGCAAGTGTCTCCTCCGCGATGCGGCTCCCATGGGTCCGCACGGCCTCCTCGATCTCGTCGTCCCCTGCAACCTGCAGCACGATGCGATCACTCACATCCAGCCGAGCTTCCTTACGCAAACGCTGCACCCGGCTGATGACCTCGCGTCCCAGCCCTTCCGCCCGCAGCTCCGGCGTGACGGTCGGATCGAGCGCAACCCCATATCCCGCATCCTCCTGCACCACCGCCGCTCCCGAAGCACGGCGAACGATCGTGACGTCGGCCGAGTCGATCACACGATCGACACCGCCCACCACGATGGTGATCGGCTGCCCGGCTGCGAGCGGCCGCAGCGCGTCTGCCCCGAGCGCGTTCACGGCTTCTGCCACCAGCGGCGTTTCCTTCCCGAACTTCTTGCCAAGCGTGCGAAAGTTCGCCTTCGCCTCGAGCGACACCAGCCCGTCCGTCGAAGTCACGAACTCGACCTGCTTGACGTTCAACTCTGCCGCCAGCAACCCACCCAATCCTGCGGTGATTTCGCCCGATCCCGGCACGACGCACTGCAGCAACGGGAGCGGCTGGCGCACGGCAACGTCTGCTGCCTGCCGAGCCGCATGCGCCAGCGTCGCGAGCTTCCGGATGTCGTCCATCGCGGCCTCGAGCGCGGCGTCGATGTGTGACGCCGAACCTGCACGGGTATACGACGCCAGGTGTACGGACGTTCCCGTCAGCGACCGGTGCACGGCGTCGGTGATGAACGGCGCAAACGGCGCGAGAAGCCGGCACACAACGGCAAGCGTTTCGTGCAGCGTGGCAAACGCCGCCCGGTTGTCCGCGCCGTCGACTTCATAGAATCGCGCGCGCGAGAGCCGCACGTACCACTTGGACACGTCCTCATCGACGAATTGCATGATGCGGCGCGCTGCCATCGTTGCGTCGTATTGCACCAGCAGCGCATCGACCTCGCGCTCGACGTTCGCCAGTCGCGACAGCACCCAGCGATCGAGTGCGGGGCGATCGGCAACGTCCGGATCCAATGCACTCGGGCTCCACCCGAAGTTCGCGTACTGCGCGAAGATGCCGTTGTACACGTTGCGAAAGGTGAGCAGGAACCGACCTGCGGTTTCGCGGATTGCGGCCTCGTCGAAGCGGCGGGGCACCCACACCTGGCTCGAGTGCACGAGGAAAAGGCGCGCAGCGTCGGCCCCGTGGCGTTCCAGCACCTCCCACGGGTTGACGACGTTGCCCTTGCTCTTGGACATCTTCTGGCCCTGCGCGTCGAGCACGAGGTCATTCACCACCACGCTGCGATACGGCGCCGCCGTCCCGGCCGCATTGTTCGGAAGCGCGTCGCCGAGCCCGGTTGCGATCGCGAGCAGCGAATAAAACCAGCCTCGCGTCTGGTCGACGCCTTCTGCGATGAAGTCGGCCGGGTACTGCGCCGCCACGGTCTCGCGGTTCTCGAACGGATAGTGCCACTGCGCGAACGGCATCGACCCGGAATCGAACCAGGTGTCGATCACTTCAGGGACGCGTCGCATGGTGCCGACGCCCGTTGGCGACGGCCAGGTGAAGCTGTCGATGCCGGGTTTGTGCGGATCGAAGTCATCGTCAAGCGACTGCCCTGTGCGCTCGGCAAGTTCGGCAAAGCTTCCCAGCACGTCGACTTCGGTGGGGTCGGCGTCGTTGATCCAGACCGGCAACGGCGTACCCCAATAGCGGTCGCGCGAGATGGCCCAGTCGACATTGTTGACGAGCCACTCGCCGAACCGGCCAGAGCCGACTTCCGACGGGTTCCAGTTCACGCCTGCATTCCGCGCGATGAGATCGTCCTTGACCTCGGTCGTGCGCACGAACCACGAGCCGCGAGCGTAATACAGCAACGGTGTACCGCAGCGCCAGCAGTGCGGGTACGAGTGCGTGAACGTGGTCGCCTTCCAGAGCACATCGCGCTCACGAAGCACTTCGATGATGCGCGCATCGGCCTGCTTGACGAACACCCCGGCTACTTCCGGCACGTCGGCGGCAAATTCACCGCGTGCCGTCACCGGCTGCACGAAGGCGAGTCCGTGTCGCTGGCCCGCGGCATAGTCGTCGGCACCGAACGCAGGCGCCATGTGCACGACCCCACTGCCATCGTCGGCAGAAACGAAATCCTCGGCGACGATGATTTCGTGCTGTCCCTCTTCCGGGTACGCGACCCAGTCGAGCGGCCGCGTGTAGCGCATGCCCGCGAGTTCCGCTCCCCGGTACGTTTCGACCGTGTCCCATCGATCGGTGTAGTCCGCTCCGAGGACCGCGGCGGCGCGTGCCTCCGCAAGCACCAGCGTGAAGTCGGCGCCCGTCTTCTTGCGCAACTCCACGTACCCGAGTTCCGGATGTACCGCGAGCGCCGTGTTGGACACGAGTGTCCACGGTGTGGTCGTCCACACCAGGATGCGCCGTCGGATCCCAGGCGTGGCATGGCCGTGCTTGTCGAGCAGGTCGAGTGCGACGTACACGCTCGGGTCGTCGACATCCTGATAGCCTTGCGCGACCTCATGGCTCGATAGCGCCGTGCCGCAGCGCGAGCAGTATGGCAGGATCTTGTGCCCGCGGAAGAGCAGCCCCTTGTCGTGCAGCGTCCGCAGCGCCCACCACACGCTCTCCACGTAGTTGTTGGAATACGTGACATAGGGGTCGGAGTAGTCGAGCCAGTACGCGATGCGTGCCGACACCTTCTCCCATTCGCTGCGGTAGCGGAAGACGCTCTCGCGGCACCGACGGTTGAACTCGGCGACCCCGGTCTGCTCGATGAGCTGCTTGCCGGAGGGCACGTTGGCACCCGCCTCAGCACCAGGACGTGCAGCGGCCTCGCGCTGCAGTTCCTTCTCGACTTCGATCTCGACAGGCAGGCCGTGCGTATCCCACCCGGCCTTTCTCGGCACGAAGTGCCCATGCATCGTGCGGTGACGGCAGAAGAGATCCTTCACCGTACGCGCAAAGATGTGATGGATACCTGGCCGTCCGTTCGCGGTGGGCGGACCCTCGAAGAACACGAAGGGCGCGCCGCTCGCGCGTGCCTCCTGCACGGCCTCGAAGAGCTTCTCTGAGTCCCATAGCGCGAGCATCTCCTGCTCGAACGCATCGGCGCCTGTTTCGGGAAGCGTCGTGAACTGCTGCATCGTCTCGCTCATGCGGGCGTCATTCGTTCGAGGACGCCACGTACGACCGCAGACAATCGCGGCTCCGATGCACGGGCAACCGCGATGATCTGCTCGACACTCGCTGGCTGCAGCGCATCGGGCAGGCACTGGTCGGTGATGATCGACAGGCCGAGGACGCGCATGCCGCCATGTCGCGCGACGATGACTTCCGGCACCGTGCTCATGCCGACGACGTCTGCACCGATCGTGCGCAGGAATCGGTACTCCGCGCGCGTCTCGAGATTCGGCCCCTGCACTGCGGCGTACACTCCCTCACGCAACGTGATGCCTCCGGCGGTCGCCACCGCGCGAGCGATGGTCCGAAGCTCGGCGTCGTACGGTTCCGACATGTCCGGGAAGCGTGGACCGAGGGCGTCGTCGTTCGGGCCGATGAGCGGATTGTCGCCAAGCAGATTGAGATGATCGGAGATCAGCATGAGCTCTCCGGGTGCCCATAGCGGGTGCATGCCGCCGCACGCGTTGCTCACGACCAACGTTCCCGCGCCAAGTGCACGCAGCACACGCACCGGAAACGTGACCTGCTGCAGCGAGTAACCCTCGTAGCGGTGAAAGCGCCCCTGCATCGCGATCACGGTGAGCCCGGCAAACGTGCCACAGAGCAGGCGACCACTGTGCGACTCCACGGTCGACAACGGAAAATTCGGCAGATCGCGATACTCGATGATCGCCTCCACGTTCATCTCGTCGGCGAGGCCACCCAGCCCCGTGCCAAGGATGATGGCCACGTCGACCTTGCGTGCGAAGCGCTTGCGTACCGCCTGTGCACACGCCTCCACACGCTCGCGCGCGTGCAGACCGAGCGCGGGGTTCCCAAGCGCGACCGCCTTGTGCTCCTGCGTGTTCTGCAGCTGCGGAAATGTGTCTGGTGTCTTCATCGAGGTCTGGCGCTATTTCTCGTCAACGATGTCGAGCCACGAAGGCGTTGGCGACGCAGCGCGAGGCGGAAGCTCGCGCAACTCGCGAAGCTCCGGCATCTCGTCGTCGATAGCCGAGCCAGCGGGCGCATTGGCTCGCGAGTGCATCTGGGACGATGACGCAGACTCGCGCAACCCACCGAACGACGGCATGGGTTCGGATTCTGCCGCGTTCAATTCACCGAGTTGCCGTTCCAGGCTATGGCGGAGCCCCGTCAGGAAGTTGCGACGCGCGCGCCAGAGTGCCTGCAGTTCATCCTCGGCACGGCGCACCTCATTTTGCACCTGCTGCAGCTGACGCTCCGCTTCGGCACCAGCCTCGCGCACGATCAGCTGAGCTTCCCGCTCCGCCTGCTGGCGAATTTCCCCGCGCAACTGCTGTGCGCTGACGAGGGCCTCGTTCATCGCCTTGTCGCGTTCACGGAACGCCTTCAGCTGCTCGTGAAAACTGCGCGCCTTGTGATCGAGCTCCTGATTCGCTCGCGACAACCGTTCCAGCTCCTCCGCGACCTGGTCGCGAAACTGGTCGACACGCGTGCGGTCGTAGCCACGCAACGCGTTGCCGAAGTCGTAGCGCCGCGCATCGAGCGCTGTCAGGTGAAAGGCGTCGTCCGTCATGCGAGGGGTGGGAAGCGGGTTATGTTCGGCTGCCGAACAGCACTGTACCTAGACGCACCAACGTCGCGCCTTCCTCGACGGCGATTTCGAAGTCGCCAGACATACCCATGCTGAGATGCGTGGCCGGGTGACCCGCGTTGGCCAGCACGTCGCGGGCATCCCGGGTTCCGGCAAACACCCGGCGAAGCACCGCTTCCTCGGCTTCAAAGGGTGCCATCGTCATTGCCCCGACGAAGCGCAGGTGACGCAACCCATGAAGCCGTTCAGCGAGCGCCGACACCTCGGCGGGCGAGATACCGCTCTTCGAGGCCTCGCCACTCACGTTCACTTGCAGCAGGCAATCCTGCACAGTACCCGCCGCTGCAGCCGCTGCGTCCAGCGCGGTCGCGAGGCGTTCGCTGTCGACGCCATGCACCATTGCGAACTGCACCGCCGATCGGGCCTTGTTTCGCTGGACGTGACCGATGAGATGCCACCGAACCGGCACCGCGGTTGCAGCCATCTTCTCCTCGGCTTCCCCCACGCGATTTTCGCCGACGTCCTCGACTCCCGCGCGGTATACCGCTTCCACCGCGTCCGCGCAGTGCGTCTTGGTCACCGCGATCAGCGTGACCGAGCCCGAATGGCCCCCGCGTTCCTGCGCCGCACGGATCCGCTCACGAGCCTCGGCGACCCGGTCGGCCACCGCACCCGCAAAGTGGTCCGAAATTGGCATAGCACATAAGGTTAGGCGCCTTGGCACATCGACACAAGTAATGAGTCGGCCGCTGACGTCAGGCGCGTGCACCGCAGCAAACCCTGAATCTGCTCGCCTGCGCCGTCGATGCCCGGGAGGAGCGGCTCGAACACCGAGGGCGGGACTCGCTCCCGCGCGTCCATCAGCACCATGAGGTCCAGTGCGACCGTGCCGCGCGGGACCGAGGCGGATGGCGCGTAGACGATGCCCTCCAGGGCCCACCCGCTGGACGGGTCGATCCTGTTCCGATCGCGCGCTGCCAGCAATGCACTGACGCGATAAGGCCGGTTCGCCCGGGCCGATTGGATGACGATCGAGCGGAGCACGGCATCGAGTCCGGGCCAGGCCTCGGCCGCAGCCGGCAACAGGAGGCGATCGCGCTCGGCAAGCTGCGCGCGAAACCACGGAGCCGGCAGGAGGGGCACGGTCACGACGGTCACGTCGTTCCGGTACGATTCCACCTGCTGGAGATACCACAGCGGAAACGAATCGTTGTCGCCCGCCGTGAACAGCACCCCGCGCTGCGGCACCGCATCGAGCAACAGCCGCGCGTATGTGCGCGGCAACGTCGCGAGCGGTTGCTGACCGCGGTGCATCGCACGTGCGTTCGCCGCCACGGGCAGCGCGGCCAGCACGAGCGCCGCAGCAGCGACGAGGCTCCGCACACGTGCATTCGACAACCGCGCCGACAACGTGCGGGCGAACGCCGCAATGCCGGCGACAGCGAGCACGCCCCACGCCCAGAAGCCGAGCACGAAGAAGTAGTCACGTTCGCGGGCTTCATGCGACGCGCCAGGTGGCAGCACCCCGACCCCGTACGACGGACCGGCCCGCATGTTGAGCCAGATCGCCACTCCGAGCGTTCCACTTGCGAGCAACAGCAGCATGGCGCGACCGACGCGCGCGTCCCGATGCCACAGGTCGCGTAGGCCGAGAACGCCGAGCACCGTCCACAGGATCGAGAGCGGCGTGCGCACGAACGACGGGGTTGGATGGGGATGGAGGCCGAACGCGACTTGCCAGTCGGCGTACTGGAACACGTTCCCGAGCTGGAGCCAGAGCGGCGCGGTACGGGGCCACAAACCGGACACCGCGAACTGCTCGCGGCGCAGCACCGCGATCAGTGCGCGCATCGTCTCAGGATTGCCAGCGTTGAGCGCGGGATCGTGCATTGCGCGCAGGGGCAGCACCGCGACCGCGGAAAGGGCGAGCAACGCAAGCATTCCCCAGAGCGCCACCTCGCGAACCGTCGGTCGCGGCCCACGCCAGGCGAACGCGATCGCCGCCGGCAGCGCGACGAGTGCACTGAGATGCAGGGGCACGGCAAGCCCCGCGAGAAACACGAGCAACGCACGAGCGCGGCGACGCGCATCGTCGCTCGTCTCCGCGCGACCGGCACGCTCTCCGATGGCGAGCATGCACACGGAGAGCAGCAGTGCCACCGCGTACACTTCCGTCTCGGTGGCGTTGCTCCAGACGGACATCATCGCACCCGCCGATACCGCTGCCGCGACTGCGGCCCCGGCGCCGATCCAGCGAGCCATCACCGACGCGCCGATGCCGCCGGCGAGCCCGCTCGCGATCACCGAGAGTATCGTCACCGAGCGGACCGGACCAGCCTCGGAAAACAGCCGCGCACTGACGTTGGCCAGCAGTGTCCACAACGGCGTGCCGGGCGGATGCGGGATGCCGAGCGACTGCGCGGCGGTCACGAACTCCGCCGCATCCCAGAACGTCAGATCCGGTGCGGCCGTCGACAGGTACAGCGCGACCAGCACGACTGTCGTCACGACTCCCGCCATGAGCGACGGTGTGAGCGACAGCGTGCGCGACCGCGTTCGTCTCATACCGCGTATTCCGCCGTGTGTCGAGGTAACCGTCCCGCCAGCAGGTTACGCAACTGCACCATGCTGAGCTTCTGCTGCAGCGCACCATCCTGCGCCACGCTGACCGACGATGTCTCTTCCGACACCACGATCACGATGGCATCACTTTCCTCGCTCAGCCCGACCGCGGCACGGTGTCGCGTACCGAAGGACCGGTCTGCCAACACCGCCTGCGACAGTGGGAGGATGCAACCGGCACCAATGATGGTCTGCCCGCGCACGATCACGGCTCCGTCGTGCAGCGGCGAGTACGGCGTGAAGATGGTCGTCAGCAGGTCGGCGCTCAGCTTCGCTTCCATGGCTGACCCACTCTCGATGTATTCGCCGAGCGGCACATCGCGTTCGATGGCGATGATCGCGCCGATGCCTGAACGTGAAAGGCGTTCGACCGCGTCGGCGATCTCGTCCTCGATTGGGCCGTCATCGATGCGTCCGAAGAATCGGGTGACCGGGGACGTGCCCAGTTGCACCAGCGCAGCGCGCAACTCGGGCTGGAAGATGATCAGCAGCGCAAATACGCCATAAGAGAACACGAGGCCGAGCAGGTACGTCAGCATCGTCAGCTCGAGAAACCACGCGATCACGTACGCCAGCACCAGTGCAACCACGCCACCGAGCATCTGGAGCACGCGCGTACCCTGCACCAGCAGCAGCACACGATAGAACACGGCGGCCACGAGGAGGATCTCGAGGGCATCGCGCCAGTCGAACTGCAGGGTCGTGGCGAGCGTGAGGTCGTTCAAGGAGCGATGTGCGTTCTGGTTGCGGTGCGGGATGCGAAAGCGGGTCCGGAGAGCATCCGGACCCGCTTGCAGTTCGCGCAAATCTATCGCTGGAGCAACGCCTACGCCGGAGCGATCTCCGGGCCACCCAGCAACGGCGGCACAACGCGTGGCGCCATCACCGGAGCCGGTGCGGGTACCATCGGTGGCGCCGGTGGGCCATCGGGCGCCGCACGTGGCGGCAACGACTTGCCATCCTTGAGCAGGAGGATGTCGTCGCGCGTCAGTGTTTCGCGCTCGAGCAGCTGTGTCGCCACGATGTCCAACAGCGCACGGTGCTCCGTCAGCACCTGCACCGCACGCCCATGCGCTTCGGTGACAACGCGCTTCACCTCGGCATCGACGAGCTGCGCAGTCTGTTCGGAGACCTCACGGCGCGACTGGATCTCGCGACCGAGGAACAGCTCCTGTTCGTTGTCGCCCACGAGAATCGGACCGATCGACTCGGACAGGCCCCACTGTGTGACGTAGCGGCGCGCGATGTTCGTTGCCTGCTGGATATCGCTCGCTGCACCCGTCGTCACGCGAAGGCGGCCGAAGACGATTTCTTCAGCGGCACGGCCGCCGTACGCCATCACCAGCTTCGCTTCGAGCTGCTCGCGCGTGACGGACACGCGATCGTCTTCTGGCAGCGTGAAGGCGATGCCGAGGGCGCGACCGCGCGGCACGATCGTGACCTTGTGCAACGGATCGTTGCCCTTGACCATCATCGCACAGACGGCGTGACCAGCCTCGTGGAATGCCGTCAGACGGCGCTCCTCGTCCTTCATCACCAGCGACTTGCGCTCGGCACCCAGCATGACGCGATCCTTCGCTTCCTCGAGATCGCTCATGTAGATCTTGTCGTGCCCTTTGCGTGCCGCGAGCAACGCGCCTTCGTTGACGAGATTCGCCAGATCCGCGCCCGCCATGCCCGGCGTACCACGCGCGAGCGAGTGCACGCTCACGTCATCCGCCTGCGGCTTGTTACGCAAATGCACCTTGAGGATGCCTTCACGGCCGCGAAGGTCGGGCGCATCGACCACGATCTGCCGGTCGAAGCGGCCCGGGCGCAGCAGCGCGGGGTCGAGCACGTCGGGGCGGTTCGTGGCGGCGATCAGAATCACGCCGTCGTTGGACTCGAAGCCGTCCATCTCGACCAGCAACTGGTTGAGCGTCTGCTCACGTTCGTCGTGCCCACCACCGAGGCCGGCGCCGCGATGACGGCCGACGGCGTCGATCTCGTCGATGAAGATGATGCACGGCGCGTGCGCCTTGCCCTGCTCGAACAGGTCGCGCACACGGGATGCGCCGACGCCGACGAACATCTCGACGAAATCGGAGCCCGACATGCTGAAGAACGGACGACCGGCTTCACCCGCGACAGCCTTGGCCAACAGCGTCTTGCCGGTTCCCGGCGGCCCCACCAGCAGCGCACCCTTCGGCAGACGGCCACCGAGCTTGGTGAATTTCTGCGGGTCCTTCAGGAACTCGATGATCTCCTGGAGCTCGACCTTGGCCTCGTCGGCACCGGCCACGTCGGCGAAGGTGATCTTGGGCGTGTCGCCGCTCAGCAGCTTCGCCTTGCTCTTTCCGAACGAGAACGCCTTGTTGCCGCCCGCCTGCATCTGGCGGAACAGGAAGATCCAGAAGCCGATGAGCAGCACGTACGGCAGGATCGTGACGAGGAAGCTCACGCCACTGAAGCGCGCTTCCTGCGCATTGACCGTCACGCCGCGCTCGTGAAGACGGCTCCACTCATCCGCCTCGGAACCGGTCACGAGCCGAACCGTGAAGTTGCTGACGCTCCGCGTCCCAACACGCTGCTGCTGGCGGAACTTGCCAAGCATCACCTTGTCCGGCTGGAACGTGACCGACGCGATGTTGCCGGCCTCGAGCGCTGCGCGGTAGGCGGTATAGTTGATCTCCGGCGAGTTCGATTCCTTGCCGCCGTTGATCGACAGGAACGCCACCGGGATCAGGATCACGAGGATCCAGAACGACAGCGTCTTTGAGAAGCGGCCCCAGTTGAACGGCTTCTTCGGAGTTGGTGTCATGGGTGCTGGCATGTGTGTCTCGCCCTACTCCTACTGCAGGCTGGCGACATACGGCAGATGCCGAAAGTTCTCGGCATGATCCAGACCGTAACCGACCAGGAATTCGTGCGGGGCGTCAAAGCCGACGAACCGCGTGGGATGAGAAAGCTCAACAGCGATGTGCTTGTGCAGCAACGCGCAGATCTCGAGCGACTTCGGCTTGCGTTCACCGAGCAGTTCGATGAGACGGTTGAGAGTCCGCCCCGAATCCACGATGTCCTCAACAAGGAGAATGTGCTTCCCCTCCAGTTCTGTTTCAGGATCGTACAGCAATCGCACGACCCCGCTCGATTCCATCGCGTCGCCGTAGGATGACGCAACCAGAAAATCCACCTGCAACGGACGTTCGACGCACCGGACAAGATCGCTCAGAAAGATGAAGCTGCCTTTCAGCAATCCCAGCACCAGCAGGTCCCCATCCTGATACGCCGCCGTGATCTCGGCGCCCAGCTCCCGCACACGCGCCTGAATCGTTTCCTGGTCGTACACCACACGCTTGACGGCGCGCCCATTCAGTCGCGGGTCTTCACCAGCTTTCGTAGTGCTCGCGCTCACACCGGTACCAGATCAAGTCCGGCCGTCCGGGCCGGTGCGGAACCGCGATACTGCGGCAGACTCCAGGAACCCAGACCACCTCGCCATCGACGAGGACGACCGGCCACCCTCCCCGGTCAAGTGCAGGTACCTTCGCTTCTGCAAAATAGCGAGTCACGCGACGTCCCGTACGCGCATCTCGGGTACGGATGCGATCTCCGGCCTGCCACCGGCGGACTTGTACCGGTGAGTCTGCAGGCAGCCCGACTTCCCAGACGTTCGTCGACTGTTCCGCGACACCGCTGACCAGCCGCTTGAATCGCCAGCTGCCCAGCCGGACCGGTAACGCCGACCCGTGACCGCTCCAATCGATCGTGCGACGCTCGATGCCCAATGGGCGACGCAACTCGAAAGTGTCACCTGCTTCATCAGCTACGCGAAGCGCCACGGCGCCCTTGGCCAACGTGACCATGGCACCGCGGCGCTCGCTACTCGTAAACCGGACGAGCTCGCGTGTTCCTCTCGCGTCGAGTGCGATACCGAGCCGCGCGAAGAGTGCCTGCCAGAGCACGGCGCGCCCGTCATTCGTCGTTGCCACGAGCGGCCCAACCGGGACACGGAGGGCACCGGACGCTGCACGCTGTGGGTGCATTCCATCGATCAGGAGCTCGACGTCGCGACGCCACGACGCGGCGCGGTCAGCGAGGCCCAGCAACTCTTCCGCGAATCCCGGGGCGGCCTGCTCGAAGGCGGGAAGGAGATCATGGCGGACCCTCCCTCGAAGGAAGCGTGCGGTGGCGTTCGACGGGTCTTCCACAAACGGTACCGACTCGGTGTCGGCCCACCGGGCGATCTCTTCACGCGAGACGGCGAGCCACGGGCGGACGACGGGAGATGGCGCAGCCAGCGCGGCCAGCCCACGGGCGCCGGCACCGCGCAGTGCGCGCATGAACACGGTCTCGAGCTGGTCATCACGGGAGTGTCCGGTCGCGATTCGCGATCGGTACGACGCGGCGACGCGGCGCAGGAACTCCCATCGGGCGTCCCGCCACGCGGCCTCGGTCGTTCCTGCATGACGGGCGCGTTCGCGAATCACCGTGAGACCCAGACGGCGTCCTTCCGCGGCCACCAGCGATGCCGCATCGGTCGCATGCTGTCCGGTGGCGTGGTCGAACACCGCCACGGCGGCAATGCGCTCCCGCGCCCAGCGAGCGGTGGCAAAGAGCAACGCCATGCTGTCCCGGCCCCCGGACACGGCGAGGACCAGCGGTCCATCGACGCGCGACAGCGCGACCTCGTGCGCCGCGCGCAGGATTTGCGCGGGACCAAGGGGATCATCCACGTCCGGGGCGGCAACTGGCGTGCGCGATGTCAGGGGAACAGGACCTGGTGACGAGTGCGGGACCGACGGGCCTTCCAGCAGCGCGACGGCGTCACTACACTTCCATCGAACTCGGGACCAACTTCGCGAACGGAGACAGCGCGTGGAAGAGCATGGAACGATGGGAACGGTGTGGGCCTCGCTCGGGATGACTGCCTACTACATGGCCCTCATCTGGATCAACATTCTGCTAGGCCTGTTCCTCTCGCCGCTGTTCATGATTCCGATCACGTGGCTGCAGGATCGCATGCGCGGCAACCGGAAGGCGGTCAAGGCGTAGTCTCGGTTATGGCCGAATGCATCAAAAGGGCGCCGACAACGGCGCCCTTTTTCGTTTGGCGTGTCGCATGTCCAAGGCGACTTCAGAGTGACTTCAGGGCGACTTCAGGGCGCGAGACTGCGTCGCGGGATCGACCCGCCCATCATCTCGCTGGCTGGCAGCATGACCGCGTCACCGATCGACGTGCGGCGGCCCGTGAGGTCGCTGAGATCGCTGCCGTGATAGGCTTCCTCGCCATGCTCGGAGACGTCGATGCCGGACAGTTCCGAGTCCACCGGTACCCGGAGTGGCATGACGGCCCTCAGCGCCAGCAGCAGTCCGCCGCTCGCGAGCGCGACGAACACGATCGTCGCGATCACTGCCAACGCCTGCACGCCCACCAGTGACCAATTTCCCGCCAGCGCGCCATCGGCACCGTTCGGATTCACCGCGCGCGAGGCAAAGACGCCGGTCAGCAACGCACCCGCGATGCCCGCGACACCGTGACATGCGAACACGTCGAGCGTGTCGTCGAGCCGGGTCGTTGCTCGGTAATGCAGCGCGAAGAAGGAGCATGGTGCCGCAAGCACGCCGATCGCGAGCGCGGAGAGCGGCGTCACGAATCCCGCCGCTGGGGTAATGGCCACCAGGCCGACGATCGCACCCGTCGCGGCGCCGACTGCCGTGGCGCGCCCGCCCCGCCACGTTTCGAGCGCAATCCACGCCACCAGCCCCCCGGCCGCCGACGCGTGCGTCGTGAACAGTGCGTTGGCGGCGATGCCATCGGCGGCCAGCGCCGATCCGGCATTGAAGCCGAACCAACCGAACCAGAGCAGCCCCGCACCCAACAGCGTGAATGGAACGTTGTGCGGCACGGTCGGCACACGCTTGAAGTCGCGGCGTGGACCGAGCACGACTGCCAGCACGATCGCGGTGACGCCAGCGCTGATGTGCACGACCGTTCCACCCGCGAAGTCCAGCGCGCCCAGCGCGCGGAGCCAGCCACCATCCCCCCACACCCAGTGTGCGAGCGGGTCATACACCAGCGTCGTCCAGAGCACGCCGAACGTGAGATACGCGCCGTATCGCATGCGGTCGACGATCGCCCCCGAGAACAGCGCAACGGTGATGCCCGCGAACATCGCCTGAAACGCGGCGAACAGGACGTGCGGCAGTGCGGGTGCATAGGTGCTGTTGGGCACGGCCGTGACGCCCGAAAAGCCGGCCCATTCGAAACTGCCGATCCACGTCGACCCTGACCCGAACGCGAGGCTGTACCCGAACAACACCCACTGCACCGTGACGACGGCCAATGCACCCAGACTCATGAGCATCGTATTGAGCGCACTCTTGCTGCGCACCAACCCGCCGTAGAAGAACGCGAGACCTGGCACCATCAGCGTCACGAGCGCGGCACTCACCAGCACCCATGCCGTGTCGCCCGCCGAAATTGCTGGCACGACGACGGTATCGACCGGAGCGGCGACGATCACAGGTCGTCCTTGGTGAACACCGGCGTCTCGAGCTGGGTGCGGCGCATGATTTCGTCGGCGTTGACGGCGGTGAGTGCGTCGTTGTCCCGCTCGCCGGTGCGGATACGCACCGTGCTGTCGAGCGGCA
>DASQZA010000104.1:0-2282 GCA_035638935.1 Gemmatimonas sp. | reverse complement strand
CGACCTCACGACCGGCGCGCTCAAGCGACAGGTGACTACCGGTGCCGGCAACGTCGCATCCATCGTGCGCATCGACGAAAAGACGCGTCAGCTCTGGTTCGTCGGTGTGGGAAAGGAAGCGGGCCGTGATCCGTACTCTCGTCACCTCTATCGCATCGGCATGGATGGCAAGGGCATGGCACTGCTCACGCCGGAGGATGGCGATCACACGGTAACGCTGTCGCCGACCGGCAAGTATTTCGTCGATAGCTGGTCACGCCCGGACCTGCCGCCGACGGTCGTCGTGCGAGACGCCGCCACGGGAAAGCTCGTGTCGACACTGGAGACGGGTGACGTAGCCAAGCTCGTGGCAACAGGCTGGAAGCCACCCACGCGCATCACGGTCAAGGCGCGCGATGGCAAGACGGACCTGTACGGATTGATGTACACGCCGACGAAACTCGATTCGGCGAAGAAGTATCCGATCGTCAACTACATCTATCCGGGGCCGCAGACCGGCAGCGTCGGTTCGCGCTCGTTCAATGCTGCCCGCGGCGATCATCAGGCGCTCGCCGAGTTGGGCTTCGTCGTCGTGCAGATCGACGGCATGGGCACGCCGATGCGTTCCAAGTCCTTTGCTGACGCGTACTACGGCCGCATGGGCGACAACACGCTGCCCGATCAGGTGGCTGGCATGAAGGAGCTCGCGTCCCGCTATCGGTTCATCGACATCGACAACGTCGGCATCTGGGGCCATTCGGGCGGCGGGTTTGCGACCGCGGGCGCGATGTTCCGGTATCCTGACTTCTTCAAAGTGGGTATCGCCGAGTCGGGCAATCATGACAATCGTCTGTACGAGGACGACTGGGGCGAGCGCTATCACGGTCTGCTCACCCGCAATCCTGACGGCACGGACAACTACACGGCCGAAGCCAATCAGTCACTCGCGAAGAACCTCAAGGGCAAGTTGATGCTTGCGCACGGCACCATGGACGACAACGTGCCCCCCGACAACACGATGCTGGTGGTCGATGCGCTCATCAAGGCGAACAAGGATTTCGATCTCGTCATGCTACCGAACCAGGCGCACGGTTTCGGCTCGGATTCGTTCTACATGATGCGTCGCCGGTGGGACTATTTCGTGAAGAACCTGCTGGGCGCGGAGCCACCGAAGGGCTACCAGATCGGCCCCAAGACGATTCCGGTCCCATGATCCGTCGCGACTTCGTGCGAGCATTGGGCGCGTCGGCTGCAGCGGCCGCCGTGCCACTCGACGCACTCGGCTCATTGGGTGACGCGGTCGGATCTGCTGCGGTGCCGAATGCGGCGCCGTCTGCGGCCCCGGATGCAGCGCGGGTGCTTGCACCGAAGGTGAATGGTGCGCGTCTCAACGCTGCTCTCACCGCGCTGAGTGAGTTCGGAAAAAACCCGCAGGGTGGCGTGACTCGTCTTGCATACACGGCGCCCGACATCGCCGCGCGCGAGTACACCGTTGCGCGGATGAAAGAGGCGGGGCTCACGGTGCGGTTCGACGCCGTCGGCAACATCTACGGATCGCGCGCCGGCAAGGACCCGGTCGCCAAGCCGATCATTTTCGGCTCGCATGTCGATTCGGTGCCGGAGGGCGGCAACTTCGACGGACCGGTTGGCGTGTTTGGCGCGATCGAGGTTGCGCAGACGCTGCAGGAGCAGAACCTCGTGACGGCGCACCCGCTCGAGGTCGTGGTGTGGCAGAACGAGGAAGGCGGCACGTGGGGCAGTCACCTCATCACCGCGGAGCGCGTGACGGACGCCGAGCTTGCGACCGTTTCGCGAGGCGGCAAGTCGATCGCCGACGGGATTCGCGCGTTGGGCGGAGATGTGGCCGGACTTGCCACGGCGCGCCGAGCGCGAGGCTCGGCGCACGCGTATGTCGAACTGCACATCGAACAGGGTGGCAATCTCGACCGGGAGAAGCTGGACATCGGGATTGTCGAAGGCATCGTTGGCCTGCGGCAATGGGAAGTCACTATCGAGGGGTTCGCCAACCATGCCGGCACGACACCGATGGACGGACGTCGAGATGCGATGCTGTCGGCGGCGCGATTCGTGGAGGCGGTGAATCGCATCGTCGGTGCACAGCCGGGACGACAGGTCGGCACAGTTGGACGCATTCAGGCCTTTCCAGGCGCGCCGAATGTCATTCCGGGGAAGGTCGTGTGCACACTGGAGCTGCGCGACCTGGACGACGCGAAGATCGGCCGGCTCTATGAGCTGGTGCGTGCCGAGGCCACGCGCATCGGTGCGCAGAACGAGACGACGTT
>DASQZA010000103.1:0-41136 GCA_035638935.1 Gemmatimonas sp. | reverse complement strand
CCGCGCGCCGCGGGTACTGCTCACGATGCCGGCGCGCCGCATGCGCAGCAGGATCTGCTCGACATAGTCGCCCGGCAACTTCTCCTGCGCCGCGATCTCGCGCCCGGTCACCGGCCCATCGCCGGTGCGACGGGCCAGATGCAGGGCACAGATCAAGCCATACTCGGCCCAGGTCGTTATGCGCATGACTCGAGTCTAGGGCTGCCGGCCGTCGACGACAAGAAGGAATTTGCTGAAAGCCGGCGGGGGGCCGGCAATCAGCCGCCCGCGACGGCAGCGTGCTTTCCGCTCGGCACGCCGATCTCGGTCATCTTCCGGAGGTCGAGCACGGCGTCGATCTCGTCGGCCGGAATCACTTCGTCCCGCTTCACCAGTGCGCGAATGAGCACGTCCTCCTTCACCGACTGCTTGGAGATTTCCGCGGCCTTCGCATAGCCGATCTGCGGCATGAGCGCCGTCGCCAGTGCCGCAGACCGCTCGACCCAGTACTCGCACATCGCGGCTTTCGCCTCGATGCCGACGATGCATCTCGTCGTGAGCGTGTCCATGGCGTTCGTGAGGATGCTCATCGACAGCAGGATGTTGTGCGCAATCACCGGCATCATGACATTCAACTCGAGCTGCCCGTGCTCCGCGCTGATCGCGACCGTGGTGTCGCACCCGATGACCTGAAAGCAGACCTGATTCACCATCTCGGGAATCGACGGGTTGATCTTGCCCGGCATGATCGACGAGCCCGGCTGCACGGCCGGCAGCGTGATCTCGTCGAGTCCGGTTCGCGGCCCGGACACCATGAGGCGCAGGTCACTGACGATTTTGGAGAGATCGACGGCGAGTCCGCGCAACGAGGCCGAAAACGCTGCCGGGTCGCCCATGCTTTGCATGAGCTGAATGCGATCGGCGCCGACGCGCAGCGAGTCGATGCCGGAAATCGCCTTCAGGTTGCGGTTCATCAATTCCGGATACTGCGGTTCGACCGTCACGCCAGTGCCGACCGCCGATCCGCCGATGCCAAGGTCGTTCAGGTAGTCAGCCGCTTCGACGATGCGACGGCGACAACGATCGAGCGACCCCGCGTACGCCGTGAACTCCTGGCCGAGTCGGATCGGCATCGCGTCCTGCAGATGCGTGCGTCCCGCCTTGACGATGCCGTCGAATTCGACGCCCTTCGCTGCCAGTGCGTCGCGAAGTGCCGTCACGGCGCGCAGGAGCCCTGGCAGTTCGCGCAGTGCCGCCAGTCGGATGTTCGTGGGGATCGTGTCGTTCGTGCTCTGCGCCATGTTCACGTGATCGTTTGGATGCACGGGCGCGTAACTCCCGCGCGTGCTTCCAAGCAGCTCATTGGCACGATTCGCGAGCACCTCGTTCACATTCATGTTGTGCGAGGTGCCGGCCCCTGCCTGATACGGGTCGACGATGAACTGGTCCCGGTGCATCCCACCCAGGATCTCGTCAGCCGCCCTGACGATCGCATCCGCGCGCTGCGCATCGAGCCGCCCGGTTTCGCGGTGCGTCATGGCCGCAGCCTTCTTGATCCAGACTTGCGCGATCACAAATGGTTCCAGCGGACGCAGGCCACTGATGGGGAAGTTTTGCGCAGCGCGCACAGTCTGCACGCCGTACAGTGCGTCGGCCGGCACGGCGAGCTCGCCGAGCGGATCCTTCTCGATTCGGGTAGACATCACGGTCGCGATTGGAGTGGACGGGAATGCTGCTAGCGAAGCGCGATCACGCTGTCGGCCGTCGAACCGACGAAGATCAGCGTACGCGGATCGATCAACGACTGGTTACTGCGGAATCGAGTGATGCTGAGGCTGCGGGTCGCCACGGGCGACGACTGAAAGTTGAACAAGGACGACGCCTGTATCTCGAAGAGTCCGTCGTCGGTGGCCGTGCAGTACAGCTGCTCCGACAGGGCGGATCCCGCTCCGCCGGTGCCGTAGCGCAGCGAGATGATCACGAGCGAGGTCGGATCGGATACGGCGTTCCAACGTACGGAGAAAGGCTCCCCGGGGGCAGGCACCGCGATGACACCCGGAACGACGGGCTCTGCGAGTTTGACGCTGATGTTCGAGGCCGGATAGCCTCCTGCAGCTCCCGGAATCGTGATCGTGGCGACGTCGCCCTTCGCGTACGCGAACGTGCCGGCGGACGGCAGGGCGTACCGCATGCGCACGGCATCGTACTCCAGCGACAGGTTCCGCGCCCCCACCTGGAAGCCCACCGCATCACCGGCCCGCTGCTGTCCGCGCATGTCCGGCGTCGTGCCCTCGAACGACAGGAACCGACAGGTCTCGCGTCGTTCGAGGGTGCTGTTGGGAACGATTGCCGTGTAGGCATCGAAGACGATCACGGTAGCGGTTCCGGTAGCGGCGTCCGCGGAGGAACTGCGTGCCGCGATACTCACGGCGGCGTAGCGCCCGATCTGACTGCTGGTGTCGGTCAATGTGCTGCAGGCAGTCACCAGCGGCACGGCGACAGCACAGGCGACGGCACAGGCGATCGAACGCCACGTCGAGCGGGCACGGCGACGGGTGATTGCTGGCATCTTGATGCGTCCGGAAGTGGTCAGGCGCCGATCGGCCGCGCGAGGCCGCGCAGGAACGGATTCTGCGCGAGTTCCCGCGCGATCGTCGTCTCTTCACCGTGTCCAGGCAGCACCCGGAGGGACGGCGCGAGCGTCGTCATTCGCTGCAGCGAGCTGTGCATGGCGCGCGGGTCGCTGAGCGGAAGATCCGTTCGCCCTATGGAACCCGCGAACAACACGTCACCCGACACGCACAACCCCTCGCCGATGAACGCGACGTGCCCAGGCGCATGCCCAGGCAGGTGCCATACATCGAACACATGACCGCCGACCGCGACACGGTCTCCTTCGGCGAACGAACCTGCCGGCTCCGGCAATGCCTCGATCTGCATGCCGTACATCATGCCCATGCGCGTGGCGCCATCGTAGAAAAAGCGATCGGCCGGGTGCACATGTACAGGGACGCCACGCGCCCGTACCAGCGGCGCGACCGCGCCGACATGATCCACGTGCGCGTGCGTCAGCCAGATCGCTTCGAGCGTGCAGCCGGTCGCGTCGACCGCCGCCAGCAGGCGCTCGTGTTCATCGCCTGGATCCACCAATACAGCGACGCGTGCAACCTCGTCAGCGATGAGCCAACAGTTCTCCTGCAAAGGCCCGACGGTGATGCCCTGAACGATCACGTGGCGCACTCGTCAGGCGTCGTGACGATCGGCGCCAGGGCGGTTTCCAGCACTGGCGACTCGCCGATGCCGTGGTGCGCGAGAAAGCGCTCTGCTTCGAGCGCAGCCATGCAACCAGTGCCCGCAGACGTGATCGCCTGTCGGTAGTACTCGTCGATCACGTCGCCCGCCGCATAGACACCCGGGACGTTGGTCGCCGTACGCCACGCCGTGACCTTCACGTAACCGCTCTCCGTAAGATCGAGCTGCCCGTTGAGAAACCCAGTGTTCGGCGTGTGTCCGATCGCCAGAAACAGGCCGCCGACCTCGAGTGTGGACTCGCTTCCCGAGATCGTATCGGCCAGACGAAGCCCGGTAATTTCGTTGTCGCCCAGTACCTCCGACACCTGCGTGTTCCACAGGACCCGGATCTTGGGGTGCGCGAGCACGCGGTTCGCCATGACTTTCGACGCGCGAAACGTGTCGCGTCGATGGATGATCACGACCTCGCGCGCGAACTTCGTGAGGTACATCGCTTCTTCCATCGCCGTGTCACCCCCGCCCACCACAGCAAGTCGTTTCTCGCGAAAGAACGGAAGCGCGCCATCGCAAACGGCGCATGCAGACACTCCCCCGCCGGTGGTCGCGAGCTTCAACTCGTTCTTCTGGCCAAGCCATTTGGCGGAAGCACCGCTCGCGATCACCAGCGAATGCGCAAAAACCGGCTCGCTGTAGTTCGGCGTGATGCGGAATGGACGCGCCGACAGATCCACATCGCGAACGAGCTCCGTCACCACGCGTGTGCCATGATGGACGGCCTGTTTGCGCATGCGCTCCATGAGATCCGGTCCTGAGACCGCGTCCGGGAATCCAGGAAAATTCTCGATCTCGGTGGTGAGCATGAGCTGCCCTCCGGGCAATTCGGTCCCGCGCGGTTCACCCTCGAACACCAACGGCTGCAGATTGGCGCGTGCAGCATAAATCGCGGCGGTCCATGCAGCGGGACCGGAGCCGATGATGACCAGGTTTTCCATGGAATCAGAAAGCATTGCGGAGCTGAAGTTGCGGGTCAGCGGATCTCGAGCACGCCGAGTGCACCATGACAGTGCGAGACGCTGGCCACGAGCACCGAAATCGGTCCGTCCGCGCCCCAACGCGCGATGTCGACGTCAGCTTCGGCGAAGCCGGCTGCATCGATCATCCCGACGCCGTAGGTGCGGTGTGTACAATGAAAGATAACGGGCCCACGGAGGGCAGGCGTTGCGCGGGCGACATATTCCCGAAGTGCGGGAGGCACGCTCCAGTCCCGCGGCCCTCGCGTAGCCGGGCAGCGCGCCGGCTCGATGCAATTGACCGGGCACATCCACGTGGCGAAGCTCACATAGTGTCGCCCGTCGGGAGCCGCGCGCTCCCACGGCATCCCCGGCGACGTTTCCAGCGGCGCCACGCGCAGGGTACGCGCAGGCCAACGCTGCGATGCGCGCCGCATCAACCAGTCGAGCGAGAGATGTGGCATCAGCGGCGACGGCACCAGCGCATCGTCCGATAGTCGCTCGGCACCCTCAGCGAGCCACTCGTCGAGAAATGCGTCCCACGACGCGGTGACGACTCGCAGCGGCAACGCGTTGTACGCCCCCTCGCCGTGCCGCGCCACGACCTGACACTTGGGGTCCCGATCCACGACGATGACTTCGCGCGCCGCGAACGCCCCGCGTTCCGCCGCGCGCGCCAGCTGCCCCGCATACCAACTTCCGTAGCACCCGCCGCCGACGATCACCACCCGCCCGAAGCGCTGGACGTCACGCTTTATGCCAGGGTCCGACGCATCAGCGCGCGCTGCCGGAGTGTCGACCATGACATCACCGCCAGAGATGACGTCCGCCATCGACGTGCAACACGACGCCATTGACGTACGGCGCACCGACCAGGAAGTGAATCGCGTCGACCACATCCTGTGGTGTGCCCGCGCGTCCGGTCGGCACGTCGCGCAGGAAGCGCGCGTGGGCTTCGTCGGACATCGACTCGGGCGGGAGTACCAGGCCCGGCGCCACCGCGTTGACGCGGATTCGCGGTGCGAGCACCGACGCGACGTTCGCGACGACGTTCGTCAGCGCGTACTTGCTGACGGCATGCGGAATGAAGTTCGAACCCCGTGTCTCGAAGGCCAGGTGATCGGAGAGCTGCACGATGCATCCGCCGTCCCTTATCACGCGTCCAGCGGCCTGCATGAGAAAAAACGGCGCGCGAAGATTGATCGCGTGCGCGCGATCCCACGACTCGGGCGTCACCTCGTCGAACGGCGTTCGCTCCATGACCGATGCGGAACTGACCACGACGTCGAGTGCGCCGAACGCCTGAACTGCGGCCTCGACGATTCGCTGTGGTGCCTGTGCATCGGCGAGATCGTCCTGGACGACGTGCACGCGAGTGCCTGCGATGCGCAGCTCATCCGCGAGCGCGAGGGCTTCGCGCGGCGAGCTCCCGTGGTGAAGCACGATGTCGTCACCGGCAGCCGCAAAGCTTCGCACGATGGCGGCCCCAAGCCTGCGCGCCCCACCCGTCACGAGCGTGACGCGCGCCATCTACCGCGTGGTTTGTGCTGGCCCGCTCGCGGCGACTCCAGCACGGGCAGCGCGGGCATCGCTCACGCGCGCATCCTGCCAATCCAACCACACCTTAGGCACGAGCTGGCCGCCGAGCCGACGCGCGCCCTCCAGCGTGCCATGCCAGTCCGAACCGCCGCTCGGCAGCAGTCCCGCTTTCTCGACGGTCTCGAAGAGTCGTTGCGAGAGGTACGGTGGATGGCTCGGGTGCAGGACCTCGACCCCATCGAGTCCGACATCCGCAAGGCGAGCGACACGCACCGGCGTCGCGAGTTCACCGGGATGCGCCCACACCGCGATACCCCCAGCCCGATGCACGAGCGCGATGCCATCGGCGACATCGAACCGCGCCTTCGCCATGTACGCGGGCCGACCGAAGCCCAACCACTTGTCGAACGCCTCGCGGAAGTCACGCACCCATCCACCAGCCACCATCGCGCGGGCCACGTGTGGACGGCCCACTGCGCCGTCCGCGGCTTCACCGAGGACCGACTGCATGGTGACGGGGACACCACTGCGATTGAGCGTGCTCACGATGCGCTCGGCACGCTCCACACGCCCGTCGCGCAGCATCACGAGCGCATCGCGCATCGACTCGAGGTCGCTCAGGTGCAGCCCGAGCAGGTGGAGCTCCTCGTCGTCGAAATGCGTGCTGAGCTCTACACCCGCGACAATGCGGACGCCGGCGCGTACCCCGGCAGCGTTCGCCTCGTCGAGCCCATCGACGGTATCGTGATCGGTGATCGCGATTGCGTACAGACCCGCGGCGCGCGCAGCGTCGACCACGAGCGCCGGCGCGAGGGCACCGTCGGATGCCGTGGTGTGCGTCTGCAGGTCGACGAATTGCGCCGCCGCCGCGGCGATCTCCGCTACCGAGCGTTCGTCGTCGCTGTTGGCGATCGGGTCGCCCCCTGTGGAAGCATCGGGAGGAGTCGTCACGTGCGGTACCCGGCCTCGGGTGACCGCGCACTCGGCTGCGAGGTGATGAACAGCGCCTGCAGCGCGCTGTCGTCCATCTCGGCCAGCGAGTGCTCGCGTGAGCGCGAAAGGACGGGCGAGTAGCGCGTCACGCGCACGTCGCGCGCATCGCCGGATCCGGCGACGAAGATCAATCCGTACTCGTCACCCACATATGGGGTGAGAAAACCGGACGGATACACCTGCCACTGGCGTCCATCGATGGTGATGCGACGTGCGGGCATCCTACCCTCCTTGTACTTCGCGCCAGAGCGCGAGCGATGCGCCTTCGTAACCGGCGCCAGCCATGAAATCACGCAGCGCCGCTTCACTGGCGGCTTCCATGAACTCCACGAAGCGTCCGCTCTTGCTGTCGTGCTCGAAGACCCAGAAATGTGCGCCGGCGGCGGCCGCGGCTGCCTGGCGCCTACGCACGTCCGCCAGGTACACCGATCGCGCATCTGCATCGATGCGACGTACCCCAAACGCCAGCAGGCGTGGCATCAGAATCCGCTTTCGGGTATCGACTCGAGCGTCTTCTTGAGGTCGGCCATGAAGCGATCGGCATCGGCGCCGTCGACAACGCGATGATCGAACGAGAGCGAAAAGTAAGCGCAGGTACGGATGGCGATGGTGTCCTCGCCGTCCGGACCGGTAATCACCTTCGGACGCTTCTCGATTGCGCCGAGGCCGAGGATGGCCGTGGTACCCACGGGGATGATCGGGGTGCCGAACAGTGAACCGAACACACCTGGGTTCGTCACGGTAAACGTCGCGTCCTGCACGTCCGTCGGGCTCAACTTCTTGCTGCGTGCGCGCGCGGCCAGATCATTCACCGTGCGCGTGAGACCGGTGAGCGACAGTTCATCCGCGCGCTTCACCACCGGCACGATGAGCCCGGACGGATCGAGTGCAACAGCTATTCCGATGTTGATCTGCTTCCGGAAGATGATGTCAGACCCGGAGACCGACGCATTCAGCACCGGATGTCGCTTCAACTGCTGCGTGACGGCCTGCAGGATGAACGGCAGATACGTGAGCTTCTGACCGGAGGATGCCTCGAATTCCTTGCGCATGCCGACTCGGATGCGCGAGACACGCGTCAGGTCGACCTCGAAGAACGACGTGACGTGGGCCGCTTCGCGTCGGGCGCGCGTCATGTGCTCCGACGTCAGGCGGCGCATCTTGCTCATCGGCTCGACCAGGTCACCGGCCCAGGGCTGCGGCTGCGGGCCGTGGGAGTCGGTGCCACCAGGCGCGTGCATCGACGCACCAGGGGCGCGCGGCGCGGCTACCGGTCGATCTGCGAGGTAGGCTTCGATGTCGCGGCGCGTGACGCGGCCGGCGATGCCGGTGCCCGACAAACCGGCGATCTCGACGCCGTGCTCCGCCGCGATCTTGCGAACGAGCGGCGAGGACTTGGTGCGCAGCCGATCCTCCAGCGATCCGCTCGGTGCCGCGTGGGCGGCCGCTACCGGCGCTGGTGCCGAGACGGCAGCATTCGCCGTCGCGGACGCTGCCGGTGCTGTCGCTGCCGCCGAGGAAGCGGTCGCGGTAGCGCTCGGCGCGTCCGCACCCGGTGCGGGCGTGCTTGCCGCCGGCATCGCAGCCGCAGCGGCCGCATCGGTTTCGAGGCGCGCGACCACCGTCTGGATGGCGACGGTTGCCCCTTCCCCGATGATGATCTCGACGAGCACGCCCGCGCTTGGGGACGGGATCTCGGCATCCACCTTGTCGGTGGAAATCTCGAAGATCGGTTCGTCGCGCTTCACGCTGTCACCGACCTTCTTGAGCCACCGGGACACGGTTCCTTCCGCGATGGATTCGCCCATCTGGGGCATGATCACGTCTACGCGAGCCACTCGTTCACCCTCGATTCGAAGAGTCGGCAGCCGCGCCATCGGACCGGAGATCCGCACGCCGCAAGCGCCATATAGCAAACACCGGCAGTGAGAGCGCGCCGACCAGCGCTCCGTATCCGGCGAACACGTACCAGTTGCACAGGGGGACACCTTCGCACGCCGGCGCCCGCGTGAAGAAGCTGACGAGCTTGCCGATGAGCACGCCCGTCATGCCGCCGCTCACGCCCCCGATGAAAAACGTGAAGCAACCGACGCCAATGTTCCGGCCGACCCGATCTTCGCTCACCCGCGCCCCTTCGCTTTCACCCTGCTTGGTCAGGCTCATGCGCTCGCCGATGTCAGTACGCCGCAAGCCGGCGCACAGCACGAACGATATCCGCCGTCTGCGGCAGTACGTAGTCCTCGAGCGGAGGGCCATACGGCAGCGGGATGTCCGCCGCCGTGACTCGGAGCACTGGTGCGTCGAGCCACTCGAAGCATGTCTCGCTCACGCGAGCCGTAATCTCGCCGGCGATGCCACCGGTGCGCGTATCTTCGTGCACGACGAGCAGGCGATTGGTCTTCTTCACGGTGCGGTAGATGGCTTCCTCGTCCATCGGTGCGACGGTCCGCAAGTCGATCACTTCGACCGAGATGCCGTCCTCGGCCTGCAGCAGCTCAGCTGCTTCCAGCGACTTCCAGACGGTGCTCGCATAGGTCACGATGGAAACGTCGCTGCCTTCACGGGCGACGCGCGCCGTGCCGATGGGCACGACATGATCGCCAGATGGCATCACGTCCTTGACGCGCCGATACAGATACTTGTGCTCGAAGAACAGCACGCAATCGTCATCGCGGACCGCCGCCTTCATGAGCCCCTTGGCATCGGCGGCCGTGGCCGGATAGACGATCTTGAGACCGGGCGTATGCAGGAACCCCGCTTCCGGATTCTGCGAGTGGAACGGTCCACCCCGCACGTACCCGCCGCTCGGTCCACGCACCACCATCGGACATGGCAAGAACGCGCGGTAACGCGCGGTCGCGACGTAGTTGGTGAGCATATCGTACGCGTTCGCGATGAAGTCGATGAACTGCATCTCGACGATCGGACGCATGCCCATGTGGGCGGCGCCTGCGGCCGCACCTACGATGGCGATCTCACTGATCGGCGTGTCGATGACGCGTGCGGCGCCGAACTTCGCCAGCAATCCTTCGGTGACCTTGAACGCTCCGCCGAACGCACCGATGTCCTCGCCGAGGCAGAACACGTTCGCGTCGCGCTCCATTTCCTCGAAGAGTGCCTCGCGAATCGCTTCGAGATATGTGATCTCGGCAGCGGTGTCAGCAGCGCCGGTCATGTGCTCTTCCCGTCGTTCGCCGTCCAGGTGCCCCACCCTTCTGCGCGCTCTTTTCCGTAGGCCACGTCCGTCGCATCGCGCCGGAACCAGAGCGGTCGCTCCTCGGGTGGATCGGCGTACACACCGATGAGGGCATCGAGTGCTTCCGGGGCCGGCGAGACGTCCGCGATGTCCGTGGCGTCGTCGATCTCGCCCTGGATCCGCGCATCGATCGCCGCCAGTTCGTCGTCGGTTGCCGAATAATCGCTCTTCAACACTCGGATGTACCGATCGATCGGATCGTTCTCTTCCGCCCAGCGATCGATCTCACCCGCCGGCACGTACGACTGGTTGTCATGCTCCGCGTGACCCTTGCGACGGTACGTCATGAGTTCGACCAGCGTGGTGCCACCCCCCGATCGTGCATGATCCACCGCCTGCTTCGTCACGTCGTACACCGCGAGTACGTCATTGCCGTCGGCCTGCAGTCCCGGAATGCCGTAGCCGATCGCCTTGTCGACGAACTGCTTCGCGAGCGTCTGCATCGATGTCGGCGTCGAGTATGCGTACCCGTTGTTCTCGACGATCACGACCAGCGGGCACCGTTGCACGGCAGCGAAGTTGATGCCCTCGTGAAACGCGCCGGTGCTCGTCGCGCCATCACCCACATACACGAGGCCGACGCGATCCTCGCCACGCATCTTGAACGACAGTGTCACACCGGCCATGACCGGGACCATGTCGCCGAGTGGCGAGATCTGCCCGATGAACCCGCGCTCGGTGTCACCGAAGTGGATGTTGAGTTCGCGGCCTCGCGTCGGAGAGTCGCCCTTCGCCATGTACTGCTTGAGCACCTCGACAGGCGTCGCACCTTTCACGAGCATCGATCCCAGATTCCGAATCAGCGGCGAGAGGATGTCGCGTCGTTCCAGCGCGAATGCGCTGCCGACTGCGTCGGCCTCCTGCCCGAGCGACCGAAACAGCCCGCCGACGACCTTGGTCTGTCGATAGAGGTTGACGAGTCTTTCTTCGAGCGAGCGCGTGAAGCGCATCCAGTAGTACAGCTCGAGCTTCTGCTCGCGCGACAGGGCGTCCCGGGGCCGGCCCGCGCCCTGGGGCCCCCGTGCCTTCGCCATCAAAATCCAGCCTCGATTCGGTGGCGAGGTTCCGCGGCGCGGTGCAACGTGGCGAAGAAATTCTTCACGTTCTTGTCGAGACGGCTCTCACCCATCTGGTCCGTGTAGGCCTCGACCAGCGTGTAGTGTCCGCCTTCCATCCGAATGCGCAGCGCCAACGCGCCAATCGGTCCGTTGAACTGGCGCTCACGGGTGTCGCCGCTCGAGCGCGCCATCCCGATGCCTGCGAAATACTGATCGGCCGTCGAGAGCACGCCGGACGGTGGAAGCGTCGTTCGATGGAAATGCCGCACGATCAGGGTTTCCGTACCGGAGGTGTCGAGTCGCGCTTGCCTTGGGGCAACAGCGGCGGAACAGTGTCGAACCGTTGCGACTGTGGCGTGCTGAAGTCGCCGGGCTCGTTGGCCTTCTGAATGTCCTGCGTCCAGTCCTGCGTGCGCTGCAGGGGCAGCGTGCTGTCGCGCCGAAACTCGAGACTCATGGCCCACATGCCCTGCGTCACGAACATGAGGTTGGTGCGATACGTCCCGAGCTCGCCGGTCTCCTCGAGCCCGTTGGCGACGGTTTTCCGATCGCGATTGGTGGCGAATACGCGCCCCTGCCCGCCCTGAATCGGTGCGCCCGTCTTTCGATCGTGCACCACGACGCGCCAATACGTCGGTTCCAGCGCACGTGTCGGTGTGGAATCAGGGGACACCCTGATGTTGAAGCTGTCCGTCGCCAACCGGAGTTCACTTCTGGGCCGCGGAGCGTTGTCGCAGCCAGCGATCATCACACCGGTTGCGAGTGCGATCGCGATTCCACCGAGACGTGCGCTGGTCGTCGTCATTGATAGTACTCGAGTCCGAGGTGCGTGATCTGCTCCTCACCCATAAGGTGACGGAGCGTGTTCTTCAGCTTCGTCTGCTGGATGAAAAGATCATGCTCGGGCTGCAATCCGGGAGCGGTCTGCGGCGACTTGTAATAGAAGCTTAACCATTCCTGAATGCCCTTCATGCCGGCACGCATCGCGAAGTCGCTGAACAGCGCCAGGTCCAGCACCATCGGGGCCGCAAGGATCGAGTCGCGGCAGAGAAAGTTGACCTTGATCTGCATCGGGTAGCCAAGCCACCCCTTGATGTCGATGTTGTCCCAGCCTTCCTTGTTGTCGCCGCGCGGCGGGTAGTAGTTGATGCGCACGACGTGCGAGAAATCCTTGTACAGCTCCGGATACAACTCGGGCTGCAGGATCGTGTGCAACACCGAAAGCTTCGACGATTCCTTGGTCTTGAACGACGCCGGATCGTCCAGCACTTCGCCGTCGCGATTGCCGAGAATGTTGGTGCTGTACCAGCCCTCGAGACCGAGCATGCGCGCCTTGAGACCCGGCGCAATGATGGTCTTCATCCACGTCTGACCGGTCTTGAAGTCCTTGCCCGACACGGGGACGCCCTTCGCAACCGCGAGGTCGAGCAGCGCCGGAAAATCTGCCGACAGGTTGGGCGCACCGTTGCAGTACGGAATGCCTTCCATGATCGCGGCGTACGCGTACAGCATGCTTGGCGCGATGGCCGGATCGTTGTCCTCCATCGCTTTCTCGAACGCCTCGATCGTCTGGTGCTGCGGTCCAGCCTCGATGTAGATCTCGGTGCTGCCACACCAGACCATCGCGCCCCGGGATGCGCCGCTCGACTTCATGAAATCACGAATGTCGGCGCGCAACTGCTCCGCCAGGTCACGCTTGTTCTTGCCGGTCTTGACGTTGGTGCCGTTGATGCGCGTGACGTAGTGATTCTCGAAGACCGCGGGCATTGGCTTGATGCTCTTGAGGAAGTCCGCAATCGGATCGATGTCGGCCTTTTCCAGAACACCGGCATTCGTGGCTGCCGTGAACGCATCGTCGTGGAACGGGTCCCAGGCCGCGAAGACGATATCCTCGAGCTTGGCGAGCGACGCAAAGTCCCGAATGAGCGGGCTGCGCGCTTCCGTGCGCTTGCCGAGCCGGATCGTGCCCATCTGCGTGAGGGAGCCGATCGGCACGGACAGGCCGCGACGCACGCGCTCGACGCCGGCGATGAAAGTCGTCGCAACGGCACCCAGTCCGGGCGTGAAGATCGCAAGCTTGCCCGTTGCAGGTGCAACGGATGCGGCATCGCCGCGGTTCGTATCGGGCACTGGGGCTATTCCTCTCGGGTTGTCGTACGATAGACGAACTGAATACGCTGCACCGCGGTGATCCATGCAGTCACCGACAGCAGCGTCACAATGAAGGCGAGCACCCATCCGTCGAGTGCGAGCCCGAAAAACGCCTGCGGAGCGGAGAGCAGCGTGATGCGCTCCGGCCGCTGCAACATGCCGACCTTGGCGTCGATACCCAGACTCTCGGCGCGCGCACGCGTGTAGGACGTGAGAAACGCGCCGATGAGGCCGAGGAGCGTGATGACCAGCAGCACGTTGCTGCCGTAGCGCTGGCTCGTGGCATAGAACACCACGAGTCCACCCATCAGCGCACCGTCCGCTACGCGGTCGAGCGTGGAATCATAGAACGCGCCGAAGGTGGAACTGCGGCCTGTGCGCCGCGCGACCGTTCCATCAAGCACATCGAACAGTGCCGTCAGGCCGAGAAACCAGCCCGCCGTACGGATATGCCCACTCGCGAAGATCCCGCCCGCCACGAGCGTGCAGATCGTGCCGACCGTGGTGATGGTGTTCGGATGCACCCGGCGACGTACGAGCCAGTCGGCCACGGGCTCGATGACCCGTAGATAGCCGCGCTGGATCGCACCCCACAGTGCCTGCATCAGGAAAAAGCTGAAGTGAAGTCCAAAAACGCGTCGGGACGAGGAGGGCCTCGTCCCGATGGACGGCGGGCGGTGTGCCCGACTGCATGATCTTGCTTCCGCACCTGCGTACCCTGCCGCCTAGCAGTACAAAGGTAGGAAGCGCCGCCCGTTAACGGTAGAGATGGTATTTGCGGACGTCGCGCTCGAAGGCCACGATGGCCGGCAGCTGTCGATCGATCACCGCGTCGGGATCGGCACCCCCAAGGATGGCCTCGCGCATTCGCGTCGAGCCCATGCGCTCATCCCACCCCTTCTCGTTGATGCGCAGCGAATCCCGGTTGAGCCGCGCGATGCCCCAGAGCAAGGCGGCACCGACCCGAGCCGGTTGCACCCGCTCGCGATCGGTGACCTCGATGCGCAAGCCCGGGATCGTGCGCCCGGCAAACTTGTTGTCGCCGGGAGCTCGGGGCGTGAACCGCTCCGACTTGAATCGGACACCGGTCAGCGCGAGATCTTCGAGCAGCCGTGCAAGCGTGTCTGCGCGAAGCCACGATGCACCCAGCCGCTGAAACGGCTCGTTGGTTCCGCGGCCGACCGAGAGGTTACTGGACTCGAATGGAACGAGCGCGGGATAAAGCAGCGCGCTGGTGAGGTTGGGCATGTTGGGTGACGGACGGATGAACGGCAGCGAGGTCTCATCGAACCACATGCTGCGCCGCCAGAACTGCATCGGCACCACGGTCAGCCGCGTGCCGAGCTTGAGCTCCGCCTGAAACATGCGCGCCATCTCACCCATCGTCAGCCCATGTCGGAGCGGCATCGGGTACAGCGAGAACCCGTTCGCCGGACGCGTCGCGGAAGGCTCTTCGGCGTTGGCCAGCGCCGAGTCCAGGATACTCCCCTCCGTACGTGCACCCGTGAGGGGATTGGGCCGGTCGAGTACGAGCACCGGGATATCACGCCGTGCGCCCGCGCGCATCGCGTACAGCATCACTCCTACGTAGGTCCATGTTCTCGTGCCGATGTCCTGCAGGTCGACGACCAGCACGTCGACATCCCGGAGCAGGCTGTCGGGTGGAGCAATCGTCGAACGCTGGTACAGCGAATGAATCGTGAGGCCAGTCTTCTCATCCTTGTCGTCGGCAAGGTTCGCCTTGTCGGCCGTTCCCCGCGCGCCATGCTCCGGCGCGAAGAGACGGACGAGTTTCACCCCGGCTTTCGCCGCTCGCGGGTCGGATGCGAGCAGGTCGATGGTGCGTGTTCCACGCTCGTCCACCCCCGTCTGGTTCGTAATCAGTGCCACGCGCTTGCCGCGAACGAGCCGGATGCTATCGTCCATCAGCACGGAGATGCCGGGGCGAACCTTGCGCGTGACTCGCATCGGCATGCCGTCCGGCCCTTCCTCGACATCGGAGCCACCCTGGCTGGCGCCAGCGCACGCCGCTGTACCCGCCAGGGTTGCAGCGATCGCCATGCGTACCAGCATCCGGTGTGTCGGCAGGATTCGCCACTTCGTGGACCGTCCGGCCGTCTGTCCCTGCCCCTCGTCGAGATGCTTCACGTGCTCCTCCAGAAGATGTCGGCACGCCGGACCGGCGCGCTCGTTCCGCCCTGCAGCCAACACACCATGCCACGTTTCCCCTATTTGCGTTCGCAGCCGCCGTCGCGTCCGCGGTCGATCGTGCTTGCCCTGGCCCTTGCGGGGTTATCCGTCGTGTCCTGTACGTCGGTCGGCGGCGCCGGCGCTGCGACTTCCAGTGCGAGAGGCGCGCCAGCGCCTGCCAACTCCCGGGGGCCCGGCCCCCTGCCGCTCGACCCGGCCATTCCGCTGCCGGCCGGTCACCGCGAGTGGATCGAGCGTACCCTGACATCGATGTCGCTCCGGGAACGTGTCGGTCAGATGGTCATGGTGTGGGTGCTTGGTGATTACACGAACGCACGCGAACCGGGCTTTCTCAAGATTGTGGAGCAGGTGGAACGGGATGGAATTGGCGGGCTCGTGATGTCCCTCGGGTCCCCCATCGAGGTCGCGGCGAAGGTGAATTACCTGCAGAGCCGCGCACGCGTGCCGTTGCTGGTGTCCAGTGACGTGGAGCCCAACCTCGGACGGCTGGAGGGCGGTGTGTTCGCACCGTCGCTCTCGAGCGGTGGCACTGCCACCGTGCTGCCGAGCAACATGGCGATGGGCGCGGGTGACAGCGAGGCAGACGCCGAAGCCGCCGGGCGCATCGTCGGCGTCGAATCGCGCGCGATCGGGATCCACATGGCCTTCGCTCCTGTGGTGGACGTCAACAACAACCCGTCGAATCCGGTCATCAACGTCCGCTCGTTCGGGGAGAACGCGGCGCAGGTCGCGCGCCTCTCGGCGGCCTTCATTCGCGGCGTGCAGAGCGCGGGCGTTGCGGCGACGCCGAAGCACTTCCCTGGGCACGGCGACACCGACGTCGACTCGCACCTGGGCCTCCCCGTCATCAACGTGCCCCGCGCGCGTCTGGATTCCGTGGAGCTCGTACCGTTCCGTGCGTCGGTACGTGCGGGGGCGGCGGGCATGATGACGGCACACATCGCGCTGCCGAACGCGTACGGCGACAGCACCCCGGCAACGCTCTCGCAGGCGGTCATGCAGGGGCTGTTGCGCGACACGCTCGCGTTTCGTGGCGTGACCGTCACTGACGCAATGACGATGCAAGGCCTCGCGCGAGGCTACCCGGGGGATGCAGGCGTGCTGCAGGCGGTCGAGGCCGGAGACGACATCCTGCTGATGCCACCCGATGTGCGTCGCGCGATCGACGCCGTCGTGAGCGCCGTGGAGGCAGGGCGCGTTTCGCGTGAACGCATCGACCGCAGCGTGCGAAGGATTCTCGAGCTCAAGCTGCGCACCGGAGCGGTGCAGCGTCCGATCGTTTCGCTCGACGCGCTTCGCGATTCGGTGGCCACGCCGGCACACTGGGAAACCGCGTACGGCATTGCATCGCGTGCGATCACGCTGCTGCGGGACAGCGCAACGCTGGTGCCGATGAGTCGCTCGGCGAACGTCGCGCTGTTCACGTACGCGCCCGATGCCGAACTCGTCGCCGGTACGTTCTTCACGGCGGAGGCGCGCGCCCTCGCCCCGCGCACGCGCGCGATCAGACTTTCGCCGCGATCGAGTCTCGCCGAGCTCGACTCACTCGCGCGCGACGCCACGCGCGCCGATTACATCGTCGTGTACTCGTACACACGCACGCTCGAAGGCGAAGGGCGGCTGGCGATCCCTGCGTCGATCGCGGGGTTCGTGAACACGCTCGCGGCAAGCGGGAAGCTCGTGGTGGTCGCAGGCGGGAATCCGTACCAGCTTCGACAGATTCCCGCCGTACCGACCTATGCCGTGACGTACGGGCGCGGCGAGGCGCTCGAGCGCGCCGCGGCGCGCGCCTTGTTCGGAGCGAGTGCGATCACTGGCAAGTCACCGGTGACGTTGCCGGGCTTCTTCGCGCGCGGGCAGGGCGTGGCCGTTCCCATGGGGCGCACGCCAGTGCCAGTGCGCGGGGCAGCATCTCCAGTACCGGGACCGGCAGGGGCACCCCAGGCGGTCGCCAGTCCGACAGCCGGCGTGTTTCCCGCGCCAGTGCTGCGGGTCGACGCCGGCACTCGGCAGGTACTGGTGGACAGCATGAGATCGGTGCTCGAGCGAGCTGTCGCCGACGGCGCTTTTCCCGGTGCCTACGCGGCAATCGGCACGGTGGACGGGATCGTGGCGGAGTTCGGCGCGGGGCGGCTCGATGTTGCCGATGCAACACGGCCGGACGCGCGCACCGTCTGGGACATCGCGTCCCTCACCAAGGTCATCGGTACGACCAGCGCCGTCATGAAATTGGTCGAAGCGGGTCGTGTGCGCCTCGATGAGCCCGTTCGCAGCTACTTGCCGGCATGGACCGCACCCGGGACCGCAGGTATTACCGTCCGCCATCTGCTCAGCCACTCCGGCGGGCTCCCGTCCTGGCGGCCGTTTTACAAGGAGGCGACGTCGCCGGCCGAAGCAAACCGTCAACTCTTTGCCGTCTCGCCCGACACCGTGCCCGGTGTGCGCTATGTGTACAGCGATATCGGGTTCATTCTGCTTGGCAAGCTCGTGGAGCGGGTGTCGGGTATGCCGCTCGCACGCTTCGACAGTGCGCGGGTCTTCGCGCCGGCCGGGATGCGCAACACTCGTTACCTGCCACCATCCTCCTGGCGGGCGCGCACGGCACCGACCGAGGATGATCCGTGGCGGCAACGAAAGTTGCGCGGCGAAGTTCATGACGAGAACGCGGCCGCCTTCGGGGGAGTCTCCGGGCACGCCGGTCTGTTCTCGACTGGCGAGGATTTATCCCGCTTCGCGCGCATGTATCTGCGGGGTGGGTCGCTCGACGGGAAGCGCGTGCTCGACACCGCCACGATCTCGTCGTTCACGGGCATCAGCAATCCGGCCGTGTCCCGTCGCGCACTCGGGTGGGAAACTCCCACCGGGTCGAACTCGTCAGGCACCCGAATGTCTCCCCAGGCTTTTGGTCACACCGGATTTACGGGGACGTCGATCTGGATGGACCCGTCGCGCGGCATATTCGTCATCCTGCTGACGAACCGAGTCAATCCGACGCGAGAGAACCGAAAGATCGGAGGTGTGCGCGTTGCGCTCGCGGACGCGCTGCTGGGCGTATTGGACGCCTCGGGAACTCCAGGTGCGAGCCGCCGGTAAGTCCCCTAGGTGCGGCTACCGCACTCAGATCTCCCGTTTTCTTGAAGGGGAGCGAACTAGTCGTTATTCTTAGTAAAGCACGATGCGACGCCGGCTCCCTGCCGTGGCGAGTGCCACATCAGGAGCCCGCGCGCTCTATCTGGCCGGACGGTCGACCGGCTGCCTTGGAGGAGTTGCGATGAGCACGATGCAGGAGCCCGAAGTCATGGTGAACATCACGCCGGTCGCCGCGGCGGAAGTTCTCAGGTTCATGGAAGCTGAAGGCGTGACGCCGGAACAGGGCGGGCTGCGTGTCTCCGTCATGCCGGGCGGCTGCAGCGGCTTCAAGTACGGCCTGGTGATCGAAGACAAGGGCGCCGACGACGACATGGTGCTCGAGCAGACCGGCTTCCGCGTTTTCGTCGATCCGTTCTCGGCGCAGTACCTTGGCGGAACGATCATCGATTACGTCTCGTCAATGCAGGGTTCGGGGTTCACATTCAAGAATCCGAATTCCACTGGCGGTTGCGGCTGCGGCAGTTCGTTCTCCGCGTAACCGTTTCGCACTGCGGTGTGCCGGGTTTTCGCTCGCACATCGCCTCATCTGCATACGCAATGACAACACTCGACGGTTCGTACGTTCCGACCGTCCACCCGCAGGCCCGCGAACTCGCACCGAGTCGCGGGCCTGCGCTCGTTGGTGGCGCGTCCATTGGTGGCGCACCCGCATCAGGCTCACCGTTCGCCCACGCGGGGACCTCGGGCGCGGCGCGCGAGCGCATTCCGACGATGATCGTGGAAGACCATGGCGAGCTCGCGCGCATCGTGGCCGAGCGCATTGCATCGCTGGTGCGCGCCCGCGCAGCAGAACGGCGTCCCGCGGTGCTGGGTCTGGCCACCGGATCCACGCCGATCGGCGTCTACCGCGAACTCATTCGCATGCATCGCGAAGAGGGGCTGAGCTTTCGCGGCGTGATCTCGTTCAACCTGGACGAGTACTACCCGATGCGCGCGGACAGTATCCACTCGTACCGGCGTTTCATGTGGGAGAATCTTTTCTCGCACGTGGACATCGATCCGGCCAACGTGCACATGCCGGACGGCACGCTGGAGCGCGGCACCATCGATGATGCCTGCCGTGACTACGAGCGCGCGATCGCTGATGCAGGGGGGATCGATTTCCAGCTGCTCGGCATCGGCAAGACCGGCCACATCGGATTCAACGAGCCCGGGTCCGGCGAGGCGAGCCGCACGAGGCTGGTGCATCTCGACAACGTCACGCGCCTCGACGCCGCGGCTGATTTCTTCGGCGAAGAGAACGTTCCGCGCGAGGCGATCACCATGGGCATTGCAAGCATTCTGGACGCACGGGAGATTGCGATTCTGGCCACTGGCGAGCACAAGTCCGCCATCGTGCGCCGCGCGGTCGAAGGCGAGATCGACCGCGAAGTGGCAGCGACGTTCCTGCAGCGACATCCGGCGACCACACTGTATCTGGATCAGGCAGCGGCGGCGGACCTGACGCGCATCGCGACGCCGTGGCTCGTGGACGAAGTCTCGTGGAGCACGGAGCTGGAACTGCGCGCGGTGACCTGGCTCGCGTCGCGTGCGGGCAAGGCGATTCTCAAGCTCACGCAACAGGACTATGCCGAGGGGCAGCTGTCGTCGCTCGTCGCACGGCATGGATCGCCGGGTGCGGTGAACGGCATGGTGTTCAACGCCCTCGGCGCGAAGATCCGCGGCAAGAGCAAGCTGCCGCGCGGCAAGCGCACCATCTGCTTCTCGCCGCATCCGGACGACGACGTCATCTCGATGGGCGGCATCCTGCGCAAGCTGGTCGAGAACGAGAACGACATCATGGTCGCCTACATGACCAGCGGCAACATCGCCGTGTTCGACCATGATGTGCGGCGCTACGTGGATTTCCTGGAGCGTCTGCACCAGGAGCGCATGGGTGACGATGCAGCGGTGCACGATCTGGCCAATACGGTGCACGCGTTTCTCGAACGCAAGCGTCCTGGTGACGTCGACATTGCGGAAGTACAGGACATCAAGCGCATCATCCGTGAGGCCGAAGCCGTCAGTGGCATCGAGGTGATGGGGCTCAGCCGCAACAACGCGCGCTTCCTGAATCTCCCGTTCTACCAGACGGGCAAGGTGCGCAAGGATCCGATCGGGCCGGCCGACGTCGCGATCGTCGCGGCACTCCTGCGCGAACTGAAGCCGGATCTCGTGTATGTCGCCGGCGACCTCTCCGATCCCCATGGCACGCACCGCATGTGCAAGGAAGCGATCGATGCGGCGCTCGACGAGGTGTATGGTGCGGACAACGCCGACACGGCGCCTCCATCGGAGCGGCCCGAGGTCTGGCTCTATCGCGGTGCATGGCAGGAGTGGCCAATCACCGAAGCGACCGTCCTGGTGCCGCTGTCACAGGAAGAGCTGACGCGCAAGATCCAGGCGATCTTCAAGCATCAGTCGCAGAAGGATTCCGCTCCCTTCCCCGGACAGGACGAACGCGAATTCTGGCAGCGCGTCGAGCAGCGCAACAAGGCGACGGCGGCGCAACTGGACGGGCTCGGACTGGCTGAGTATTTCGCCATGGAAGCCTATGTGATCGCGTAGGGCAGCGTGACATGTTTGGACACAGGTTCGGACGTGCGCCTCGAGACATGTCTGACTTCACATTCCTGCTGATTTTTCCATGAGCGCTGGGCCGCTTGATCCAATGCCACTCGTCGTCGGCGTCGACGGTGGAGGCAGCCGTACCCGTGTCGTGCTTGCTGATGCCAATGGCACCGTCCTCGCTCGCACGGAAGGGGGCGGCAGTGCGCTCGTGCCGGGGGAGGAGGCGGCAGCGGCGGATGTCATTCGGGCGCTGATCGGCGAAGCGCTGATCGCTGCCGGCCGCACGGAAACACGGCCCGCCGTGTGTGTGGTCGGCGTTGCTGGTGCCGGTCAGGAACGCGCTGCGCAGGCCCTGTGGTCGGCGCTCGCATCACGCCGCGTTGCCGACGACGTGTCGGTGCAGGCCGATGCGACGATTGCACTCGACGATGCCTTTGGCGATTCGTCGGGCATTCTGCTGATTTCCGGCACGGGCTCGGTGGCATTCGCACGTGCGCCGGACGGACGCCTCGAACGGTGCGGCGGATGGGGGCCGGCGATCGGCGACGAGGGGAGCGCCGCGTGGATGGGTGCGCGCGCGCTCAGTGTGATCACGGCTGCGCAGGATGGCCGCGAACCCGAAACTGCACTGACCGGGGCCATTCTCACCGCATTGGAGCTCGAATCGCTCGCCGACCTCATACCGTGGGCAGCGGACGCGTCGCGTGCCTCGCTCGCGCTGCTCGCACCGGTGGTCGCGCAGACCGCTGCGGCTGGCGACTTACGCGCGAACGCGCTCGTGAGCCTTTGCGTCGAGGAGCTCGTGATTCACGTGCGAACGCTCGCGCGGCGCTGCTTCGTCGACGAGCGCGCCGCCATCTCCGTGGCGCTCGCTGGTGGGCAGATGAGCAAGGGTTCTTTGGTGCGGAAGCGTCTCGAACAGCGGCTCAGGAGTGCTGTTCCCGGCGCGTCGATCCGCAGCGAGGACGTCGATGCAGCAAGAGGCGCCGTGCGTCGTGCACGGCGCCTCCTGGGCGTGGAAGTCTGAGTCGCTGCGTAGCGTGAGTCGCTGAGCGAGTCACTCAGCGACTCGACCGGTGTCAGGCAGCCACGGGTTCCGGGTTGCCTGACAGGTCGAGCTCACCTTCCCAACGCGCCATGACGGCCGTGGCCAGGCAGTTGCCCATCAGGTTGATCGACGTGCGGGCCATGTCCATCACCGCGTCCACGCCCAGAATGACCGCGATGCCTTCCAGTGGAAGGCCGAACTGCGTGAGCGCGCCCGACAGAATTACCAGCGACGCACGCGGAACTGCGGCGACTCCCTTCGAAGTGAGCATCAGCGTGAGCATCATGAGCAGCTGGGTGCCGATCGGCATGTCGATGCCTGCGGCCTGCGCCACGAACACGGACGCGATCGCGAGATAAAGCGTCGACCCATCGAGGTTGAACGAGTATCCCGTCGGGAGCACGAACGCGACGATGCGGCGGGGCACGCCGAACTTCTCCATCGCCTGAATTGCTTGCGGGAACGCGGCTTCGCTCGATGCAGTGGAGAACGCGATCAGCCACGGAGACTTGATCGCATTCCAGAAACGCCCGATGGGAATGCGGAAGAGCAGCGCCGTCGGTATCAACACGATCAGCACGAAGATGATGAGGGCACCGTAAAGAGTGCCGACAAGCTTCGCCAGGTTGATCATGACGCCGAGGCCGGACTTGCCTACCGTGACCGCGATCGCCGCACCAATGCCGATCGGTGCGAACGCCATCACGAGGCCGACGAACTTGAACATGATGTCGCTCAACGCCTGCAACCATCCAAGGAACAGCGGCTTGGACGGCCCTTCGACCTTCGACAGCGCCACCGCGAAAAGGATCGCGAAGAACACGATCTGCAGCACTTCGTTGTCGGCCGCCGCCTTGAAGAAGCTCGACGGGACCGTATGCTCCAGCACCGACCCCCACGTTGGTGCACGCGTGGCCAATTCCGCGAACTCATCGGTCGCCGCCGTGCCCGTGAGCTGCACACCTACGCCCGGCTTCACGACATTGACGGCGATCAGACCAATCGCGAGCGCAAGCGTCGTGACGACTTCGAAGTAGATGATCGACCGCACGGCGAGCCTACCAACCTTCTTCATGTCGTCGCCGTGCCCAGCGATGCCTACCACGAGGGTGGAGAACAGCAGCGGCACGATCAACGACTTGATCATGCTCAGGAAGATGTTCGCGAACGGCTTCAGCTGAACGGCGACCGTCGGCGCGAGCCAACCGATGAGGATGCCGACGGCCATCGAGATCACCACCCAGGTGGTGAAGCCGAGACCGAGGAAGCCCTTGCCCGACGACTCGGCGGGCGTGGCGTGGGACAGTTGCGCCATGTTCAGGTGGTGGCGGGAACGCTCGGAAGAGCGATCAGTGATCGAGCGGAGGCAGGTTATCGCGCGCGTTCGCCGGATCGCGAAGCACGGAGTTGCGATACCCGTACATGAGATAAATCGAGAGGCCGATCAACATCCAGACGCCAAATGCGACCCACGCACTCCGGGGCAGGCCACGCATGACAAATACGCAGGCGCCGGCACCGACCAGCGTGACGAACCAGACCAACGGCACGCGGAACGGACGCGGCCGGTTGGGCTCGCGCATGCGAAGCACGAGCACGCCGATGCACACCACGGCAAATGCCGCAAGCGTACCGATGTTGGTGAGGTCGTAGGTGGCAGCATCGTTGGCGACGAGTGCACCAGCCGCGACCGCAACACCGGTGATGATCGTCGTGATGTGCGGCGTTCGAGTTTTCGGGTGCAGCTTCGCCGCGAAGCGGGGGAGCAGGCCGTCGCGCGCCATCGCGTAGAAAATGCGCGGCTGCCCGTACTGAAAAACCAGCAACACCGCGGCCATCGACACCACCGCACCGGCCGAGACGATCCAGCTCGCCGTGGAGAGCCCGGCGAGCGTCAGCGCGCGTGCCAAGGGGTCACTCGACGCGAGCTCCTGGTACGGCACCAGGCCAGTCGCAACGAAGCCGACGATGACGTAGATGACGGTGCAGATCGCGAGGCCACCGAGGATACCGATGGGCAGGTTGCGCTGCGGATTCTTGGTTTCCTCGGCCGCCGTCGAGATTGCATCGAAGCCGATGTAGGCGAAGAATACGATGGCGGCTCCCTGGTGGATGCCGCGGAATCCGTTCGGCGCAAACGGCTTGTAATTCTCCGGGTTCACGTTCATCGCACCCACGACGACGAACAACGTGAGCACCAGCAGCTTGATTACCACCATGATGTTGTTGGCGCGCGTGCTCTCCTTCACGCCTTGCAACAACAGGATGGTGATCGCTGCGACAATGCCGAAGGCAGGCAGGTTGACCAGGATCGGGATGCCTGCGATGCGCGGTGCCGTGTCGAGCAAGCCGCGGACCGCAGGGTCGCTCGATGCGGTCACGACCCAGTAGCCGTGCGTCATCCAACCGGGAAGTTCCATGCCGAACCCCGAAAGCAGTGACACGAAATACCCCGACCAGGCAATCGCGACGGCGACGTTCCCGACTGCATATTCGAGAATCAGTGCCCAGCCGACGATCCACGCCACGATCTCGCCGAGCGTGGCGTACGAATACGCGTATGCGCTGCCCGCCTGCGGAATCATGGATGCGAGTTCCGCGTAGCAGAGCGCCGCCAGGCCGCAGACGGCGCCGAGCAGAATGAACGACAGGACCAGCGCCGGGCCCGCGCCGTAGCGGACGACGGTACCATCCGCGAGTGTCTCGCCCGCTGCCGCCGTGCCGAGCGATGAGAAAATGCCTGCGCCGATGACAGCGCCGATGGCGAGCATGATCAGATCGCCCGCACCGAGGGTGCGCTTCATCCCACCCCCGTCCTCGGCATGCGCGAGGATGGGTTTCCGAATGAACAATCCCATGAGGAACCGGTCGGTGTGGAAGCGGCGCCTAGATGAACATCGGGGCGAGCACCAGCGTGATCGTCGCCAGCAGCTTGATCAGCACGTGGAGCGACGGACCCGCGGTGTCCTTGAACGGATCGCCGACGGTGTCACCGACCACGGCCGCCTTGTGCGCATCGGACTTCTTGCCGCCGTACGCACCGGTCTCGATGTACTTCTTGGCGTTGTCCCATGCGCCGCCGCCATTGTTCAGGAAGATGGCCATGAGAATACCCACCACCGTCGCGATCATCAGGAAGCCCGCGACCGCTTCGGCGCCCAGAAACTCGTTCGGACCACTCAGGTACTTGAAGATGAGGCCTACACCAACCGGGAACGCCAACACGAGTGCACCAGGCAGAATCATCGCCTTGAGCGCGCCGACCGTCACGATGTCGACGCACGCTGCGTAATCCGGTTCGTCGGTGCCGAGCATGATGCCGGGCTTCTCCTTGAACTGCCGACGCACTTCGGTGATGACGCTTTGCGCCGCCTTCGACACGGCTGTCATTGCCAGCGAGGAGAACCAGAACACCAGCATTCCGCCGATGAGCGCACTCACGAACACCTGTGGCTTGCTCAGGTCGACGTTGAGTGTCTGCCCCGTGTAGTTGCGCACTTCGTCGAGATATGCGGAGAAGAGCAGGAACGCCGCGAGTGCCGCCGAGCCGATGGCGTAGCCCTTCGTGAGTGCCTTCGTGGTGTTGCCGACGGCATCGAGCTTGTCCGTCTTGTTGCGGATGGCTTCCGGCTGCTGCGACATCTCGACGATGCCACCGGCGTTGTCGGTGATCGGGCCGAAGACGTCCATCGCGAGGATGTATCCCGCGGTGCCGAGCATTCCCATCGTCGCCACGGCCGTGCCGAACAGGCCACCCGCCGGTACCCCGTCGATCATGATGCCGCTCGCGCGTCCGAGCATGAAGCTCGACACCAGCGCGATACCGATCGTAAACACCGGCAGCACGGTCGACTCCATGCCGACGGCGAGGCCCATGATGATGTTCGTGGCGGGCCCCGTCTGCGACGCGTCGGCGATGGAGAGCACCGGGCGGTAGCGATACTCGGTGTAGTACTGTGTGATGAACACGAATGCGATCGATGTGATGATGCCGACCATGGCGCAGGCGAAGTAGTACATCCACGCATCGGGTGCACCCGGTGTCACGAGCAACCAGCGGCAGGCGAAGAAGAACGACACGCTCACGAGCGCGGCGGTGATGTAGTAGCCACGGTTGAGCGCCTTCATCGGATCGGCGTCTTCGGTCGTGCTCACCGACATCACACCGATGATCGAACAAAGCAACCCGAGTGTGCCGACGACCAGCGGAAACAGGATCCCGGCGAGGCCAAACGACTGATACAGGATTACGCCGAGGATCATCGCACCGATGTTCTCGGCCGCCGTCGATTCGAACAGGTCGGCACCGCGGCCGGCGCAGTCACCGACGTTGTCGCCGACGAGGTCCGCGATCACGGCGGGGTTACGCGGATCGTCTTCCGGAATTCCGGCTTCCACCTTGCCCACCAGGTCTGCGCCAACGTCGGCAGCCTTCGTGTAGATGCCGCCACCGAGCTGCGCGAAGAGCGCGACGAAGCTGGCGCCGAATCCGTAGCCGACGATGAGGAACGGAATGCGCGTCGCCCACGTGTCCGTGTCGATGCCGACCGGAGCGAGCAGCGTCATGACTGCGAACAGGCCGCCCACACCGAGCAACGACATCGAGACCGTGAACAAGCCCGACACCGCGCCACCGCGAAGTGCTGTCTGCAACGCCGCGTTGAGCGAGGTCATTGCGGCTGCCGCGACGCGGATGTTCGTGCGAATCGACACCCACATGCCCATGTAACCCGCGATACCAGACGACAACGCACCGAGCAGGAACGAGAGGACCACGAAGAGCGCAAAGATCTTCGGGTCGTCGACGGGATCGGTCGCGTTCGCCTCTCGCAGCACCCCGTAGCCTACACCGAGCACGACCGCGACGAGCACGGCGAGCAAGGCGATGGTCTTGTTCTGTCGGCGCAGGTAGGCCTCGGCGCCCACCTGGATGGCGTTCGAAATCTTCTGCATGGCGGGCGTACCGCGATCACGGGCGAGCACCCAGCGCGCGAGGAACACCGCGAACACGAGGGCGAACGCACAGCCGCCCAAGACGATGGACAACAGGAGGGACTGCGTGGGTATCATGATGGGAGCGAGTGATCGGTCAGGTCGAACTCGGACGACGACCAGGTCGCGTCCTTGGAGGCGGCCACTGCGATGCGAGCAATTCGTCTCGTGGAGTCCGGCGCGCGGGGAGGGCGTGCACTGCCGGGTTGTAACGACGGCTCAAGCTACAGGCGTGCACTCGGCAGAGCCAGAGCAGTCCCGGCGCGAAGCGCGGGCGATCGGAATGACATTGTCGACTTCGAAACAATGAGGCGCAGCGCGCCTCCGCACTATCGCCCGGTGCTCAGCGTCGCCGAGTACTTCCCGCGCACGGGAACTCCCTGGCTGTTGACTGCAGGGCGGAATTGGAATCCGGCGAACGTCTCCTTCAACTTCCGGTTGTAGCCGGCATCCTTCGTCGGCGTGAATTCGAAGTCGAGCACCTTTCCCGTCGAGTCGACATCGAAGACCACGGTGATCTCCCCGCGCGCCTTGCTCGGAATTGGCATGGGAGGCAAGAACATGGTGATCATCGCGGGCGGATACACCGTGCCGTTGCCACCACCCGTGCCCGGGCCGACCGCCGCTCCGCGTCCGGTGCCGATGCCGGAGCCGACGCCTCCGCCACTGCCCGGCCCTGCACCGGCGCTGCCGTCGGTACCCGCTCCGCCGCCCGTGCCCGGCACCACCGATTTCACCTCGGTGGCCGCTGCGGCCGGCTGCGCTGCTGGTGCCACCGGCACTTCAGGCTTCGGGGTCGGTGGCGGTGGCACGGGCGGTGGCACGATCGGCTTCACCTCGGGCGGCTTTACCACCGGCGGCACGGGCGTAGGCGCCGGGGGCGGCGGTGCAACGTTCACATACTGCAGACGCTCGGTCTTGGCACCACCGGTGCCCTGCCGACCACCACCGCCGCCGCCAGCCGGGCCCGCGCCGCCAGCGCCCATCACGAGCTCCTTGACCAGCTCAGGAGACGTGAACGGCACGATGAACAGCAGAATCACCAGAATGTGCAGGAAGACGGCGAGCAGAAAGCTGCCAGCCTTCCGCTGCCGCTTGATCGGAATACCGATAGGCGGGCGATAGGGTGGCCGTGCCGGAACAGGCAGCCGAAGATCGTCGGAACTGGATCGGGGTGACAGTTGGTCCATGGCTGAAAGATACGGGGAAGTGACACCAAACCGAACCAACTACCCTACGCGATACGGCGGACGACCCCGAGGGATCGTCCGCCGTATCGGACACATGCTGTGCGTGCGGGTTCCTTACTTCGGCGGAATACCAATCACCTTGACGCCAGCGCCACGCGCCTGGTCCATGGCGAAAATGACATTCGCGTACGCAACCATCGTGTCACCCTTCACGAAGATGATCTTTTCCGGACGGGGATCGTAGATGGTCTTGAGCCGCTTCATCAGGTTCGCTTTCTCGACCGGCTCCTTGTTGATCGCGAACTTGTCGTCCGGGAGCACTTCGAGCACGATCTGATCCGGGTTCGGCTGAGCCGCCGTGGGCTGCGGCGTCGGATCGGGCAGCTGCGTGTCGATGGCCTTGCGACTCATCGGCACGATCATCATGAAGATGATCAGCAACACGAGCAACACGTCGATCATCGGCGTGACGTTCATGTCGTTGCTCAGGTTGGTCGAACCATCCCCTGTGGACATGCTCATGGCTACTGCCCTCCGGGGGACGCGGCCTTGCCCAGAATCTTGTCGCTCTCGAGCAGTGATTCCGTACCAGGAGACTGCTCGGTGATCAGCGCAGCGACGCGTACGCCAGAGCGCGAAATGCGATCGAGCGCGTTGATGACCTTCAGATACTGCAGATCCTTGTGCGCCTTGATGTACATGATCTTGTCCTCTTCACGCACGTCGTAGATCTGCTTGACGAGCGTTTCCAGATCTTCGTCGCGAATCGGCGCCTTGTTCACGTAAAACCGACCCTGATCGTCGATGCCGAGCACCTGATCGCCGTCCACTTCCGGATGGGGCTTGAGATTCTGCCCCTCTGGCGGAACGGCCTTGAATCCCGCGTTGATCTGCGGAATCGTGATCATGAAGATGATCAGGAGCACAAGCATGACGTCGATCATGGGGGTGACGTTCGGCTCTGCCTTGACGCCACCGCCACTGCTCACGCTCATACCCATCGTGTCGCTCCTTGCGTGAGGTCAGGCAGCCGGACGCTCCGAACGGAGCACCGGCTGCACGACCAGATTCAAACCACCGCGGAAGGAAGCCCGCGGCGAACGGCGTCCTACTGCGAGATCGACTGCTGACCGGCGGTGTTGAACTCACGCGTGAAGCGCGAGCGGCCGAACTCGCCGGACACACCCTTGATGAGGTAGTCGATCATTTCCTTCGACGTGTACGTCATCTCGGCCGTGAGATTGTCGATCTTCGTCTGGAAGTAGTTGAACGACCACACTGCGGGAATGGCGACACCGATACCGAAGGCCGTCGTGATGAGGGCTTCTGCAACACCGGCCGCGATGGCGGAGATACCACCGGCGCCGGACGTGGCCATACCGGTGAAGGAGTTGACGATACCCATCGTCGTGCCGAGCAGTCCGACGAACGGTGCCGTGGCGCCGACGGTGGCAAGCACGCCCAGGCCACGCTTCAAGTCGACGACCGTCATCAGCATCTCACGCTCGACTGCGCGCTCAGCCGAGTTGATGTCGGCAACCGTGACGGAACCATCCTGGATGAGCGGGCGGATCTCGGAGAGCGCACCACCGAGCACGCGCGCGACATGCGACTTCTTGTAGCTCTCGGCCAGCGTGATCGCTTCCGTGAGGTTGTCTTCCTCGAGGAACTGCGAGAACTCGGGGGCGAACTTGCGCGTTTCGGCCTGCGCCTTCCGCATGCCCCACCACTTCGAGATGAGCACAGTCGTCGAGAAGGCAGACATGAACGCGAGGGTGAAGACGATACCCTTCGCGAACCAGCCCATCGACTGGTACAGCTCCATCATGGACATGTTCATAGAACAGATCTCCGCAGAATCACGAGAAGGAAGGAACTAGCGGTTGAGCGAGAACTGGAACGGCTGCTGCACGAGCTGCTTCACCTTGCGGCCACCCACTTCGGCCGGCAGGAAACGCATCTTCTGAAGCGCCGTCTTCACTGCGTTTTCGAAGAGCTGGTTGTCGGCTTTGAGCGCCTTGAACGTGCCCATGTCGGCCCGGCCCATCGTGTCGACCACGAACTGCGCGAGTACCGTCCCTTCGATGCCACCCTGGCGAAGCATGTCAGGGTACTCGGGGCCCTTTGCGCCCGGAGCCATCTGCACAGGCTTTTCGACCTGGAAGTCGAAGTACGGCTGGTCGCCCTGCGGAACGGGACCCTTGCCACCCTCGACACCCTTGGCGACACCGCCCGCCACACCCTTGCCGGAGAAGTCCGCCTCATCGGTGACCTTCTTGGAGAGGTCGATGTCCGGGATGTTGATCGGCACCTCAGGCGGTGCCTGCAGCACCTGGAACCCCTTTGGTGGTGGCTGCTGGACGACGACGTCCGGGGGTGGGGGCGGCTTCTCGGGCTCGGGCGGCTTCGGCTCGTCCTTCTTCACCTCGACGAAGTCGACCTTCTCTTCCTTCACCTTCTCTTCCTGGATGCCCGCGTTGGCCGTCACGACGACGATACCAGCGATGAGGACGCCATGAATGATGGTGGAAGCGAGAGTGCCTCCAAACCGCTTCTGCTTTTTCGCCTTCGATTCGATCAGGTTGTTGAACATCGGCCCTGTCCGGATATAGGTCGCAGCGTCCGGGCTTTGCGCCCGGATACCGACTGTCGCGATACTACACAGCGGGAATGATCCAGCAATGTGAATCAGATTAGGATCGCATTAATGCTGGGTTAGCATTCGCAATGTGCGATATCGCCTGCCCTGCTCGATCGTCCGCGTAAATCGCGCCACTATCGATCGAGCGCGAAGCCAAAGGGTTGTTGCACCAGCTGGCGCACCTTACGCCCGGCGACCTCGGCCGGAACGAAGCGCATGCGGATGAGCGCCGTCCGCACTGCGTCGCTGAACAGCGGATGATCCGACTGCAGCACGCGGAGCGATCCCGGCTCGGCACGGCCCATGGTATCGACGACGAATTCCATCATGACGGCGCCCTGCACTCCGGAAGCTCGCAGCATCTCAGGGTAGCGCGGCGACGCTGCGCCGGGCAGCAGCGCGACGGAACGATCGACCGCTTCGCGGGCGAAAACACCATCAGGCCCCCTGCTCTCCACTGAGCCTGTGCCGCCGACCACACCATCAGGCCGACCACGCCCGATAGCCGACAGTCCGAGATCGCCCGGTCGCGCCAGTGCCTCGTCGATCGCCGAGGCCGGAACGATGTCGGGGATGTCGATAGGGGCGACCAAGGGAGGCGAGCCGAGCGGCGGAGCCTGCAGGTCGGACGGGCGCACGGACGGTGGCGTGTCGCGGGGACGATCACGAGGCGCCGCCTGCAGAGGCGGAGGATCTACCTTCGTGAACGTCGTCTGATGCTCGCGCTCCGCATCAGGCGCGGGCTTCGCATGAGCCGTGAGTGCGACCGCGCAGCCGATCAGCAGCGCATGCACGAGTGTGGACGCGACCGACCCGCCCAATCGTGTCGGGACTCTGGGCTTCGATTCGAGCAAGCTGTCGAACATGACGACTCCGCGGCTGAAGGTTACGCGGAGTGTAGGGTCGCGACATTACGTGCTCATGGTGAGGAGCTGAGCGCCGCATGAAACTCGTGTTACACGAACGTGTCGTCCGCATTGCGAATCGATGACGACGGGAGACTGGTGGACCGTCAGACGGCGCGCGTTACGTCTCGATGGCGACCACGCTCTCCGGGTCCTTCACCAGCGGATTGTCCAGCAGGAGCGGATCAGGGTTGATCGATGCGGGCAACAGCACCGTGAAGGTGCTCCCCCGCCCGAGACGCGACTGCACGGTCAGCGTCCCGCCATGCGCCTGCGCGATCCACCGACAAATCGCCAGCCCGAGTCCGAACCCGCCGCGTTCCGACGCACGCGAGCGCACACGATCCGCGCGCCAGAACCGCTCGAATACATATGGGAGGTCCGCCGCCGCGATACCGATGCCCGTATCACGTACGGTCAACACCACCTCTCCGCCGACGCGCGCCAGCATGATCTCCACTGTCCCGCCACGCGGGGTGTACTTGATCGCGTTCGTGACGAGGTTGAGCATGAGCTGCCGCAGCCGGGTGACGTCGCCCATCACCAGCACATCCTCCACGACGGGCGCCTCGATGGTCAGCGCCGCATCCTCACCGAGCAAGTGCGCGACGTCCACCACCTCGCGCGTGAGCTCGCCCATCTCCACGGGCTCACGGTACAGATCGAAGCGACCCTCGTCCGCCCGGGCCAACGTGAGGAGCGAGTCCACGAGATCTGCCATGCGTGTGAGCTGCTGGAGCGCTTCCTCGAGCGCCACTGCCTGCTCGTTCGGCGTGAACACTGGCGACATGGCCCGCTCGACGTCGGCGCGCATCACCGTGAGCGGCGTCTTGAGCTCGTGGCTGGCATCGGCCGTGAACCGACGCAGCGCGCCGAACGACAGCTCGAGTCGTTCGATCATGGCGTTGAGCGTCGAGGAGAGACGCGCAAGCTCGTCACCCGCAGCGCCGATCGCGAGCCGGCGGTGCAGCGAACGACCGTCGGTGATTGCTTCGACCTGGTCGATGATGCGATCGATCGGGCGGAACGCGCGGCCCGCGATGGCGTAGGCCGCGACGATCGACACGGCGATGAGGAGCGGCGCGACAAGGATCATCGTCGCGAGCAGCTCCGGTGGGGTAAGGTTGATGCTCTGACGGCTCAACGCCGCCGACACCTTGTAGCGCACATTGTCGCCGAGGACCAGTTCGCGCGATGCCATGAGCAAATCGTCCGAGCGCATTTGAACCCGTCGCACCGCACGATTCGGCATGGAATCGCGCGCGGCCTGCCCGAAGGTTTCGCGATCGACGATGCTGAGGCTGTTGACGGAGGTGGAGGCATAGATGTCGTAGCGCGTGCTGTCCTGCACCACGACGTACCCGTCGAGCATCGACAGGAATGCGCCCATGCGCGCGGATACACTGGGGCCAGCCAGCGGATCGCGTGGAGAGACGATCGGTTCCGTGCCCGTGCTGCGCGCCAGGTTGATGGCGCTCACCGCTCGGCCGACCTGTTGCTCGACCTTGCCCTGCAGCTCGATCAGCATGATCTCGCGACGCACCATCAGCATGGCGATGGAGAACAGCACCAGCGTTCCCAGAAGCGCCGCAGCGTAGAACGTGGTCAGTCGCGCACGGATCGACCCCATGATCGCAGCGCCGCTACGCCCGGATCATGTAGCCGACACCGCGGACGGTCGTGATCAGCTTCTTCTCGCTCTTCGCATCCACCTTCTTGCGCAGGTGATTGATCACCACGTCGACGATGTTCGTGCCGGGATCGAAGTGATACCCCCACGCGTATTCCGTGATGAGCGTGCGGCTCATGACACGTCCTGCGTGCCGCATGAGGTACTCCAGCACGGCGAACTCCTTGGGGGTCAACTCCACCAGTTCGCCCGCGCGTTTCACGTCACGGGTCCCCTGGTCCAGCTCCAGATCGTCGACACGCAGCAGCGGACTGGCCAGCGCACGTGGCCGCCGCCCGAGTGCTTCGACGCGCGCAAGTAGCTCCTCGAATGCGAACGGCTTCGTGACGTAGTCGTCGGCGCCCGCACGCAGTGTCTCCACCTTGGCATCGACGGCATCCTGTGCGGTCAGTACGAGCACGGGACGTTCGAAGCCCTTCGCGCGCAGCGCACGCAACACGTCGATGCCACTGCGTCCCGGCAGCCGCATGTCGAGGATGATCAGGTCGTACGGCTGGGACATCGCCATGCGCTCACCATCGGCGCCGTTGGCGACGAGGTCCGCCTGCCAGCGCTGCTCCTCGAATCCTCGGCGCACGAACTCGCCGACCGTCGGGTCGTCCTCGATCACCAGAATCTTCACAACGCACCTTTGCCAGTCATGAGCCGCGCCCGGACGGACGGCGGAAGCCGTATTCCCGAATCTTTCGGTACAGCGTTTTCGGGGAGATACCAAGAATCTCCGACGCCTTTCCTTGGTGCCAGCTACTTCGCTCGAGTACCTCCGCGATGTGCTGCCGTTCCAGTGCCGCCAGCGTTAGCCCTGCCGTTGGCGTCGTCGTCGGCGTCGCCGCGCCGATGACGTCGTTGTCGGTACCGAGCGGAAAGTCGCGTGCACCGATTACGCCGTCGACCGCGAGCAGCACGCCACGTTCGATCACGTTTCGCAGCTCGCGCACGTTTCCGGGCCAACGGTACCGCTCCAGCGTCGCCACGGCATCGGGAGTGAGCTCTGGCGGGGAACCGGCGCCGAAGTGCTCGAGAAAGTGTCGGGCGAGTAGCGGCACATCCACCGTGCGATCGCGCAAGGGCGGCAGCATGACCCGAATCGTGCCGATGCGATGCAGCAAGTCGCTGCGATGCTCACCCTCCGCCGCGAGTCGCACCGAATCCGTGGTCGACGCGACGACGCGTACGTCGAGATGGACCTTCTGCGTGCCGCCGATTCGGTGGAAACTCGCGGAGTCGAGTGCACGCACGAGCTTTGCCTGAACGCTCGGCTCGAGATCGGCAACGTTGTCGAGATAGAGCGTACCACCCGCGGCCATCTCGAGCAGTCCGATCCTTCGTTGGTCCGCGCCCGGGAGCGCCCCTCGCTCGACACCAAACAGCTCGGTTTCGACGAGGTGGTCCGCCACCAATGCGCAGTTGAAGCCGACGAACGGACCATCCGCGCGGCTGCTCCGCGCGTGCAAAACGCGGGCGAGGAGATCCTTGCCCGTGCCAGATTCCCCGGATACGAGTACCGGCGACGCACTTGCTGCCACGCGCTCGACCACGGACAGCACCGCGAGCAACGGTGCGAACTGCGTGACGAAGTGCGGCTCGGACACCGCGCGCCGCAGCCGGGAGTGCAACAATGCGTTGTCGCGGGTGAGCACCCGCTTTTCCCACGCGCGGCGCACGAGCGCCTCGATCTCCGCCATTCGATAGGGCTTCGACAGGAAGTCGTACGCGCCAAGCCGAAGTGCGGCCATCGCCGTTTCGATCGTTCCGTTGCCGGTGATGACGATGATCTCGGGCGGCATCGGTTCTTCCCGCACCTGCCGCAGTACTTCGAGGCCGTCCAATTCCGGCATCACGACGTCGAGCAAGGCCACATCGTACGTATCGGCCCTGAGTCGCTCCAGTGCCGCGCGACCATCGCGAACGATCGTCACGGCGAACCCGCGCGCGGTCATGAATTGCTCGAGGATCGTGCCGAGATGCGTCTCGTCCTCCGCAATCAGCACACGGATCGGGGAGACGAGCTCGATCCCGCGGGACGGAGTCAGCGATGTGGTCATGACGCCACGCCGGCCGAAGTCGTGGGTGGCTGCACAGGCGACCGCGCCGACATCACCGGTGATTCTGGCAGCGCGACTCGAAACAGGGTCCCGCTGTCCGAGGGAACGAGTTCGAGGTGCCCGCCATGATCGGTGACAATCCCATAGCAGATCGCCAGCCCCAGGCCGGTACCTTCGCCCTGTGCCTTGGTCGTGAAGAACGGCTCGAACACCTTGCCCTGCAGCGCGCGCGGAATGCCAGGCCCTTCATCGACAACCTCGAGCAGCGCGTGCGCGGTGCCGCTGCCGATGGGTGCCTCGTACCGTGTGCGAACCGTGACCCGGCCCCCTTCCGGCGATGCATCCATGGCATTGATGACGAGCGCGATGAGTACCTGGACCAACTGGTCGGCATCGCCCTCGACATAGAGCGGCGTAGCCAGCTCCAGCTCCTCGATCATGCGCACCCGCTTGTACCGCGGGTGGTGCTGCAGGAGAAACATGCCCTGTTGCACGACGCCGTTGATGTCCAGCGGTTCTCGCGATGCCGGCTTCGGACGGGAGAAATCGAGCAGTCCGTTCACGATGCGCTTGCACCGCTGCACTTCCAGGTCGATGATGCGGAGGAGCTCGCCCGCCGATGCGACATCCTGGAGCGCCAGTGTTTCCGCGCACGCTGCGATGGTGGCGAGCGGATTGTTGATCTCGTGCATGACACCGGCCGCGAGCTGGCCGAGTGCGGCCAGCTTCTCCGATTGTGCCGTGCGGTCAATCGCAGCTTTCCAATCCGTGATGTCTTCCCCGATGGTGATGACGTGCGTGACGTCATTGCCGCCCATGCGCATGGGAATCTTGGAGATACGGAATGCCCGCGTATCCCCGAACGCGTTGGACTCCATCTGGAATTGCTGCAAGCGGCCAGTGGCGAATACCTCGTCGAACTCCTGCTTCATCATCGCGGCTGGCTGCCGGTTCAGCACTTCGAAGATCGTCCGGCCGATGGCGTCGGTGCGAGGCACGCCCTGCAACCCGGTTTCGCGCTTGTGATTCCACGCGTGGATCCGGTAGTGCTGGTCGACCACGTGCAGCCCGACCGGGAGGGAATCCACGACGCACTCTATGAATGCGCGTTGCTCGGCAATCTCCGCTACACGGGCAGAGATTTCCGCCTCGAGCTCCAACACCCGCTGGTCCCGGGCGACCACACCGGCCAACACATCGGCGATGGCCTCCACGGTTTCCACCTCCGTCGCATCGAGTGGCGCCGGTCGGCGAATGCGAAGCTCGCCCACACGGCGGCCCAAAGCCGACACCGCCTGCTGCCACACTTCAGGGGCGCCGAGGGAGGAGTCGTCGTGCTCGCCGGTTCTCTCGCCGGCTTTACTGTACGTCACGCTCGCTGCGCCGAGGAACGCGGATACCCGCTGGCAGACTGCGGCGATGCCGTCGTCGACCGAGGAATTCGCGACCGACCCGGCGCAGTCGCGAACGAGGTCGAACCGGCGATCCGTGGTGGATTGCATCAGAACCGCATCAGGACTGCTGGGCTGGAGTCACCTCGCCAAGCTAGACGCCGACCCGTACTCGGACAAGGTGACCGAAGTGACGTGTAATGGCGTAGCCATTGCCAATCCCTCTCGCTGAGCATGACAGGGGCAAGCGCTAGATCGCTGGCCCCGTTGTGCTTAGCGCGATGACCTCAAGCACCCTACGAGATGCGCCGTCCCATCTTGTTCACGGATGGCAGAGCGCATCCACCGCTTCACTGCTCTCTCATCGCGCGTATCGCGTCGAATATTTCGGCATTCTCGCGACGCAGGCCCGGGTGCTCCTCGACGTGCGCCCATCGGACGATGCCGCTCCGGTCGATCAGAAAGTACGCACGGTTGGCAAAGAATGCGTCACGCCAGAGAACCCCGTACGCCGCAGAGGCCTCCCGCTTGAAGTCGGAAAGCAGCTCGACCGACATCTCATACTTGTGCTTGAACTCCTGCAGCGAGTCCACTGCATCGACGCTGATCGGCAGCACTTCGACGTCCGCGGAGCCGAATCCGGCGTAGTCGTCGCTGAAGGCACACAATTCGCTGGTGCATGTGCTCGTAAAGGCTGCTGGAAAAAAGGCGAGCAGGACGTCCTTCCGGTCGCGAAATGCAGAGAGCGTGATCGTGGTGCCCGCAGTGGTTGCCAGTGTGAAATCAGGGGCAACGTCACCGACACAAGGCGTGGGGGACGGTGTCGAAGCGTTCGGTGCGGTGAATGACGGGGTCGTGACGGAGTGCATGCAATTGGGTGCGAAGGAGGAGAAAGGTCTGCGCTGGCACGTCGGCCAGCTTCGTTGTCGCCCATGGAGCCCCATACGAGCATGTCACAAATCGGCGAAGGACTGGCGGATGTTGAGAAGCCGGGCGATACTGTGGAGCGCCATGCGGCCTCGACTGCCAATCCTACCGGTGTTCGTGTGATAGCCCAGCGGCAGATGGCTCCATCCGACGGTGTGCTTCGTGTTCTGCTCGTGGATAACGACGAGGAGGAGGCAGCGCGTTCCGTCGCCGCACTTGCAGCGCGGCTTGGCGATCGCGTGGCAACGGTACACGTCCCATCGCTCGCGGGCGCCATACGCACGCTAATGGAGGCATCCTTCGACGCGATCGTCCTCGAACTTTCGGTGAGTGACGCGCGAGGGGTTGCAACTCTCGCTGGTGTGCGCGGCGCTGCGCCTTCGGTCCCGGTCGTCGTGTATGCTCGCGAACTGGATGATGCGCTGATGCTTCGCGTGCTCCGTGCGGGTGCCCAGGAATGCATCTCGAAGCACGACACCGCACCCGAAGGCCTGGCCCGCGCACTGGGCTTCGCCATCGAGCGTCAGCGGCGGCTCGCGACCCTAGAAGCGGCTCGAAGTGAAGCGGCGCATCGTGCTACGCACGATGCACTTACAGGCCTACCTAACAGGGAATTGTTCCTGGATCAGCTGGATCGGGCGCTGGCGTTTGGTGCCCGCTACAACCGGAAGACAGGACTCCTGTTCGTCGATCTCGATGGCTTCAAGGCCATCAACGACACGATGGGCCACGCCAAGGGGGATACCCTGCTGCAGGTGGTCGCCAGTCGCTTGCTCGAGTGCGTGCGGCGTTCGGATGCCGTCGCGCGCCTGGGCGGCGACGAGTTCGTGGTGCTCCTGCCGGACGTCACCAGTCGTCGCGACGTCTCGTATGTGCGCGACACCATCCTCACGTGCCTGCAGGAACCGGTGGATGTCGGTGGCGGCCAGACCATCGTGTGCGAGGCGAGCATCGGCAGCGCGATGTCACCGCTCGATGGAGCGAGCGCCCAGGAACTGCTCGACGCGGCCGACCTGGAGATGTACCGGGACAAGTACCAGCGAAAACGCGGGCGGCTGCCAACTCCGACTGCTGGCATCATGGTCATCAGCGGGGAGCACCTCGCCGTGCCTTCCGCGCCCGATATGCCTGATAGCTCCCGGCAGCTGGACTCGGTTCCGCACCGCCGCGAGGCACAGCTTCGTGATGCCGTGCGCAAAGGCGAGTTCGAGGTGCACTACCAACCCATCCTGGATGTGGTTGCCGACCGCGTGGTCGCGGCGGAGGCGTTGCTCCGTTGGCGTGATCCCGATCGCGGCCTCGTGATGCCGGCGACGTTCCTGCCATTGGCGGAAGACACCGGATTGATCGTCCCGATTGGGGAGCAGGTCCTGCGCACCGCGTGCGAGGCCATTGTGCGCTGGCGCGCCGCGGGCGCGCGGCGCGACATCGGCATGTCCGTCAACTTATCGGCCGTGCAACTCAGGGAGCATTCCTTCGAGAAGCGCGTTGCGGCGATTCTCGCCGAGACCGGGTGCCCGCCGGAGGCGCTCACGCTCGAGTTGACCGAGAACAGCACGATGATCGATGGCGAGATGGCCATCGAGACGTTGCGCGCGCTCAAGGAGCTGGGGTTGCGACTCGTCGTCGACGACTTCGGCGTCGGCTTCGCGTCGCTCACGTTTCTTCGGGAAGCCCCAGTGGACGGCATCAAGATCGACCGGCGTTTCGTGTCGCAGATGATCGCCGATCCACGTGACCTGGCCATCGTGAGTTCACTCATCCGTCTCGCTCGCGGTCTCGGTCTCGACGTAGTGGCCGAAGGGGTGGAGAGCGCCGAACAATCGCAGCGTCTGGCACGCCTGCAGTGCTTCGAGCAGCAAGGGCGCCACTTCAGCGATGCAGTGCCCGAGGCGGGGATGGCGAGGCTGTTGCAGACGGCGCCGATGTCGGAGCCCGACGTACGCACGTGGCGCTTGCGCGCGGCTGCGACGCTCGGTTGACAACGGGCCGCTCCCGGGTTGACGTGCAACCGGGAGCGGTCTAGAGTTCGCTGACGCAGGACGCTGTACCTGGGGAGTAGTCGATGATCATCGCTTACGTAGTTCGCGATGTGGTTGGTGGTGATGTACATCCGGGGCGTTAGCTCAGCTGGGAGAGCACCGCCTTTGCAAGGCGGGGGTCGTCGGTTCGATCCCGACACGCTCCATAGGAGGAACGAAAGCCACGCCGCGACTCATGTCGGCGTGGCTTTCTTGCTTGTGGGACACGGTGCCTTTTTCGCGCCTTCTTGATTTGAATTGCGTAGCAGTGCCGGTCGGTGCGGAGTGTTGCACGGCTGCGAGTAGCGCGTCCATGCGCTCGTGTACGGCTTTATCCCACGCCCACAGCGGATCCACATCGAGCACCTCAGGTGGCGCGATCGGCCGAGCACACATGCAGCCGGGACGAAGTGCAAGTCAACTCGGGCGGGTCACGGTCTTGCCCGGTTCAAACCTGCGTGCGTCTACGACCCCGTCGTGACTTCCTCGTACGCCGCCGTGAGCGGGTCGCGCACGCTCGCCGGCGGGAACGCGCCCCACGCCTCGAACCCCGCCAGCGGTGCGCGCATCGCCAGCACCTCTTCACGCGAGCGCCCCGCTGCCGCCTGGCGCTCGACGAAGGTGAGGACCCCAGCGAGGTAGTCGCGGAAGTGCAACAAGTCGGCGGAGCTGCCAGTGACCGGCAGCCCCGTGTTCGCGTGTCCAAAGATGTAGATCGTGTCGCGTGCGTGCGCGTTCACGACCTGCTCGAGCAGGCGCGCCCAGTTCCGCATCGACGCCCCTGCCGCGATGTCGACGACGGGGTGGCGGCGGTTGGATGTCAGGTCGCCCATGTGGACCACGTTCGCGCGCTCGAAGGTGATCACCACGTCGCCGCTGGTGTGCGCCCGGCCGTGGTGCCGCGCGACGATGCGCTCGTCGCCGACCACGTCGGACCACGTATGGCTGAAGGTCGTGTCGGGGTACAGCGGCTCCGGGGCGTTCTGCTGCGGCGGCGGCGGCTGCTGCGGTCCGCCCGGTGCGCGCCGCATGTGTTGGTCCGCCATGCCGTGCGCTACGACGCGCCGCGCCGAGCCGCGGAAGACGCCGTTCCCGCCCGCGTGGTCCGGGTGGTGGTGCGTATTGAGCAGCACGTCC
>DASQZA010000102.1:0-8158 GCA_035638935.1 Gemmatimonas sp. | reverse complement strand
GACTGCGGCCTTGGCGCGCGAGACGGCCGCACGCCGAGCGCTCGAGCGTGAACTCTTGGACACGAAAGCCGCGCTCGAGCGTGCACGACAGCAGGCCCTGCACGATGCGCTGACCGGTCTGCCCAACCGCACCATGTTTCTCGAGCGACTGGAACATGGGCTGCGTCAGGCCCGGCGCCACCGGTGGACACTGGCCGTGCTGTTCATCGATCTCGATGGCTTCAAGCAGATCAACGATTCTCATGGGCACGAGATCGGAGACGAGGTGCTCGTGAGTGTGGGAAAGTGCCTGCAGGGCGCGGTGCGGGGCGAGGACACGATGTGCCGTTATGGAGGCGACGAATTCGCCTGTCTCATGCTGGACGTCGATACCGCGAATGATGTCGCGGTGTTTGCGGCAGGACTAGTGAAGCGCATTGCGACCGCGTGCGATCAGGCGGAGCATGTGCCGAACGTCAGTGCCAGCATCGGGGTGGCCCTCTACCCCGAGCACGGGAGCACGTCGGACACGCTGTTGCGGCGCGCGGATTCGGCGATGTACCAAGCTAAGGGCTCGGCGTCGCGGGTGGTGTTCTACGAGGCGGAGTGCGCGGACTGACGCAGCCCGTCAGGAGTGCAGGGGCCCAGGGATACCCCGTCGTTCATCGCGCGCGGGCCGCCAGATCCACCACCACCGGCAAGTGGTCGACCCAACCCGCGCGGGGATCGCGCACCGTGTCGTCGGCATCGAGTCCCAACCTTTGGCGTACTCCCGGGTCAAGGCTGCGCGTTTCGAGGACGAACGCACCATCCGCCGTGAACGCGCCCGGATCAAAGAGAACGCGGTCGAGCCGACCTGGCGCATAGCGCTGCCGGTCGTCGCGCCAGGTGTATGAAGGCGCATTCGCTCCGACCATGGCCAACGCACGCTGCCGATCCGCAAACGCATTGTGCAGCGGGAGCGCATCGGTCAGCGGCCACCGCAGCAACGTGTCGATGTAGGACGCAGGAGTGTCGATTGCGTTGAGATCCCCCAAGACGATCGCCGACAAGCGTGGCAGTGCGGCGCGACTGCGGACCGAATCACGTCGCGCCAGTTCACCGACGATGGCGACAGCCTGGCGCATGCGGAATGCCACATTGCTCGTGCCGCCGCCCGACTGAAGATGCGTGCACACGACGACTGCACCCGCAATGCGCAGCGTGTCCGGGAGCACCAGTGCGGCCACTGCATACGCACGTTGCGAGAGCATCGAGCGCAATGTGTGGCGCGTGGTATCGGCCAGCGGGTAGCGCGACACGATCACGTTGCCCAGGGCAGCGTAGCCGTGCCAGCGCGCACCACCCGGTAGCGGGAGTATGGCGTCGAACAGCCGTGCGGCGTACGCGCTCCCACTGGTGAACTCCTGCAGACACGCCACATCGGGGCGCACCGCGCGCACCACACGGGCAAATGCGGCCGGGCGGCCACCAACCGGAACCCCAGCGACCTCGCGCCGCAATCCTGCGTGCGGAACGACCGAGTTCGACCCGACATTCCACGTCATGACGCGCAAGCTGCGTGGTGCCCGCTGACCGAACACGTTGTGCGGTGCAGGACGAGGCACAATCTGCACGGTAATCGCGAACAGGGCGGCGAGGAGGATTCGCATCCCCCTGCTACCCCGTGCGGCCCCGCCGGTTTACGCCGTCCGTGCTACAAGGCGATCACGCCGCAGCGATCACGCCGCAGCGATCACGCGCTTGGCCGCCGCAACGATCGCGTCGGCCGTGATGCCCATCTCCTTGTAGAGGACCTGATACGGCGCGCTCGCCCCGAAGGTCTCGATGCCGATCACTTCACCCTGGTCACCGGTCCAGCGGTACCATGGGGACGGGTGCGCAGCCTCGATTGCGACACGCGGCACGCCGGCCGGCAGCAACTGCGACCGGTATGCAGCATCCTGCGCCGCGAGGAGTTCGAGCGACGGGCAGCTCACCACGCGTGCAGCAATTCCTTCGGCCGCAAGCTGTCCTCGTGCCGCGAGGGCGATCTCCACTTCGGAACCGCTTGCGAGCAGCACCACGTCTGCCGCACCACCGGTGGCGTCCGCCAACATGTATCCGCCGCGGCTCACACCCGCGCGCACGCGCTCCGTGCAATCGAGATACGACAGCTTCTGCCGCGTGAGCACGAGTGCAACCGGGCCGCTCTTGTGCGTGATCGCGATGCGCCACGATTCCGCCGTCTCGTCGGCATCGGCCGGACGAAGCACCAGCAGGTTCGGAATGCAACGCAATGCCGCGAGCTGTTCGACCGGCTGGTGCGTCGGGCCATCCTCGCCGAGGCCGATCGAGTCATGGGTGAACACGTAGATCACGTGCGCCCCCATGAGCGCCGCAAGCCGGATCGCGGGACGCATGTAGTCGGAGAAGACGAGGAACGTGCCGCCGTACGGGACGGTCCCACCATGCAGCGCCATGCCGTTCATGATCGCACCCATCGCATGCTCGCGAATTCCGAACGCGAAATTGCGTCCTGCGGGCGTCTCCGGCATGAAGAACGGTGCGCCCTTGACCGTCGTGAGGTTCGATCCCGCCAGATCCGCGGAACCGCCGACGAGCTCCGGCATCAGCGGCGCGATCGCGTTGAGCACGACGCCCGATGCCGCGCGCGATGCCACGTTGCCGCTCTTTGCGTCGAACGACGGAAACGCGGCGCCGACACCAGGGGCCAGGTCACCGCGCATCCGGCGTTCGAACTCCGCCGCGAGGTCAGGATGTGCAACGGCGTACGCCTGCCAGCGCGCCGTCCATTCCGTGTGAGCCTTCGCGCGTTCGGTCACCAGAGCGGTCCAATGCGTACGGGCCTCTTCCGGCACGAAGAACGGTTCCGTCGACGACCAGCCATACGCCTGCTTCGTCAGCGCGATCTCGTCCTTGCCCAACGCCTCGCCATGTGCCTTCGACGTGCCGGCGCGATTCGGTGATCCGAAGCCGATCACGGTGCGCGTGACGATCAGGGTGGGCCGACTCACATCGGCTTTCGCCTCGGCGATCGCGGCATCGATCTGCTCGAGATCATTCACATCGCCGATGTGCAGGACCTGCCATCCGTACGACGTGAAGCGTGCATCCACATCGTCGCTGCAGCTCAGATCCGTGCTGCCGTCGATCGTGATGCGATTGTCGTCGAAAAAGCCGATCAGCTTGCCCAGCTTGTGATGACCGGCATACGACGCAGCTTCGTGCGAGATGCCTTCCATCAGGCAGCCATCGCCGGCCACGAAGTACGTGTAGTGATCGACGACGTCGTGCCCGTCGCGGTTGAACTGTGCGGCGAGATGCGCTTCCGCGACGGCGAAGCCGACAGCGTTCCCGATGCCCTGACCCAGCGGACCCGTCGTGGTCTCGACTCCGACGGTGTGGTGCACCTCGGGGTGGCCCGGTGTCGCACTCTTCCACTGACGGAAATTGCGAATCTCGTCGAGCGGCAGCGCATACCCGGACATGTGCAGCGTGCCATACAGCAGCATCGACGCGTGGCCGGCCGAGAGCGCGAACCGATCGCGGTCGGCCCATGCCGGTGCCGCAGGGTCGTGACGCAGGTGATTCGTGTACAACCGGTAGGCGAGCGGCGCGAGCGCCATCGGCGTACCGGGGTGACCCGACTCCGCCGCCTGCACGGCGTCCATGGCAAGCGTGCGAATCGTATCGATCGCGAGACGAACGGTCTCGGCGGATGCAGCGGGATCGGCGGACGTACTAGTAGCGGTCACGGGAGCTCCGGTAGCGCGGTCAGAGGCGAGGCTGCGCCGGGTGGAGCGCCTCAAGCCCTTCCAAGTTACTCGAAGTCAGGAAGCCGCGGGAATGCCGAGATACCGCACGCGCGTGATGTCCAGATGATGCGCGAAGTGGCCGGCGATGATCCACGCCAGGGCGCGAGCCGACACTGGTTGGTCGCTCGCCGTGCCCATTCGCTCCAGGCTGGCCTCGTCCAGCGAGTGGACAAGAGTGAGCGTGGCCGCGCGTACGACATCGATCTCGGTCAGAATGTCGGAAAGCGAGCGCGAGTTCGCTCCGCTCACCGGAACCCAGGCATCCTGATCGAATCCCGGAAGCGGGGTGCTGTCACCGCGTGCGATTCGAAGCATGCGGTAGCAGAACACGCGCTCCGTGTCCGCAACGTGCAATAGTGATTCAGCGAGGGTCCATTTGCCCGGCGCGTAGCGATGGCGTCCGAGTGATTCGCCGGCGCCATCGAGCAGGCTGCGAAGCGCGACCGGCTGCAATGTGAGCAAATCCGGAATCGTGCCTCCCTCGAGTGTCGCGAGAGAGATTCCCGCCGTATCCACGTAGTTTCCGTAGTACGAAGCAAACTCGCTCGAGGATGGACGGGTCAGGCTCATGCGAACAGGTCTCGATGTGGAAGGCGGAACTCAGAAACCGACGCCGAAAAGTATCGACAGTCCGGTGTTCATGGTCGTGACGCCACCGCTTTCCCGGAGCAGCGATGTGAAGCCGCGAGAATAGCGCACCTGCGCCGACACATTGCGACCCTGCAGCAGACCCGTGATCCCGCCGCCAATGATGCCACCGGCATCGAACTTCTTGATTGGATCTTCCATCACGGTGCCTTCCTCCGGCGCGCCGAATCCGCCCTGACCGTCACATCCGCTTCCGAAGGCCCCGAGGCCATCCACGGCAACCGAAAGTTCACATCCGACCCGCAGCCCAAGGCTGGGACCCGCGACGAGGAATGGACGAAAGCGTGCACCGCTGCCCAGATCGAGACGCAGGAGAAGCGGCACTTCGACATATGCCAGCCGCACCTCCAGGTCTGCCGCCAGTGGCACCTGCTCGTCGACGTCGACAGTGATGCTGGTGGTGGCACCCTTCTGTATGAAGTGCAGCTCTGGTTGAAACGAGAGCGCCCCGCGCAGCGGCACCGTGAGGAAGGCTCCAACCTGAAAACCCAGCCGGCGCGCCGTCGATTGTGAAATACAGCCAACCTCCGGATCGCAAACGTCGCCGAGTGTCGCGTTCGTGAACGTGGTGCTCGATGCTCCGGCGAGCACGCCGCCCTTGATCTGTGCCTCCGCGACCGATGCGGAGAACGCGACTGCAATGGCGAATGCGAGTGCCGATGTGGCAGCGAGTGCGCGACGGCCAGAGAACGGGGACGTGAAGGGCATGAGGAGGTGGAGTGGATTGGAACAGAAGGAGCTGACGATCAGGCAAATCCGAGCAACGCACCAACGCGCCCTGCAGCACCGGCGTCCGGTACACTGCCTTGCGCCGCGCGCGGTGACCCACCACCGCGTCCGCCAACTTCACCCAGCGCCGCCTTGAGCGCTGCGCCAGCGTCGATGCCGCAGTCTGGGGAGGCGGCAAGCATGACGCCGGTGCTCGCCCGCACGAGCACCTGACAGCCACCGAGCGCCACGAGCGCCATGGCGAGAGGTTCAGCATCCTTCACCGGGGCGTCGCCAGTGTCGAGCACGATGCGACGCATGCCACGATCGTCGAGGGCTGCGCCGCTCCACATGATCGCAGCCTCATGTCGTGCGAGCTCCGATGCGAGCCGCTTCCGCTCGCGTTCGGATTCCGTGAGCCGCTGCAGCTGGCTTTCCACCAACGCAGGCAACTCGTCGGGCGCTGCCGACAGCGCGCGGGCCGCCCGCGACAGCAGCTCCGCATCGGCGCTCGCCCGCGAGACGGCACGTGCACCGCAAAGGAACTCGATGCGCACCGCACCCTTCGTCCGCTCAGCGCGGCGCAGGAGGATGCTGCCGATCTCGCCGGTGTGGCGAACGTGCGTGCCGCCACATGCGCTTCGGTCGATGCCGTCGATGCTGATGACGCGCAGTTCGCCAGTCCGCTCACTGGGCTTGCGGAGGCCTCGCGCCGTCGCCGAATCCTCGAACGTCACCGTGACCGCGCGATTGCTGGTGATGACCGCGTTTGCGGCCCGCTCGATCTCGCGCAATGTGGCCGTATCGACGTTCGGGGCAGCGATGTCGACCGTGCAGTATGCGTCACCGAAATGCACGCTCGTCGTCGGCCATCCATACGCATCGGCGCACAGCGCAGACAACAGGTGCTGTCCCGTGTGTTGCTGCATCCAGTCGAAGCGACGCACCCAGTCGACCGTGCCGTCCACCGCTGCGCCGGAGGCGAGGCCGTCGATCGACTCGAGGACATGGACAACACGGCCGTCCTCGTCGATGACATCGGTGACCCGGAGCGCGCCGAGCATTCCCACATCGTGCGGCTGACCCCCGGACGTCGGGTAGAACGCGGTGCGATCGAGCTGGACCTGTCGAGTCGCCGGGTCGACGGCAAGAACCACTGCCGTGAACTCGGACCGGTACGCGTCGGTGTAGTACAGGCGATCCGTCATGCCGATCAGTTGTGCGAAGTGTGGGCTATCTTTCCAGACATGCAGCCAGAGCAATTCATGCATCGCAATATGTCGCCGAAGCCGCGCTTCCGGCGCGGGGCGTGGTCGTACGCGTCGCGCGCTGCGGGAGTGGTGGTGCTACTGGCGACACATGGGTGCAGTCGCGGCTTCTTCAAGATCGAGCCGGAAGGCGATCCGGCATCGGCACCGGCATCTGCGCCAGCACCGGCGTCGGTGCCAGCAACAAAACCGGTGTCCTCCCCGCCGGTCACGCGGCCCGCACCGGTACCCGCCTCGTCAGCGCCTGCGGTAGTGCCTGCGGTAGTGCCTGCGGTAGTGCCTGCGTCGACGCCGGTCGGTCGCCCGCCGTTGATGATTGGTCCTGAACCCGACGCCGTCGCATCGGACTCCGCGGGCGTTGCCCGGATCGCGCGGCTGGCGATGATCTGGCATACGATCGCGCTGCATCATCCGTCGATCGCCGACACTCCCCTTGCGCGTGAGGAGTGGGACGGCGCTGTCGCGGGACGGCTCACGGCGGTGCGCAATGCTGTCACTGCCACAGCATTGCGCGCAGCGTATACCGGGCTGCTCGGGATGCTGCACGATCCGCTCACGCGCGTCGAGGATGAAGCGGAGAGTGACGCGCCTGCAGAACGATCGGCAAGGCAAAGGTACGTCCCGACCCGAGTGGCGACACTCGGCGACGGCACGTTGTTGATCGCGCTCCCGCCAACGAGCGAGCACCGGGCCGGGGATGTCGCGACCCTGGCGACGGCAATCCGTGCGTTGCGAAGTGGTGCGACGCGCGTGGTGATCGATCTGCGCGGCGCAGGCACGTCGGCAACGAGCAGTACGAACGCCGACAACAGCGCGCGCACCGACGCGGCTGCGGCGCTCGATGCGCTGCTCCACGCTGCAGGGCTGCCAGGCGCGCTGGTGTCCTCGCCGCTGCCAACGCCATCCGTGCGGTCGCGACGCGTCGGTGCGCAGGGAACTGTCAGCACCACACTCGACAGGGCTGGCGTCGACGATGCCGAGCCGCTCATCGGCGCGTCAACGGTGATGGCTGGCTGGCAGCAGCAGGACAGCCCGGCAGTGCTGCCAGCGCCTGCCATGCCGTCTCGGGCATTGCAGATCGTCGTCATCGCGAACGCCGCGTCGGTCGTGCCACGTTCTGTCGCGGCGCTCGTGGCTGGCGACCGCGCAAAGCTCGTCGGCGAGGGAAGCGCGACGGACGAGTCACTCGTGCCAAGTGTGCGCTTGCCTCTTGCGCCGGGACTCTTCGTGCGGGTTCGCGCTGGCGAACTCGTTGCTGCGGACGGCCGCCGCGGATTGCGCGTCGACACCATCGTTGGTTCTTCCAGCGCATCGACCGACAGCACGCCTGCAATGCGCGTCGCCCTGCGCCTGGTGGGTAGCGCTGGTGTGGCGCCAACGACGACCACTGGACAAGCTCGCGGGTCGCGTGGACGTGGGACGCAAACGCAAAGTATCCGGGCAATCCTGCCGGTCGTCGCATCGGCCGAGACCCGCGCGGGAGCCGGCACGCCGGTCTTCCCGCAGGGCGCCATTGCACTCGCAAACGACACGCTGCCGTACCCGTATACCGGCGCACGCGTGCTCGCGGGCATGCGCCTCTGGAGCGCGATGCGTTCGGCGCACGCGCACCGTGACAGCTACGATGATGACGTCGACGCGGCACTCGAGCGCGCCATTCCGATGCTCGAGGCGGCGACCAATCGGGAGCAATATGCGGCAGCGCTGCTCGATCTCTCGTCGTCATTCGACGACTCT
>DASQZA010000101.1:0-3212 GCA_035638935.1 Gemmatimonas sp. | reverse complement strand
TGCAAACCGTATCCGCGCCTACACGGATTCCTCGCTCGCGACGCCGGTGAGCTACCGCAACGTCGAGCCGCTTCTGTCGCCCAGCGTGCTCACGGCGCAGCGCGCGCGCTTGACGATCGGTCGCGCGGCGTTATCGGCCGAGGGGCGCTATCAGGGCAAGGCGGCGCTGGACAACACCGGCAACAGATCGTTGACGCTGCCGGACTACTATGTGCTCGATGCGGGGGCACGCGTATCCCTCGGCCGCCACGCGCTCACCGTGCGCGGCATCAACCTCGGCGACAGCCAGCGCTATGGCAGTGGATATGCGAGGGCGGGGGTACCGTATTTCTTCGTCCTGCCACCACGGTCGATGTTCGTGACGGCAGAGCTGGTGTTCTAAGCGCGCTGGCTGCGCACGATGCATGGCACGAGGGGAACTGCTTTCCGCGGATACGAACTGATGGGACGGATAGGATTGGATCTGCTCCGTGGCCGGGGCGACATCGACGCGCGTTGGCGGACATCGCGTTCTTTTAGTGGGGACCCCGCACCTGTCCCAGCCCCCGCGTGCTGTTCCCAAAAAAAGGCGATGCCGGCCACGCCCTCCGTCACCGGGTCGTACGTGACGTACAGATCCGCTCGTATCCCTTGAATCAGTTTCTATCCGCGGAAAGCAGTTCCCCCGTCCAAAGTCGAACTGCCAAACACACCGACCACCCCTCGTCCGCCGCCGCCCGCTAAACTGCGGCATGCCCCCTGAGCCCATGCCGCCGGACCAGGCCGATCCCGTCGACCTGAGCACACTGCGCAAGGTCGCACGCGCCCTCACCGGCGACTCGAATTCACGATCGGTGCTGCGTACGCTCTGCGACGCGGCAATGCTTCAAGGAAGCGCCCATGGTGCGTCAGTGGCGCAAGTCTCTGGCGATAGTGGCACGTTTGTGGCGGGATCTGGCATATCGGCCAAGTTGGTGGGCGTGTGCTTCCCGCTCACCGGAAGTATCACCGCTCGCGTGATTTCCGAGCAGCAAGGCATCGCCATGGATTCGGCAGTCCAGAACAATTCGCCGTTCCTACGCGACCTGCTGAGTCCGCTTGGTGTTGGACCCGTTCTCGTGCTTCCGCTGCTTGCCCAAGGCGAACTATTGGGCGTCCTGTCCATTTTTCGTCAGGAGTGGGGCGCCCTGTTCGACAGCCATGATCAGGACCGCCTTGGCACCATCGCGGATCTCGCTGCGCTCGCGCTCTGGAAAGTGCGATCCGTCGAAGAAGCGCAGAGCGCCGACAGCGCCAAGACCAGCCTGCTCGCCACCCTTTCCCATGAATTGCGTACACCGCTCGCGGCCCTGGAAGGCTACGGGGAGCTGCTCGAGGATGAGATCCTGGGGCCGCTCGCGCCACAGCAGCGGGACGTCATCGTGCGGTTGCGCACCGTCGGCCGGCATCTGGGTGCCCTCATCGAGGACATCCTGACCTATGCATCTCTCGAAGCCGACCGTGTCGTCCCCCGCGATGGCCAGGTGCGCGTCGAGGAATTGCTCGACTCGCTGCTCCCCTTCATCGATCCGCTCGCCCGCGCGAAGAACATCGACTTCGCAATCGGCGTCGAACCAGGGTTGCCAGTGCTCGTTACCGACGATGCCCGCGTGCGACAGATTCTCCTCAACGTCTGCCAGAATGGTGTGAAGTTCACCGAACGTGGGAGCGTAGACCTTCGCGTGTCGCGCGGCTCGCCGGGAGCCGATGGTGCAGCTACCGTACGATTCGCCGTGCGCGACACCGGTATCGGCATCGAGACGTCGCACCTGCAACGCCTGTTCCGCCCCTTTTCGCAGCTGGAAGACGTATCGGCACGCCGGCACCGGGGGACAGGTCTCGGGCTCTACATCTCGCGTCGTCTCGCCACGATCCTCGGCGGACGCATCGAAGTCGTATCGCGACCAGGAGAGGGATCGACGTTCACGCTCGTTCTCCCGGTAGTTCGCCGACCATTAGATTCTCCGACATGAGCGCGCCCGCAATCACCAGCGTTTTCAACGACGGCATCATTGCCGAACAGTTCGAGCGTTACCGTCAGGATCCAACGAGTGTGGACGAGACGTGGCGCCAGTACTTCCGGATCGCCGAGTCGCTGTTCGCGACGGCCCCGGTATCCGCGGCAGGTGGAGCGGCGCGGAGCGACGAGGCGCGGAGCGACGAGGCGCCGAGCAGCGCTGGCTCGTACGATCTCGCGATGCTGCGCAAGGTGGCCGCCGCCGCGTCCCTCATGCAGGCGATCCGCAACTACGGACACCTCGCCGTGCAACTCGACCCGCTCGGCAGCCCACCGCCGGGTGCGGATGACCTGAATGAGTTGTGCTACGGGCTCACCGAGGACGACCTGCGCGCGATTCCGGCCGCGGCACTTGGTGACGACCGTTTTCCTTCGGCGCTCGAGAGCATCCGCCGCAAGCGCGAAGTGTACTCGAATCGCATCGGCTACGAAGTGTGGCACTTGGGCACGGACGACGAACGCGAGTGGTTCCGTCAGGCGTTTCGTGATGGCGTGTACATCCGCCCGCTCGATGACGGCGAGAAGAAGGCAATGCTGGAGCGCCTCAACGAAGTCGATGGCCTCGAGCGTTTTCTTCACCGCACGTTCCAGGGCGCCAAGCGCTTCTCGATAGAAGGCACCGACGCGCTCGTGCCGATGCTCGACGAAGTCATCAGCGAGTCCGGCAAGGCTGGCGCGCGCGAGATCGTGATCGGCATGGCACATCGCGGCCGCCTCAACGTGCTCACCAACGTGATGGGCAAGCCGTTCGAGACACTGTTCGCGGAGTTTCAGGGCATTCACGAGCACGCCGACGAGCATGCGACGGGTGACGTGAAGTACCACATGGGCTACGAGGGTGCGCGCACGGTCGACGGCAAGCAGGTGAAGCTCCGCCTCGTGCCCAACCCGTCGCATCTCGAAGTCGTGAATCCCGTGATCGAGGGCGTCGCACGGGCGCTGCAGCGCGTACCGGGCAAGCTGTACCAGCGCGACGAACACGCAGTCGTGCCCGTGGCCATCCACGGTGATGCGGCCTTCCCTGGCGAAGGCGTGGTGCCGGAGACGCTCAACATCTCCCGTCTCAACGCATATCGCACCGGTGGCACGATTCACATCATCGTGAACAACCAGGTGGGATTCACGACCGATCCGGACGATGCACGCTCGACGCGCTACGCGTCGGATCTTGCGAAGG
>DASQZA010000100.1:0-6895 GCA_035638935.1 Gemmatimonas sp. | reverse complement strand
TTCCACTCCCAGACCGCCGGCGTGACGCTGACGGCGCAGCAGCCGATGAACAACGTCGTGCGCGTTGCCTACCAGGGCCTGGCCGCAGTCCTCGGCGGTACGCAGTCGCTGCACACGAACTCCATGGACGAAACGCTGTCGCTGCCCACCGAGTCGGCGGTGCAGGTGGCGCTGCGCTCGCAACAGATTCTCGCTTACGAAACGGGCGTGCCGAACGTGATGGACCCGCTCGGCGGCTCGTACTACGTGGAGGCGTTGACCGACCAGATGGAGCGCGAGGCGGAAGCGCTGTTCGCACAGATCGACGAGGTGGGCGGCGTGGTGAAGGGGCTTGAAGAGGGGTGGTTCCAGAAGCGCATCGCCGAGAGTGCAGCGCGCCAGCAGTGGGAGATCGAGCAGCGCCGTCGCCTCGTGGTCGGCGTGAACGAGTTCGTCACCGACGAACCGGAGCTCACGATACCAATTCTTCGTATTGGTGAGGAAGCGGACATCGAGCAGCGCGCGAGCATGGCGAAGATGCGTGCCGCGCGAGACAATGCGCTGGTCGCGCAGCGTCTTGCGGCGCTGCGCGAAGCGGCGCGTGGCGATACCAACGTCGTCCCGTTCATCCTCGACTGCGCGCGCGCGTATTGCACGCTCTATGAGATCCGCGCCGCGCTCGAAGATGTGTTCGGTGCGTACCGCGAGCCGGTGTTCTTCTGAGCAAGGCGCGCGGAGCAACCACACCCTGGTGGCAGACGCAGTTCGATGCGCAGTATCTGCACGAATACGAGCCGATCTTCGACCTCACGGAGGACCGGCGGCAGGTGGGCAGGTTGCTCGACCTCCTCGAGCTGCCATCCGGCGCGCGCGTGCTGGATTGTCCCTGCGGACAAGGGCGCCACGCCCACCTGCTTGCGGAAGCGGGCTTCGACGTCGACGGGCTCGATTACTCGGAAGAACTGCTCGCGGTGGCGCGCGCGCGGGGAACGAGTCGCCGGTTACGATATACGCAAGGCGACATGCGGCGGCTGCCGGCGAAGTGGAACGGTCGCTTCGACGCTGTCTTGAATCTTTTCACGTCGTTCGGCTTCTTCGATTCACCGCTTGACGACTTGCGCGTGATCGAAGGATTCGCCCGTGCCCTGAAACCAGGTGGGGTGCTGGTCTGGCAGGGCGGCAGCCGCGACGGCGTGATGGCTCGCTTCCTCGCGCGCGATTGGTGGAGCACCGCCGATGGGACTGTTTTCGGACAGGAGCGGCGCTTCGACCCGTTATCGGGCTTTCTCGACATTACGTCGACATGGCGCGGTCCTCGCGGTAATGGGGAGCGCGCGCATCGCATCCGGCTCTACACGGCATCCGAGCTTGCCGCACGCATGCGCGAATGCGGCCTGGTCGTGGAGCAGGCGTTCGATGGCTGGAGCGAGCGCCCCCTGCATCGGAAAGCCGGGGAGATGTTGCTGCTCGCCCGGAAGGATGATTGACCGGTTACCTTCACTTGTTCCTCGACTTGCCGAGGACTTCCACCGCTGCTCCTACGATGATCCGACCGATTCGCGTGCTCGTCGCCAAGCCCGGCCTCGATGGCCATGATCGCGGCGCCAAAGTCGTTGCCGCGGCGCTTCGCGATGCCGGCATGGAAGTGATTTATACGGGCCTGCACCAGACGCCCGAGATGATCGCCACCGCGGCCATCCAGGAGGATGTGGACGTTGTCGGCCTGTCCATCCTGAGCGGTGCGCACATGACCTTGTTTCCGCGCGTGCACGATCTGCTCGTCGCCGCCGGGCGGGACGACATACTGCTGACCGGTGGCGGCATCATTCCGAAGGAAGACATGGATGCCCTGCAGGCGCGCGGGATTGCGCGTCTCTTTGGCCCCGGTACGAGCACCCAGGACCTCGTCGCGTACATCCGCGATTGGTTCGCTGAACGGGAGCAGCAGGACGCGTGACGTCACGCCTTCAACAGCTCGCAGGTGAAACGCGCGCGCTCGAAGCGCGTCTTCGCCTCGGTGGCGGGCCAGACAAGATCGAGAAGCAGCATGCGCAGGGCAAACTCACCGCGCGTGAACGGGTGAAACTGCTTGCCGATCCCGGTACGCCGTTTCTCGAGATCGGATTGCTTGTCGCCTACGACCGCTACGATGGTCAGGCCCCCGGCGCTGGCGTCATTACGGGCATCGCGGTGGTCGAGGGGCGCGAAGTCGTCGTCGTGGCGAACGATGCCACCGTCAAGGCGGGATCGTGGTGGCCCGAAACGATCACGAAGATCCTGCGCGCGCAGGAAGTCGCCATGCGCTGCCGAGTGCCGATCCTCTATCTGGTCGACTCCGCAGGCGTCAATCTTCCGTATCAGGGTGGCGTGTTTCCCGGGCAGTACGGCGCCGCGCGCATCTTCTACTACAACTCCATCATGCGGCGCTATCTCCGCATCCCGCAGCTTGCCGCGGTGATGGGACAGTGCGTGGCAGGCGGAGCGTATCTCCCGGCGTTGAGCGACGTGATTGTGATGGTGAAAGGGACGTCGTTCATGGGGCTCGGTGGCCCGAATCTCGTGAAGGGCGCCACCGGGCAGAGCATCGACGGTGAAACATTGGGTGGGGCGATTACGCACACCGAGGTATCGGGCGTGGCGCACTACGCGGTCGACGACGACAGTGCATGCATCGCCAAGCTGCGGGATCTGGTCGCGCGTCTGCCTCTGCCGATCACGCGCGCCGTCGCCAGCACTGTGCGACCACCTGCCGCGCCACCGGAGTCCCTGTATGATCTCCTGCCGGCCGATCATCGCATGCAGTACGACATGCACGGCTTGCTGCGGGCGGTGGTCGACGACGGCACCGTCGATGAGTTCCAGCCGAATCTTGCCAAGGAAATGATTTGCGGTGATGCCCGGATCGAGGGCATTCCGGTGGGCATCATCGCCAACCAGCGCGGCCTGATCAAAGGTCGTCCCGGCGAGAAGCCCCGGTTCGGGGGAATCATCTACGCCGAGAGTGCCGAGAAGGTCGCGTTCTTCATCGAGCGTTGCGACCGGCTCGGCATTCCACTGCTGTTCGTGCAGGACGTGTCGGGGTTCATGGTCGGCCCGGAGGCGGAGCACGAAGGCATCATTCGCGCGGGCGCGAGATTTGTGGAGGCCATGGCCTGTGCGCGCGTACCGAAGCTCGTGCTCACGGTGAATCACGCGAGCGGTGCGGGTTACTACGCGATGGCGGGGCAGGGCTTCGACCCGGACTTCCTGTTCACCTGGCCGACAGGTCGCATGGCTGTGATGGAAGGTGAGGCGGCGGTGAAGGCTGTGCACGGTCCGGCGCTCGATGCCGCGCGAAAGGCCGGCGGTACCACGTCTCCCGACGTCACGGCGGCCGTCGATGCAATGCGCGCCGACTACGAGGAACAGCTCGACGCGCGTTACGCGGCTGCGCGCGGATTTGCCGACACCATCCTGTACCCGGAAGACACGCGCCCGATGCTCGCGCTTGCGCTGCGCACCGCGTCTCAGAATCCGGGGCCGCACCTCGGCGCATTCGCGTTGCCACCAATGCCCGGTGCATCCATGCACGGCGCGTCCGTGCACGGCGCGCCCGCGTGAACGATCAACGAACTGGAGCTTCCATGAGTGATACCTCGCAGCGGGATGCTGGACGCATCGTGCGCGTCGCCAGTGGCCAGGGTTTTTGGGGAGACTGGCTCGAAGCCCCGCGTAGGCAGGTGGAAGGCGGGCAAGTCGATTACCTCATGCTCGACTACCTGGCAGAGGTCACGATGTCGATTCTGCAGAAGCAGAAAGAGCGCGACCCCCGCATGGGCTACGCACGCGACTTCGTCGGCGCGATGGAGAGCGTATTTCCCGCTGTGGCCGAGCGCGGCGTGAAGGTCATCGCCAACGCGGGCGGCGTGAACCCGACGGCCTGCGGCGAGGCGATCCTCGATGCTGCGTCGAAGCACGGAGTGCGCGGCAAGATTCGCATCGGTGTCGTGACCGGCGATGACATTCTCGGCAGGCTCGATGATCTGCTTGCGGAGGGACATCTGCTCGCGAACATGGACACCGGTGAGTCGCTGTCGACCATCCGGGAGCACGTGCTCTCCGCCAACGCGTACATCGGATCGACGCCGATCGTGCAGGCGCTCGAGCAGGGCGCGAACGTGGTCGTCACCGGGCGCAGCACGGATACAGCGCTCACCATGGCGCCGCTGCGTCACGAGTTCAAGTGGGCGCCGGACGACTGGAATCTGATGGCGGCCGGCATCATTGCGGGGCACATCCTCGAATGCGGCGCGCAGTGCTCGGGCGGAAACTGCCTGCACGACTGGCGAAGCATTCCCGATCTCGCGAATGTCGGCTACCCGATCGCGGAAGCGTCGGCCGATGGCACGTTCGTCATCACGAAGCACCCGAATACGGGAGGCCGGGTGTCCGTGCCGAGCGTGTCCGAGCAGCTCGTATACGAAATGGGGGATCCCAACGCGTACATCACGCCCGACGTCGTTGCGGACTTCACGAGCATTCGGCTGGCGCCCGACGGGGACAACCGCGTCCGCGTGCACGGAGTTACTGGTGGCCCGCCGACGCCATTTCTCAAGGTGTCGATTGCGTATCGCGCGGGCTTCAAGGCCGTCGGATCGCTGGTGTACTCCTGGCCGGATGCAATGGAGAAGGCGCAGTTCGCCGACCGTATCCTGCGGGAGCGTCTCGACAACCTTGGCCTCGAGTTCGATCAGGTGCTGAGTGAGTTCGTCGGTGCCAACGCGACGCATGGAGCTCTGGCCGGCGACGGACGCGATGCGCCAGAAGTGCAGTACCGCATCGGCGTACGCGGCCGCAACCGGGCCGACGTTGAACGTTTCACGCGCGAGATCGCACCGCTGGTACTCAACGGCCCACCGAGCGTCACCGGATTTGCCGGCGGTCGCCCCAAGGTCGAAGAGATCGTCGCTTACTGGCCCGCGCTGCTCGACAAGCGCGCCGTCACCACGTCCGTCACGATGGTGGAGTAGCCATGCGAATTCGTCTGCTGGACATCGCCCATGCACGCAGCGGCGACAAGGGTGACACCGCCAATGTCGGTCTCATCGCACTGCGCCCGGAGTGGTATTCCATCATCGATCGCCACGTGACCCGACAGCGCGTTGCCGAGCATTTCGCCGGCCAGCTCACTGGCGACGTGGTGCGGTTCGAGTTGCCCAACCTCGGCGCGCTCAATTTTCTGCTGCACGGCGCGCTCGACGGCGGCGGCACGTTCTCGCTCAAGACAGACGCGCAGGGCAAGGTGTACTCGACGGCGCTGCTGCGGATGATCATCGACGTGCCAGACAGCGAGGCAACTGCGGCAGGCCTCACGCCCGCCTCGTGATGGAGCACTCACAATGAGTGCGAGTCCGTTGATGATCGCGCGCGTGTCGCTGCTCCTGACGGGCATAGCGGCGTTCGCCTACAGCATCAACACCGGCAACGATATGGTGCGGTACGTGGCCATCGGCTGCATCGCAGCGGCCTTGCTGTTGCGGATCGTCAGCCGCCTGACGGGGCGTCAGTAACGGCCCAAGTTCGGAAACGAACACCGGCGGCCCGGATTCGACTAGATTCTTCGGGATGCGTTCGTCCCCCGCTCCGAGCTCGGCCCCGCACATCGACCCCAGCGTTGGGGTGCGGCTGGCAGTACCCGAGTTGCTCGCCCCGGCTGGCTCGCTCGATGCCGTCCGTGCGGCGGTAGCGAATGGCGCCAACGCCGTGTACCTCGGGGCGTCGATGTACAACGCACGGGACGAAGGCGCCCAGCTGTCGCTCGAAGAGCTGGGGCAGGCGTGTGGACTCGCGCACGCGCGAGGCGTTCGCGTCTACCTGACGTTCAATGTGCTCATCAAGCCGCACGAGCTTGTCGAGGCGATGCTCTATCTGGGCGAGTGTGTCGATCGTGGGATCGATGCCGCGATCGTGCAGGATCTGGGCGCCGTTCGACTGATCCGAGCCATCTACCCGACGCTCGAAGTGCATGGCTCGACGCAGATGACGGTGCATGATGCATCGGGCGCGCGCGTCATGGAGCGGATCGGCGTCGAACGCGTCGTGCTCGCACGCGAAAACACGCTGACCGACATCAAGGCCATCCGGGATGCCGTGCCGGACCTCGGGCTCGAGACGTTCGTTCATGGCGCGCTATGCATCTCGTACTCCGGCCAGTGCTTCATGTCCGGCATGATCTCCGAACGGTCGGCAAACCGTGGCTCATGTGCGCAGTCATGCCGAAAGGACTACACGCTGACTGACGAAACATCGGGTGCAACGCTCGATAGCGGATTCTTGATCTCGGCTAAGGATCTCGCCGCACATGACCATCTCGCCGCCATCGCCGAGTTGGGCGTCGGCTGCCTCAAGGTCGAAGGGCGCAAGAAGAAGCCGGAGTACGTCGCTACGGTAACGGGTGCATATCGCACCTGGCTCGACCGACTTGCGCGTGGGGATCGTGCTTCGCCGCCATCGGGCGAGGTGGAACCGCTCGTGCAGATCTTCAGCCGCGGCAACACCGGAGGCATGTATGGCGGGCGCGAGGGAAGGTCGTACATCACACGCGCGCAACCCGACAATCGCGGATTGCCGATCGGTACCGTGGTCGGACGCGATCGCAATGACGTGATCGTCGAGGTCACGCACCCCGTTGCCGTGGGTGACGGCATCGGATTCGAGCCGGTCGACGTGGCGACGGTGGCCGCCACGACGGTGGGCGGCTCGGTTGGCGGTGTTCGTTCGCTCGGCATGCGCAACGGCCTGCATCGGCAAGCCCTCAGCATGCGGGTGCGACCTGCGACGGGCTGGCGCGTCGTGCGCAGCAGCGACGCGACGTTGCTTCGAAGTGCACGATCGAGCTACGCCGACGTGGCGCTTCCGGATCGCGTGCGACGTCGCC
>DASQZA010000099.1:0-2180 GCA_035638935.1 Gemmatimonas sp. | reverse complement strand
CGTCCGCGCGTCCGGTACGACGCGCGGATCGGCGGTCAGCATCCCGTCGACATCTGTCCAGATCTCGATTGCCTCGGCTTCGATCGCTGCACCCACGAGGGCGGCCGAGTAGTCGCTGCCACCGCGTCCGAGCGTCGTCGTCACACGCTTCGACGTCGCGCCGACGAAACCTCCCATGACCGGGATACAACCGTTGTCGACGGCGGAAACGAGGTAACTGCGCGCGGCGTGCTCGATGGCCGCGAGGTCCGGATCGGCTCGCGTGAACTGATCGTTCGTGATCATCACATCACGCGCATCGACGAACACTGTGGGCAATCCGCGGTGTCGGAGCGCGGCGGTCACGATCTGCGACGAAAGCAACTCGCCGAGCGCCGCGACGGTGTCCAGCGAGCGTGGTGTCAGGTAACCGAGCGTGCGAAACGCCTCTGCCAGGTGCGCGAGTTCGTCGAAGCCGGTGGCAATCTCCAGCGCGATGTCGTCGGCGTCCGGGGCCCCTTCCAGCAGCGCTGCCGACTCGCGTAGATGCCGGTCGCGCAGCTGTTCGATGAGCTGCAGCGCGACGAGCAGTTCACCAGCGGCAGCTTTGTTGGCGATGTCCAGCAACATGTTGGTCGCGCCCCCCAACGCAGAGACGACGACCACCGGCTTCTGCGACTGCTTCCCCTGAACGATGCTCGCGACGCGATCGATCGCGACGGCGTCTGCGACCGACGTCCCGCCGAACTTGCAGACGATCACGGGCGTCCGACGGCGGCAAGCTGCCCGCTAGCCACGAGCAGTTCGGCGTTCAGTATCGAGCCTCCCGCGGCTCCCCGGATGACATTGTGCGCCATCGCGACCATGCGAATGTCGAACAGGTGGTCCTGACGCACCCGGCCGATCGTGACGGCCATGCCGTTCCCGTTCATGCTGTCGCGTCGGGGCTGCGGGCGATTGAGCTGATCGTCGAGAACGAGTGCCGGCGATGGTGCGCTCGGCAGCCCGCGAACGGCGGCATCGCCATGCCAGTCGCCGAGGACCTTCATCGCCTGCTCCGCGGTGACGGAGTGCTCGAAGCCGACGGACATGCACACCGTGTGTCCATGCTCGACCGGGACACGGTTGGCGTGTGCGCTGGTAACGATTTCGGCTTCCAGAATGCGATCACCCTGCAGCGTGCCCAACAGCTTGCGCAGTTCGGTTTCGATCTTGGGCTCTTCGTCGCCGATGTAGGGGATCACGTTGCCGAGAATGTCGAGTGATGCCACACCCGGATACCCGGCACCGGACACCGCCTGCATCGTACTCGCGAACACTTTGCGAACGCCGAACGCCTCGTGCAGCGGGGCTAGTGCCAATGCCATGACCGTCACCGCGCAATTGGCGTTGGTCACGATCCCGCCGGTCCATCCGCGCGCGCGCCGCTGTTCGCTCAGCAGCGCGAGATGCGCTCCGTTGACCTCGGGAACCACCAGCGGCACGTCGATGGCCATGCGGTAGTTCTTCGCGTTGCTGAGCACCATCCGGCCGGCATTTGCAAATGCTGCTTCGACGTCGCCCGCCACCGACGAGTCGAGCGCGGAGAAGACAATCGGCGAACGGACCGCCGACGGGTCGCAGAGCGACACACGAAGCGAGGCGACCGACGAGGGCATCGTACCTTCGAGCCAATGTGTCGCCTCCCGGTACGACTTGCCGGCGCTCCGCTCCGATGCTGCAACTTCAGCGAGCTGAAACCAGGGATGACCGTCGAGCAGGCGGACGAATGCCTGTCCCACGGCACCGGTCGCACCGAGAACGGCCACCGGCCATCGAAGCGAGGGAGCAGTCATGCGAGGAGTGAGTGGACGATACGTTCGTAGGCGCCGACCGACGCTTCGAGTTCCGCTACATCGACGTACTCGATCGGCGTGTGCGCGACATGGATGGACCCCGGTCCGAAGAGCAGCGGCGTGCCCCACCGGTCGAGCAGCGCGCTGTCGCTCGTATAGGCAACGGGGGCGACCTCGAAACCGCTGATCACGTGAAAAAGCTGCGCGGGCGTGAGGGCACCCCAGACGAGTTCTGCCCGCCCCTGCGCCCACGCGTTGAATGCACGCTTCACGGGCTCCGCGTCGCCGACCAGACGAATCATCAGTTCCGCCTCGGCCAGGCCCGGTACGATGTTCGCCTCGGTGCCGGCGCGCATCACACCGATG
>DASQZA010000098.1:0-51422 GCA_035638935.1 Gemmatimonas sp. | reverse complement strand
CGCGCTCATGTGCATGAGCGCGAATACGTAAAACACCATCAAGCCGACGGCGATCAGCGGCGTGTACGCGGGGCCGCCAGTGCGCGGATTTCGCTCGGCGACCAACCGGTCGCGCAGCGCTGCGTCGGTGCCATCACCGCTGCCATCACCACTCGCGTCGCCGACGCCATAGATCGTGCCCATCGTCGAAACGAAGACTTCGCGCGCCGCGAAACTCGCTGCGATCGACACGCCGATCTTCCAGTCGTACCCCAATGGGCGGACGAGAGGTTCGATGCCATGCCCGATGCGGCCGAGCACGGAGCCTTCGAGCTGCTGTTCCTGCTGCGCCGCTTCAGGCAGTGTGCTGTCGACCGCGACCTTCGGGTACGTCGCGAGCGCCCAGAGCACGATCGACAGGGCGAGGATGACAGTGCCCGCGCGCTGCAGGAACATCCGGCAACGGCCGGCGACCGACACCGCGAGTGACTTGAGGCTTGGCCAGCGGTACGGTGGCAGCTCGAGAATCATCGGCCGCACGGGGCCCTTGAGCAGCGTGCGCTTGAAGATCGCCGCGACGACCAGCGCCACGACGGTGCCGAGCAGGTACATCACGAGCATCGTGACGCCCTGCAGGTTGAGCCCCGGAATGATCGCGAGCGGCGGCACGAATGCTCCGATCAACAACGTGTAGACGGGCAGGCGCGCCGAACAGCTCATGAGCGGCACCACCATGATGGTCGCGAGACGATCCTTCGGGTCTTCGATCGTGCGCGTCGCCATGATGCCGGGTACGGCGCACGCGTAGCCCGACAGCATTGGAATGAAGCTCTTCCCGTGCAGGCCGACGCGACGCATCACGCGATCCATCAGGAACGCCGCGCGCGACATGTAGCCGCTGTGCTCGAGGATGCCGATCACGGTAAAGAGGATCGCGATCTGCGGCAGGAACACGAGCACCGAGCCGACGCCCGCGAACACGCCGTCCACGACCAGACTTCGCAGGTCACCCTCGGGAAGGCGTGAGCCGATTGCATCACCGACGGTCGCGATGATTGCCTCGATCGCATCCATCATCGGCGTCGCCCAGGAGAACACCGATTGAAACACGACGGCCATGAGCAGCAGAAACACGATCGGGCCCCACACCCGATGCAACGCAACGGCATCGATGCGGTCGCTGAGTGACCGTCCACCAGGACTTGGCCGCACCACGGTGCGCGACGTGACCTGAGCAATCCATGCGTAGCGCACTTCCGACTCGAAACGATTCGGACGGAAGCCTGCCAGCATCATGGCCGCAGATGCGGTCGCAATCGACTCCTGCAGCCCACGCACATCCGCCAGGTGCGGTTCGATCCGTCCGGAGCCAAGCACGCGCATCGCTTCCATGCCGGCAGCGTCCGGTGACAACCCGCCTGCTTCGAGGCATGCGACGAGCGATTCGAGTGCCTCGGTAGCCGGACTCGGGAGCGCGAAGCGGCGCGTCGGTGCATGCAGCGTCGCTGCCGTGACGATCGCGCGTTTCAGTGGTTCGAGACCTTCACCGCGCTTCGCGACCGTGGGAATCACCGGCACACCCAACTCGTGGATCAGCTCCGGCACATCGATGCGAATACCTTCGGCTTCCGCGACATCGAACTGATTGAGCGCGACCACGACGGGCACGCCCAGTTCGAGAACCTGACCCGTGAGGAACAGGTTGCGCTCGAGATGCACGGCATCCACCACCACGAGAATCACATCGGGACGCCACCGCCCCGCGTCTCGCGCGAGCAACGTCTCGAGCGCGATCTGTTCATCCGGTGATCCCGCCGAGAGCGAATAGCTACCGGGAAGATCGAGCAGCGCAGTGCGACGGCCATCGGCGCCGCGAAATGCGCCTTCCACACGTTCGACCGTGACGCCCGCGAAATTGCCGACACGCTGTCGCAGACCCGTGAGGGCATTGAAGAGCGTCGTCTTGCCGGTGTTGGGGTTGCCGATGATGGCAACGCGCAGGGTGTCCTGCGAGACGGACGGAGCACTCGCTGGGCCGCTCCGCTCGGAACCGGGCAGCGGCGTCTGGAGCGTACTCACGTCAATCAGCCGCGGGCGTGGGGCTGAACGGTGATGCCCGCGGTAAGCGCCGACCCGAGCGCGAGACGCGTTCCGCGAACCTCGAGCAGCATGGCGTGGCGTGAATCGATGACGTTCACGTTGGTGCCTTCACAGACGCCGAGTGCACGGAGGCGACAGGCTTCATCCGCCGAACAGGCGATGTCGACGATGGTGGCGCGACTTCCAGCGGCACAGGCGGCAAGCGCACAAGTGCGCGTGCCAGTGGCGTCAGCCTGCAGGGTCGGAAGCGAAAGGGCGGTGGGCACGTCGTGTTAGTTGAGAATGGTTCTCAAAGCGTATCTCTGATAATAGTCGCGCAGCCTCGACCGAAGCAATGGGGAGTGCGCGACTCGGGATGAACGCGCAGACGATTCTCAGGCCGTCTGAGCCGTCGCCGGGCTCTCGGGGCCGCCGGGTCCTCTGCGGAGAAACATCACCGCAGCGCCAACCAGGCAGACGCCGATCGAGATGACCTGTGCGGTGCTGAGTCCGCCAGCCATCAGCCGGTCGTCCTTCGCCCGGAAGAACTCGACGATGAACCGCTCGATGCCGGCGAGGATGCAATACATGCCGAACAGCCACCCTTCGCGGTTCCGGTGTGCGCGGAAGCGCCAGAGGATCAGGAACATCACGAATCCCATCGCCGTCTCGTAGAGCTGCGTCGGGTGGACGGCAATCACTTGATCGGGCGGAGTACCCTCCGGCAGGACAGCGCCGAACTGGTTCGTCATCACGGACGCGGTCGAGGGAGGCGCCCCCTCCGGAAATTGCACGGAGAATGGGCCACTCCACGGCTTTCCATAGTCGTCTCCGACCGCCCAGCACCCCGTGCGCCCGACGGCGTATCCGGCCGCGATCGCGACACCCGCCACATCCGCGAAGCGCGCGAAGATCAGCTTCTTCTTCTTGATGACGAGCCAGCAGAGCAGGACCGACCCGATGAAGCCGCCCCAATAGACGAAGCCACCGCGACTGAAGAATGCGCCCGGGTCGCCGGTCAGGATCACGAAGTAGGTTTTCGCGCCGATCAGTGTGCCGAGCAGCGCAGCGAGCGTGACGTCAGGCATCGCGTCCGCCTCGCGATCGTGTCCTCGGCGCCAGAGTTCACGCTGGCAGACGATCTGTGCGACCATGAACGCCAGCAAGACGGCGAGCCCGAATCCGGTGAGCTCGAGGAATCCGAGCTTGAAGACCGTCGGGTGATGGATGATGCCTTCTGGAGACATGCTAAGGGGCATGAGAGAGTATACCTGGCAACGCCAGGGACGCGTGAGCCGTCATGGTCGGGTCCGCGCGGTCACCTGCAGCAAATCGGAAGAGACCTGCCGCCGCAATCATCGCTGCATTGTCCGTCGCCAGGCGAGGCGACGGGGCGAACACCTGCCCGCCCCGGCTCGCAAAACGCCGCCGCATGCCACGTTGCAGCGCTCCATTGCAGGCGACGCCTCCACCCAGCACGATCCGCGAGCGCCCGAACGTGCGTCGCGCCCGATCGGTCTTTTCGACGAGCGTGTCCACCACGGCGCTCTGAAACGCACTCGCGATTGCCGCGCGATTCGCGTCCAGCGTGCCGTCGCGTTCAGACGCCCGCACGGCCGTCAGCACAGCAGTCTTGAGCCCACTGAACGACAGGTCGTAGTAGTCGTCGTCGCCGGGCTGCGCGTTGCTCCGTGTCATCGGCCGCGCAAACTTGTAGCCCGCGCCATCGCTCGTCGCAGCGAGCTCCTCGAGCGGACGCCCACCCGGATAAGGCAAGCCGAGCAGCTTTGCCGACTTGTCGAATGCTTCGCCCGCCGCGTCGTCGCGGGTCGTGCCGAGCAGGCGATACTCGCCCCACGCGGGAACGTCGAGCAGCATGGTGTGCCCACCGCTGACCAGCAGCGCGGTGAATGGAGGGGCGGCGTCGGGATGCTCGAGCAGGGTCGCGAAGAGATGGCCCTCGAGATGATGCACGGGCACCACCGGGATTCCGCGCGCGAATCCGAGCGCCTTCGCGTAGCTCGTGCCGACGAGCAGCGCGCCGACGAGGCCCGGCGCGTGCGTCACCGCGATCGCATCGATCTCGTCGAAGCCTACGCCAGCGTCATTGAGCGCGGCCGAGACGGTCGGCACGATGCCGGTGAGATGCTGGCGGCTCGCGATCTCCGGCACCACGCCACCGAACAGGCGATGCACATCCTGTGAGAGAATCACGAGCGACTCGATCGTCGGCGCGTCGAGCGGCCCGCGAACGACGGCGGCCGATGTCTCGTCGCAGGACGTCTCGATGCCGAGTACGCGCACGGCAGCTCCGGACATCGGCTTTACCGACCGAGGGGAACGGTGAGCAGCCGCGGACGCACGTCGCTGACGCGCGCCTTCGGCTCTTTCGCGCTCACCACCAGCCAGAGGGCGCAGGCACAGAGCAACGCCACTACGCCGCGCGTGATACCTGAGAGCGTGACACGGGAGAGCGTCACACGCCGGCTGTTCGTCGCCGGCGCGGCCGGACGACTCACGGCCGCTTTTCAGCGAGCAGCATCTCGAAGAGGCGCCGGTTATCGGCCGAATTCCAGTCGGCGGGTCCGATGTGCTTCTTGCGGATCGCACCGTCGCGCGCAATCACGAACGACTCCGGGTACCCAGTGGCGCGATACGTCGCCATGATCGCGTTCGTCGAATCGTGCAGGATCTCGAACGAGAGCTTGTACTCCTTCGCGAAGCTGGCGATCAGCGCCTCGTCACCAGGCTTGTCCACGCTCACGGCGACGATCTTGAGGCCCTTCGGCCCAAGGCTTTCGTGCAGCGCCTGCATACTCGGCATCTCCACCCGGCACGGCTCACACCAAGTCGCCCAGATGTTGAGGAGCACGACTTCGCCGCGGTAGTCCGACATCGTTTTCGCAACGCGGGGCGCGGCGCTGCCGCTGTCCGGCATCGTGAGGGCAACGAATGGCGGCGCGGCAGAGCCCATCGTCACCGACGTGAGCTCATCCTCGAGGAAATGCATCGCCGTAAATGCGCCGCCGGCGAGCAGTGCCACGATGAGACCAACCACCGCCCACTGCTGTTTTCCGGTCATCAGGCCGTCTCTACGCACAGCGAGCGGAGTGCGCCAATTTCCGACTGCGGATCTGCGGCAGAAAAGATCGCGTTGCCCGCGACGAACGTATCGGCGCCGGCCTGCCAGCAGCGCGTAATCGTGTCGCGCGAGATGCCGCCATCGACCTCGATCGCGGCGCCCCCGCCGGCCTGGTCGAGGAGGAAACGCGCACGCGCAATCTTGTCGACCGTGTACTCGATGAACTTCTGGCCGCCGTAACCCGGATTCACACTCATGATGAGCAACAGGTCGAGGTTGTGTGCGACTTCCTCGATGACGGACAATGGAGTCGCCGGATTGATTGCGACACCCGCCTTGCACCCCAGTTCCCTGATGCGTGTGAGCTGCCGGTCGAGATGGGGCGCAACTTCGGCGTGAATCGTGATCACGTCGGCACCCGCCTTCACGTACTCGTCGAAATAGTTCTCCGGCTCGACGACCATGAGATGACAATCGACCGTTAGCGTCGTCGAGCGCCGCACCGCCTCGATCACCTTCACACCGAACGACAGGTTCGGCACGAAGCGTCCGTCCATGACGTCGACGTGGATCCAGTCGGCGCCGCCGGCTTCACACATCGCGAGTTCCTCGCCGAGCCGGCGGAAGTCGGCACTCAGAACGGAAGGCGCAATGCGAGGAGTCATCGTCTGGATGGGGAATCTTGGATTCGCAGCGTATCGACTGGCGTGCGGCCGTCACTCAGCACGAGCGTAACCGCCGTACCACGAGCGACAGGAGTGCCGAAGACCGGGATGGTCGCGAGCACGGTACCGGCCTCGCTCGCCGACGCGCGGAATTCGACTGGGCCGACCGTCATCCCATTGCCGAGGAGAATCGTGCGCGCGGCTCCTTCCTGCATGCCCGTTACGTCGGGAACGCTGGTCGTATCCGGCGCCACGATCGGCTCCACGACGCGAATCACGGTATCGGGCGTGACCGCACCTGCGTCGCCATCATCGCCGTCGGTGGTAGCGGCACCGCGCGCCGGAGGTGTCACGCCACGCTCGATACTGTCCAGCAGCACCTGCACTGAGTCCGGCTCCGACGGCCGTCCCGGCTCGAGCGTATTGACAGCAATCACACCGCCGCCGGCACCGACCATGAGCCCGACACCGAGCACGATCGCGAAGCGCAGCAACCACGTGCGCGATCCGGACGCACGCCTGTTGCGCGCCCCCTCCGGGGCCGGGTACTGCCCGGACTCTCGGCTACGGTCGGCGTACGCGTTCCGGTCTTCGTAGTCCGTCATGATGCTCTCCGCATGCGGACGGCAAAGGCTCCGTCGGTTCCATGCTGCTGCGGCAGCACACGCAGGCGTCCGTTGTCGAGCACACTCTCCGGCACACTGCCGGCGGGTGGCGGATCGATCGTGAACTCGGGATGGTTCGCGAGAAACGCGTCGACCTGGTCGTCATTTTCTTCCGGTTCGAGCGAACAGGTGCTGTAGACGAGCAGTCCGCCCGGGGCGACGATGCTCGCAGCCGCGCGCAGGATCTGCTTCTGCAATGCGCCGAGTACGGCGAAGTCGGACACGCGCAGACGCCAGCGGGCATCAGGGTGCCGGCGAAACGTGCCGGTTCCCGTGCATGGCACGTCGACCAGCACGACGTCCACCGGTGTGATGGCCGGGAAGCGTGCATCAGCGATGATACCAGTGATGTTCGACGCATCCACGCGACCGAGTCCGGTGAGCATGCGGTCGACGCGCGTGGCGTTGCGGTCGGCCGCAATGACGCGAGCGGCCACCCGCGAGAGCTCGAGCGCCTTGCCGCCAGGAGCGGCGCAAAGATCCGCGACCACTGCACCGACGGGCACGGCGGCGTAGCGCGTGACCAACGTTGCGGCGGGATCCTGGACGAAGAGCACGCCCTGCTTGAACGCACCGAGCTCCGTCAGCGCGACGCCCGCGCGCAGGCGCAGCGAGTCCGGCACGAGCGGCACCGCGTGTGTCTCCACACCCGCTCCGGCGAGCATCGCTTCCAGCTCGTCGCGTTCGACGCCGTAGGGCCGCACCGTGATCGTTGCCTCGGTGTTGTTCGCCTCCATCAGCTGCTGCGTGACCTCGGTTCCCCAGCGCTCGACCCAACGGGCAACTGTCCAGCGCGGGTGCGAGTGCTGCTGCGCGAGCGCCTCGATCGCATCGGTGGGCGTCGGCGGTTCCAGCGCGACACGTTCCCGATCGACTCGTCGCAGCACCGCGTTCACGAGCTTGCTCGCGCCGATACCATGACGACGTTTCGTGAGTTCGACGGTCTGCGCAATGGCGGCGTAAGCCGGCACACTGCCCATGCTGATGAGCTGGTAGGCGCCCAGCCGGAGCAGGTCGGCAACGTCGCCATCCAGCTTCGCCACGCCACCCCGGACGCGCACGGCGAGCATCGCGTCGAGCCAGCCGCGACGACGGAGGGTGCCCCAAAGGAGCTCCTGCGTCCACCGCCGATCGCGTGCGTCGAGCGGGCCCACACGACGTTCGAAGGCAGCGTCGAGCAGCACACCGGCACGCAGGTCCGCGAGTGTCATCGCGGCTGCGGTCCGGGCTTCCGTGACTCCGCCGCCAGGCCCGGGTCGCCCCGGCCCACTGCGTTTCACGCGGCTGCTTCGTTCAGGTCCTTCCACCGGCGTCATGCACCGAAAGCTAGTCGGCAACGGGCCCGGATACCGGATCGGAGACCGGATCGGTGAATGGATCGGATACCGGCTGGTCATCGAACCGGTCGCCCACCGCGACACCACGCCCACGCGCCCAGTTCGTGACCGACAGCCGCGCCTTCCCGCTGGGCTGCACCTCACCGAAGCGCACGGCGCCGACGCTACAGCGGACGAGCAACCCACTTTCGTCTGCCGTGCGAACCACTCCGGGCGGCGCGGCACGCATTGCCTCGTCGAGCCCGCCGTCGGTGCCATCACCCTCGACGGACGCGCAGAACAGCTTCACCTCCGCGCCACGCAGGGTCGTGAACGCACCCGGTCGCGGGTCGAACGCTCGCACGGTTCGATGCACGACGACGGCCGACTGCGAGAAATCGATTCGCGTCATGGGGCGTTCGATCTTGGGCGCGTACGTGGCCAGCGCATCGTCCTGCGCCACCGGGCGTGCGGCACCGGCTTCGACGATCGCGAGCGCCTGCACGATGCCCATCGCCCCGAGTTCGGTGAGACGATCGTGAAGATCTCCGTACGTTTCGTCCGGATCGATCGGCGTGCGCAGCGTGTGCAGCATGGGGCCGGCGTCGAGTGCGGGCACCATCTGCATGATGGTGATGCCCGTTTCCGTGAAGCCCTGCAGAATTGCCGCCTGCAACGGTGCCGCACCGCGCAGCGCGGGCAGTATCGAGCCGTGAATGTTGAGGGTGCCCAATGGCGGCAAGTCGATGACGGCCTTCGGGAGAATGCGCCCATACGCGACGACCACCGAGATATCGGGGGCCAGTTCGCTCATGTCGCGCATGAACTCATCGCCACGCGGTTTGTCGGGCTGCAGTACGGGCAACCCTTCTTCCAGCGCGACGCGCTTGACCGGAGACGGATCGCTCTGCGAGCGCGAGCGCCCGCGTGGCTTGTCGGGCTGCGTCACCACGCCGATCACATCATGACCTTCGCCGAGCAGCGCGCGCAGCGGTGTCACCGCAAACTCCGGCGTGCCCCAGAAGAGAATCCGCACGAGACTACTCTGTGACTCGCTCGGGAGGCAAATCGCCAACAGGAATCACACGCAGCAACTTCGGATAATTCAGCTTCTCTTCCTCCCACTCGCGCAACGCCGAACGACGCTTGAGCAGGCTCAATCGATCAAGGAACAGCTTGCCGTGCAGGTGATCGATCTCGTGCTGCAGGCATCGACCCAGCAACTCGGTCGCTTCGACTTCGAAGATCTTGCCATCGATATCCTGCGCGCGGACGACGATCTGCGCGGCGCGTTCGACGTCGGCGTAGATCTCGGGAATCGAAAGACAGCCTTCCTCCGCCTTGATCTTGCCGTCGCGCCGTACGATCTCGGGGTTGATGACGACGAGACTGACCCCGTCGGCGTCCACCACCGCCAGGCGTTCACGGCGACCGACCTGTGGAGCCGCAAGGCCGACGCCGCTGGCGGCGTGCATCGTCTCGAACATGTCGTCGACGAGGCGACGGATCTCTGGCGTTATGCTCTCGATCCGTTCGGTTTCCTGCCGCAGGATCGGTGAACCAAGGACGTGAATATCGAGCAAGGACACGGAAGGGACTCGGGCCGGCGGGTATCGAAGAGAATCAGACGACGGGCGCGGTGCCCGTGATGACGCGTGCGATGCGACCGCGCTCGATGACGAGGCGCGACTCACCGGACTTGATCGTGATGCGATCGGCCATCGACACTTCGGCCGCGCTGTCCTTGCTGCCCGCGCCGACGTTCACCACTTCACCAATGATGCCTCCGGCAGTGACGATCTCGTCGCCGCGCTTGATGGTCTTGATGAGTGCCTCGTGCGCCTTGCGCTGCTTCTGCTGCGGACGAATGAGCACGAAATAGAAGATCGCGATCAGTGCGCCGTAGGTGAACACGATGCCGGGCAGCGAACTCCCGCCGAAACCCTGAAGGGCGAGCAGGCTGGCCGAGATGGAACTGGTCATGTTGTGGTCGATCGGGAGTGATAGCGGGCGAGCCAGTCACGGCTCCAGCCCGCGAACGTACCGGCAAAGAGCGCCTCGCGTGCCTGACGCATCAGCGCGACGAGGAAATGTACATTGTGGAGGCTGAGGAGGCGCAGACCGAGGATCTCTTCCGTCACGAACAGATGCCGCAGATACGCCCGTGAAAAGCGGGTGCAGGCCGCGCAGCCGCATTCTGCATCCAGCGGGGCGGGGTCGAGCCGGAAGGTGCTGTTCTTGATGCTGCGACGCCCTTCGGCAGTGAAAAACGCACCCGTCCGTCCCATGCGTGTGGGCGCGACGCAGTCGAACAGGTCGACGCCACGCGCGACGCCTTCGACCAGATCTTCCGGGAATCCCACACCCATCAGGTAGCGCGGACGGTCGGCGGGAAGGGTCTCGTGCACGACCTCGAGCATCCCGTACATGTCCGGTTTCGCCTCGCCGACCGAGAGCCCGCCGATGCCGTACCCGACCCAGTCGTCGAGATCGCGGATGAGACGCGACGACTCCTGCCGCAGGCTCGCGTGGATCCCGCCCTGGACGATCGGGAAGAGCGCCTGTACCGGCGTCGGGGCATCCGGGTCCTCCGCCGACAGCCTCGCGAATTCCGTGCGGCAGCGGTCGAGCCAACGGATGCTGCGGTGCATCGCATCCGATGCGACCTCGAGCGACGACTGCCCCGGCACGACGTGATCGAACTGCATGATCACGTCGGCGCCAAGGTTGCGCTCGATCCGCATGACGGACTCCGGCGTGAACTGATGCGCGGCGCCATCGAAGTGGCTGCGAAACTCCACGCCATCTTCGCCAATCGTGCGCAGCCCCTCGAGCGAGAACACCTGAAAGCCGCCGGAATCGGTGAGCATCGGCCCGCTCCAGCCCATGAACCGATGCAACCCGCCCATCGTGCGCACGGCGTCGCTGCCGGGACGCAGCTGCAGGTGATAGGCGTTCGACAGGACCATCGTCGCGCCCAGACGATGCAGGTCGTCGGGGTCGAGCGCCTTGACCGTCGCGAGCGTACCGACCGGCATGAACTGCGGCGTCACCACCGGCCCATGCGGTGTGTGGAAGACTCCTGCGCGCGCAGCACCCTCTGTCCGTTCGAGCTGGAACGCGAACCCGGCGCTCACAGGATGCACATCGCGTCGCCGTACGAGAAGAACCGATACTGTTCCTCGACGGCCGTGCGGTAGGCGTGCATGGTCAGCTCGTAGCCCGCGAACGCTGCAACGAGCATGACGAGCGTGCTTTTCGGCAGGTGGAAGTTGGTGACGAGATGATCGACGCCGCGAAAGCGGTATGGCGGGCGCACGAACAGGTTGGTCTCGCGGCTCATGGGCTGCACCAGGCCGCTCTCGTCGGTCGCGCTCTCGAGTGCGCGTGTGCTCGTGGTGCCGACGGCCCAGATCGTTCCGCCGCGCGCCCGCGTCGCGTTGAGCGCGGCGGCCGTCTCCGGAGTGATCTCGCTCCACTCCTCGTGCATGAGATGCGCGGACGGATCCTCGTCCTGCACCGGCTTGAACGTGCCGGCTCCAACGTGCAGCAGCACGTCGTGCCGCACGACACCGCGCGCCTCGAGGCGGGACAGAAGCTCCGGTGTGAAATGCAAACCCGCCGTCGGGGCGGCGACGGATCCGGACTGCGCCGCGTACACGGTCTGATAACGGGTCTCGTCGACCACTTCGTCGGCGCGTCCGATATACGGTGGCAATGGAATGTGGCCATGGCGCTCGATGGCCACACTCGCACTTTCGCCCTCGGTATGCAGGCGCACGATGCGCGTATGCCGAGGCGTCGTTTCCACGATTTCGACACGAAACCCGGGAACGACGGTCACGAACTTCCCGGGCCGCAATTTCGCACCGGGATGGACCATCGCTTCGTAGTGCTCGTCGTCGAGTGGTCGGAGCAAAAACACTTCGGCCTGCCCGCCCGTATCGCGATGGCCGATCAGTCGCGCACGAAACACGCGCGTCGTGTTCACGACCAAGGCGTCGCCGGCCGGAATCAGGTCGGCGATATCGCGAAACGTACGGTGCGCGAGAGTACCGGCGGCGCGATCGACGACGAGCATGCGACTCGCGTCGCGCGGTTCGACGGGATGCTGCGCGATCAGCGTGTCGGGGAGGGCGTAGTCGTAATGCGACGTACGGCTTCCGGGGGTGGGGACGGACATGTCCCCTGGCTCGGAGTGGTGAGATTGCATTGGAGCGGGGAAGATAATCGGGGTGGAGCGGGGGGCGGCGTCGAGGAGTTCGTTTTTCCGCGCTGGCGTCTGGCGTCTCGCGTCTGGCGCCTGGCAATTAGCTGACGTCTGTGTGCTTGGCGGCATTGCTGCGATCGAGGCTGCCAGGCATGGCTGAGAGCTATGGCTAAGAGAGGCGGCACTGCAGCCGTGAGCAATAGCCATCGGCTGCAGCAATAGCTGATAGCTATTGCTGGTCGCTTCCGTACCGCCCCTGAAATCCATAGCTCTCAGCCATGCCTGGCAGCCTCGATCGCAGCGATCTCGCTGATTGCAGCAACGCCCGCCCCTACTCGCTGGTCGAAGCTCCCCTCAATACGTCCAACCTCTCAAAACTCATCGCTACGCACTCAAAAAAGGCCGCCCTGCTCCCCCCTCCCACTCGGCACCTCAAACCCCAAATGCCGATAAGCATGCGCCGTCGCTATTCTCCCGCGCGGCGTGCGCTGCAGAAAACCGTTCTGCAGCAGGAACGGCTCGTATACCTCCTCGATCGTGCCGGGATCATCACCGATCGCAGCGGCGATCGTGCCGAGTCCCACGGGGCCACCGTCGAACTTCTCGATGATCGTGCGTAGCAACCGGCTGTCGCGGTCGTCCAGTCCGAAGTGATCGACGTCCAGCAGCGCGAGCTGGGCCTGCGCCACATCGCGCGTGATGCGTCCGTCGGCGCGCACCTGCGCGTAGTCGCGTACGCGTCGCAGCAGGCGGTTCGCCACGCGTGGTGTGCCACGCGAGCGCTTGGCGATTTCGTGTGCGCCGTCGTCGGTGATTTCCACCTTCAGGACTTCTGCCGTTCGGCGCACGATGATCTCGAGTTCCTTTTCGGGATAGAACGAGAGCTGGTGCATGATGCCGAAGCGGGCGCGCATCGGCGCCGTGAGCATGCCGAGGCGCGTAGTGGCACCGACGAGGGTAAACGGCTCGATGTTCATCGTGACCGTTTGTGCTTTTGGACCCTCGGACAGCCGGATGTCGATCCGGAAGTCTTCCATGGCGGGGTAGAGGAATTCCTCGATGATCGGCCGGAGCCGATGAATTTCATCGATGAAGAGCACGTCCCCTGCCCGCAGATTGGTGAGCGGCCCGACGAGGTCGCCTGGCTTTTCGAGCGCAGGCCCCGACGTCGTGGTGAGGCTGACGCCCAGCTCACGCGCCATGAGGTCGGCGAGGGTCGTCTTGCCGAGTCCGGGTGGGCCGAAAAACAGGGTATGGTCGAGCGGCTCCTTCCGGGCGCGTGCGGCGTCGATCGCGATCGACAGGCTCTCCTTGATCCGGTTCTGTCCAATGAACTCGGCGAGGCGCCTGGGGCGCAGCGACAGCTCGACGACAGTCTCGTCGGACAGCGCTTCCGGGGTCGTGATCTCGGGTCGGCTCATGGCGGTGTAGCGGATCGGGGGCGTCGGTCACGGTGGATGCGGAACGCACGCCGCCGAACAGTGAATATACAGGTGACCGTTACGGTATACGGATGTCGGCCCATCGGTTCAGCGTTGGCTGAGCACCTGCGTATCTTTCATGGACGTTCGTGGCGCGGTTGCCGCCAGAACGGGCTTGCGGCAGCCCAGTACCCGGCGCGCAAGCGGTTCGTGTCCTCCAAGCCAAGGTGTTCTCTTCATGACCAATCGCTTCGTGTCGCTCGCATCACTCGCCGGGATCGCTGCGCTCGTCGTCACGACGGCCGCGATGCCCGTACACGTTGTGCCGCCAGCGAAGAAGGTGGTCCCCGTCGTGACGGCTGGGGTCGTCGAAGAGGCTATCAGTATCGACTGGCGTGTGCTCGCCGGTCTCGACTACACTAATGGCAAGGCAACCGATACGCTGAAGAAGCTGGAAGGAAAGCTCGTGCGCATCCCCGGTTTCGTCGTGCCGTTGGATGACTTCCAGGAGGAAGGCGCCGAGTTCCTGCTGGTGCCGTACTACGGCGCCTGCGTGCATACGCCGCCACCGCCACCGAATCAGATCGTGATGGTCGGCATGTCGAACAAGAAGGCCGTGAAGCTCAACCTGTTCGATGCAGTCTGGATGTCTGGCCGCCTCAAGATCGCCACGGTGGAAAGTCCGTACGGCGCGGTTGGATACCAGCTCGAAGGTCTCAAGGTCGAGCCTTACACAGCCAAGTGACGGCGGTGCCGTCCGGCGGCGCTCCTGCCGTCGAGTTGTCGGGGGTGCGGTTTGCGTACCGTACCGGTCCGGACGTGCTGGCGATCGACTCGCTGACGATCCCACGTGGTGAAACGGTGTTCCTGCATGGCCCGAGCGGCAGTGGCAAGACCACGCTGCTCGGGCTGCTTGCTGGAGTGTTGCAGGCAAGCCAGGGAAGCGTGAAGGTGTTGGGTACCGATTTCTCGGTGCTGGGTAGCGGAGCACGCGATGCTTTTCGCGCCCGGCATCTGGGGTATGTCTTCCAGATGTTCAACCTCATCCCGTACCTGTCCGTGCGGGAGAACATTCTGTTGCCGGTTCGGCTCGAGCCGCAGCGGTTGGCGCGACTTGGTGCGATGTCGCCGGACGCTGCCGCGGCCGACATGGCGGCGCAGCTCGACATTGGAACGCTGCTCGATCGTGCGGTCGCCGAGTTGAGTGTCGGACAGCAGCAGCGCGTTGCAGCGGCGCGTGCACTGATCGGCAGCCCGGAGGTCGTGATTGCCGATGAGCCGACATCGGCGCTCGACAGCGACCGCCGAGAACGGTTTTTGGAATTGCTCTTCGCCTGTTGCCGCCGCGCGAATGCGACGCTCGTGTTCGTGAGCCATGACCAGTCGCTCCGTCCGCTATTCTCGCGCGCGGTGTCGCTGCCGGAGATCAATGCTGCTGCCCGGCCTGCCGGAGTCGGCGCATGATCGTCCTGCAGCTCGCCCTCAAATCGCTGCGCAGCCGTTCGCTCACGACATCGCTCACCGTGCTTTCGATCGCGCTCAGCGTGACGCTGTTGGTAGGCATCGAGATGGTGCGCGCCGGTGTGCGCGAGAGCTTTGCCGGCACCATTCGCGGCACCGACCTGATCGTCGGAGCGCGGGGCGGTACGCTGCAGGTGTTGTTGAGCAGCGTGTTCGGCATCGGTTCACCGGCGGGTTCGGTGAAACTCTCGACGTTCGAGCGGTGGAAGTCGCATCCCGCCGTGAAGTGGGCAGTCCCGTACTCGCTGGGCGACAGTCACCGCGGCTTTCGGGTGGTGGGCACGACGCCCGAATTCTACGAGCGCTATCGATTTCGTCAGGATGCTCGCATCACGTTCACCGCAGGAAAGGCCGGCACTGGCGACGAGGATGTCGTGATCGGCAGCGAAGTCGCCGATCGGCTGCAGTATACGGTGGGGTCACCGGTGACCATCTCACACGGGATGCAGGACATCGGTACGTCGACGCACGAGGCGCATCCGTTCAAGGTCGTCGGTGTGCTGGCTCGCACGTTCACGCCGATCGACCGGTCGGTGTATGTGACGCTCGAAGGACTCGAGGCGATGCACGAGGCGGAGCCGGCAAGCGGGCCGGGATCCACGCAACCGATGGGAGCGAATGCGCCGGCAATGCCGGGCGCGTCACCACCGCCAGCGATGCCTGGTGCTTCGCCGCCGCCATCGATGCCTGGCGCGGACGCTCCTCCGATCGCCGTGGCCGCGCCAAGCGTGCAGGACGAGCAGATCACGTCGTTCTTCATCGGTACGAAGAACCGGTTCGAGGCGCTGATGCTGCAGCGTGAAATGAACACCGACCTGCGCGAGCCGCTCACTGCAGTCATTCCGGGCGTTGCGCTCGGCGAGCTGTGGAACAACATCGGCAATGCCGAAGTCGGGTTGCGACTCGTCGCCGTGTTCGCCGTGGCGATCGGACTCACGGGCATGCTCGTGTCGCTGTACTCGTCGCTCGACGCGCGGCGGCGAGAAATGGCGATCCTGCGCTCCATCGGTGCCGGACCGCGTACGATCATTTCGCTCCTCGTGCTCGAATCGGGTGTGCTCGCCCTGCTCGGCTGCATCATCGGTGTCGGATTGGTGTACCTCGGCCTGGCGCTCGCGCAGGGCCCGATCGAAGGCCGCTTCGGTTTGCACCTGGCCATGCGTGCCCTCGGGGCCACCGAGTGGACATATGTCGCTGTCGTGATCGTCGCGGGTGTCCTCATTGGCTTCGTGCCAGCGTGGAAGGCATATCGCACCTCACTTGCCGATGGCCTGAGCCCGCGCGCGTAACACCGGCGCAATACCGCGGAGCACACGAATTCAAGGCAGAGCGCTGACATGACTTTCGTTCGAACTCTTTGCGTCGTTGTCGCGTGCGTCGCGCCATTTGCACTCGTGACGCCGGGCGCGAGCCCACTGCACGCGCAGCCTGCTGTGCGAACCATTCCCAAGGCGCCGCTCGCGACGCCGATCCCGGCTGAGTCGTTGCCGGCGTATGTGAGGATGAGTGCGCCGACCGATCCCGTCATCGCGAGGATCTGGGACGAAGGCATGCGTCGCTCACAGGCCGCGAAGCTTTCGCAGGCATTGCTCGATTCCATTGGTCCGCGTCTGACCGCGTCGCCCAACATGAATCGCGCGCAAGACTGGGCTGTCGCGATGTACAAGGGGTGGGGCATCTCGGCACGCAAGGAACGCTACGGAACCTGGAATTCGTGGCAGCGTGGGGCGGCGACCGTGGCCCTCACGGCGCCGCGCTTCAAGTCACTCGAAGCCACCATGCTTTCGTGGAGCGGGAACACCGGTGGTCGTCCGGTCGTGGGCGACGTCGCCGTGATCAAGCCATTCCGCAGCATCGCCGAGTACGATGCGTGGCTGCTGACGACGCGCGGCAAGATCGTGCTTGCCAGTGCGCCGCAGCTGACATGCCGGATGAAAACCCAGGTCGCAGAGTTTGCGACGCCGGCCACGATGGCGTCGCTCGACAGCGCGCAGCGCGAACTGGACGCGACGTATGGCGGCCTCACGCAACTCGTGCGGACGTTCTACACCGATCTCAGGAACGCCGGTGCCGTGGCTGTTTTCGAATCGAACTGGTCGCTCTATCCGGGCATCAACAAGGTGTTCGGTTCGCCGCGAAACTCCGCGTTGCCCGTGATCGACATCGGTTGCGAGGACTATGGCATGCTGCACCGCCTCGCGAGCAATGGTCAGTCGCCAGTGGCGCGTGTCACTGCCGAGTCTGAGTTCCTCGGTGACCAGCCGGTGTTCAACGTCATCGGCGAGATCAAGGGTGCAACGAAGCCCAACGAGTATGTGGTGCTTTCGGCGCACTTCGACAGTTGGGAAGGACACTCCGGAGCGACGGACAACGGCACGGGCACAATCACCATGATGGAAGCGATGCGCATTCTGCGCACCGTGTTGCCACGCCCGTCGCGCACGATCCTCGTGGGCCACTGGAGTGGTGAAGAGCAGGGGCTGAACGGTTCCGGTTCATTCGCCGCAGATCATCCCGAGGTCGCGACGGGGCTGCAGTTCGCATTCAATCAGGACAACGGCACGGGCCGGGTGGTAACCATCGGCCCGACGATCTTTCCGGAGAATGGGCCGCGCCTCGCGCAGTACATGTCGGCAATGCCGCGGGAGATCACCGAGTGGATCCGGATGCAGGCACCAGCCATGTACAGCACCGGATCGGATCATGTGTCCTGGCTCTGTCGCGGTGCACCGGCGGCAAACCTGAATGCGCTCTCGTGGGATTACGGGCAAACTACCTGGCATACGAACCGCGATTCGTACGACAAGGTCATGCAGGACGACCTGCGCAACAATGCGACGCTGACCGCGATGTTTGCCTACATGGCGAGCGAAGACCCGCAGCGCACGTCACGAAAGGTACTGTCGCCGATACTGAACGTGACGACTGGGCAGCCGATGCAGTTGCCGGCATGCTCCGCACCACTGCGCGACGCGAGCAGCTACGCCCGGTAGCTGCAGTACACGCGGAATGGCCTACTGCGCGAGTCGTGACAGCGCCGCGCGCACGATGACCGAGACATCTCCCTTGGCGCCACCTTCGATCGCGCCGCGCACCGCACGATCGGCTTCGGCCTGGTTGTAGCCGAGGGAAAGCAGGGCGCGAATGGCGTCGTCGGCGACACCGCCGACCGGGGCACCCGCTACTGCCGGCGCGCCGCCGACGCTGTCGATCTTGTCGGCCAGGTCGAGAATGATCTGCTCGGCTTTCTTGCGCCCGACACGTGGCACGCGCATCAACGTCGTCACGTCCTTCTCGCGCAGGGCACGAACCACGCGCTCCGCCGTGAGCGACGACAGCACGCCGAGCGCGAGCGCGGGGCCGACGCCCTTGGCCGCCAGCAGCTTCTGAAAGATCGCGCGTTCGTACGGCGTGTCGAAGCCGAACAGCTGCCACGCATCTTCGCGCACGGACAGATGCGTATGGAGCGTGACGTCCTTGCCTTCGGCGGGCAACGATTCGTAGACCGACAACGGAATGAGACACTCGTATGCCACGCCGCCGGCCGTCATGATTTCCACCCGGTCGAGCGCGCGATGCACCAACTTTCCGGCTATCTGCGCAATCACCGAACAACCCGCTGACCGAGGTTGATACTGGGCATCGAGATGCGCGGCAACGTCACGGCCATGCACGCGCACAGCGCGGCGGCGACGCCGTCGGCAGCATCGGCGGGCTCAGGCGCCGACTTGAGCCGCAACAATCTGGTCACCATGAATTGCACCTGCTCCTTCGAGGCCGCCCCACTACCCGTGATGGTCTTCTTGATCGCGGCCGGCGGATACTCCCGAATGTCGAGACCCGCGGCCTGCGCCGCGAGCAGAATCACGCCCCTCGCATGACCCAGCACGACCGTCGTGCGAACGTTGCGCGCATAAAACACATCCTCGACGGCGATGGTATCGGGTCGGTGGTGGGCGATGAGCTCCGATACGCCATCGTGAATGTCCTTGAGGCGCGCGGCCAATGCCTGCTTCGCCGCGGTGCGAATCACCCCGCACTCCACCAGCGTCGTGACGCGTCCATCCATGGCCACGACGCCATACCCGGTGACCGCAGTGCCCGGATCGATGCCGAGCACGAGGCGGGGTGTCACGCGTCGACCATCGCGTCGTCGTCCATCTCGAAGTTCGCGTCGACCTTCTGCACGTCGTCGAGTTCCTCGAGTGCTTCCAGCAGTTTGAGCAACTGTTCAGCCGCGGAACCTTCGACCGCGACCGTCGACTTGGCCACCCAACCGAGCTCGGCCTCGGACACCTTGTACCGCTTGCCCTCGAGCGCCTCCTTCACGGTGTGCAGCGAGCCCGGGTCGGTCGTGATCAGGAACGAGTCCTCGTCGCGCTCGACATCTTCGGCGCCGGCTTCGAGTGCTGCCTCGATGAGGGCGTCTTCCGTCGCGCCCTTGGCATCGACCGTCATCTGTCCGCGCCGGTCGAACAGGTACGCGACCGAGTTGCTGGAGCCCATGTTGCCACCGTTGCGCGACAGCTTGAGCCGAACGTCGGCGACCGTGCGCGTCGGGTTGTCGGTGACCGCCTGGATCATGATGGCCACACCGCCGGGCCCGTACGCCTCGTACAGGGTCTCGACGTAGTCCACACCTTCCATGTCGCCGGTGCCCTTCTTGATGCCGCGCTCGATGTTTTCCTTCGGCATCGACACGGCTTTCGCGTTGTCGATGGCCGTGCGCAGGCGTGGATTACCGGACGGATCGCCGCCGCCGAGTTTGGCGGCCATGGTGATTTCGCGGATCAGGCGCGTGAAGAGGATACCGCGCTTCTTGTCGGTAGCGGACTTGGCGCGCTTGATCGTTTTCCATTTACTATGACCTGCCATGACTTCCTCGCTGGCGTTCCGCGTCCGGCCGGGAGTGGCGACGCCTCGTTGAAATATGCGACCAGCGGTGGAACAGTTGAACCATCCCGGCAGGGCCCGCTCCTTCTGACCGGCGTGTTCGCCGAACGTCAGCTGTCCGGATCGAGGACGTCCTGAAAGCGCAGGGTGCTGGTAGCGAAGTAGAGGTCGACGTATTCGAGGGCACCGTTCCGGTTTTTGAGCAAGACCAGTTCAGCGGCTCCGCTCACCGCCAGGTCAGCGTCGTACTGCTCCTCGCGGAAGAGCCCGAGCACCAGATCCGCATGGACGCCGGCTGCGCCACGCGCACCGAAGTCCGAGAGTCGCGGGCGCTTGTCATGCCGCGCACGATCGAGTCCCGGCAAGTGCGAGAGCGCAAGGACCGCCACATTCCGTTCGAGCGCGAAGCGCTTGAGCTCGAGCAGCACGCCGCCCAGCGCGTCCGGTACGTCGAAGTCACGCGCCAGCAGCGACTCGATGCCATCCACGATCACCAGTGGAGCGCCAATCGCGCGATCGTGTGCCGTCCAGAGCAGGTCGGTGCCACCATGCGTCAGCGTGTCGACGACCGGACCCCATTCCGCGACGCCTGGCGCGATCATGGTGATGCGCGCACGCTCTTCATCAGAGAGAACGCGATGCCGAATCGACTCGAGCGCCACGCGCGCGGAGATCGCGAGCGCGCGCTCGAAGACACGCTCCTCGTGCATCTCCCCCGTGACCAGCAGTGCACGCGGGATGCACCGCAGCGCGATGCCCAGCGCAAGCGACGAGACGCCGGAGCCGGCGTCGCCGCCGAGCACCACGAGGTCCCCTCGTCGGAATCCCCCCTGAAGCGCGCGGTCCAGCGACGGGAATCCCGTGGCGACGATCGTGGCGACGATCGTCCCGTCGAGCGTGTCATCGGTGCGAGGCTCGAGTTGCAGGAGTACTCGGGAGAGCGGCGAATCGCCGTCGTTCTCCCGGCCCGTCACATCACTCATGCCGTCGTCACGTCGTGATCATGCGTGATCATCATGATCATCATGATGGAGTACTCAGCTGTCGAATGAGGCGATCCAGCTCGGCCACGCTCAATCCGTCGAGGTGCGTCGAGGTCGCGGCGAGCAGATTTCGCAGCGCACCGGCAACCTGCATGCCCGACCCTGTGGTCGCGTCGATGCAACGGACGAATGGCACACGGGTATTCGCCGGCAACGCGAGCGACGCGAGCCATATCTTTGCCGCAGACGCGCGCGCGGAGCGATCCGCGGCCGACAGCGCATTGGCGCCGTGCAGCGACGCTGCGAGGCGAGCCGTCATGAGGGTGGCGAGGGCCACTTCCCGGCCACCGCCAAGCGGAAGCCGTCCGGCGAGGAGCGCCAGCGACGGGAAAGGAAAGGCAACCGGCTCGAGGCCGTAGGGAAGCGGTTCGGCGTGCACGAGCCGAATCTAACGCCGAAACTTTCTCGTCGCGGCAGGGGCGTGCTGGCCCGTCTGTCCGCACACCCTGTAACTTGCATCCGATATGGCGCAAATCCCGAAATCGGTGCTCTGGGTCGACGACGAGGCGGAATTGCTCGAGCCGCATCGGCTGTTCCTCGAGGACAGAGGCTACGCCGTCGACACTGCAACGAACGCGGACGATGCGCTCGAGCTGTTGCGCCGGAAGCCGTACGACCTGGTGCTGCTCGACGAGCAGATGCCTGGGACGCGCGGATTGGCCGCGTACAAGAGCATCCGCGAGATGGCGCCAACGATGCCGGTCGTGATGGTGACCAAGAGCGAGGAAGACTCCACGCTCAAGGAGGCCATCGGCGCGAACGTGCGCGAGTACCTGGTGAAGCCCGTGGCGCCGCGTCAGGTGCTGAGCGTGATCACGCGCATCCTCGATGGCCCGCTGATTCGTTCGCAGGCGCTCGCCCGCGCCTTCGTGGAGCGGTTCCGCGCGATCGAGGCCGACCGCTACCACAATCTCGACTGGCGCGGCTGGATCGAACGGTTCACGGAACTGATGCAGTGGGATGTCGACCTCGCGAGTGCCGGGGAGATGGGACTGCACGAATCGTTGCGTGGCCTGTATTCCGACATGCACCGTGAGTTCGCGACCTTCATGCGCAGCGAGTATCCGCGCTGGCTGCGCGAACTCGAGGGTGACCGTCCGCCGCTATCGGTGGACGTGGTCTCGGAGTTCGTGCTGCCGATTCTCGCGCGTGACCGCAAGGCGATCTTCATCGTGATCGATTGTCTCCGGGTCGACCAGTGGCGGGTTCTCGAGCCCCTGCTGGCACCGCTGTTCGACGTGGAGACCACGCACTACTACTCGATCCTGCCGACGGCGACTCCGTATGCGCGCAATGCGCTGTTCAGCGGCCTGTTTCCGGGCGAGATCGCGGCGCGATTCCCGGATTGGTGGGGTGAGCGCGACGACGATTCGCTCAATGCGCACGAGCGAGACCTCCTGACGGCGCAGCTTGGGGAGCTCGACATCAAGGCGCAGGTGCGCTACCAGAAGATCACGAGCGCGAATGACTCGGACGATCTCGAGCGACATCTGCCGGGCGCCATTGCCGGCGAAGGCCTGCACTCCTTCGTCTTCAACTTTGTCGACCTGCTGACGCACGGGCGCAGCGAATCGATGATCCTGTACGAAGTCGCACGGGACGAAATCGCGCTGCGCGCGATCACGAAGCAGTGGTTCGAGCGTTCGTCGCTGTTCACGCTGCTCAAGGAAGCATCGCGGCGCAACATCTCGGTGATCGTGACGAGCGATCACGGCGCGCTGCACTGCAATTCACCGGCGACGGTGTTCGCCAAGCGTGACGCCACGGCCAATCTCCGCTACAAGTTCGGTGAGGACATCCGGGCCGAACGGCCGGAGCAGGCGCTGCTGTTCACCAATCCGGACGACCTCCGGCTTCCGCACCGGGGGACGGGCAACAACACGCTGCTGGCGGCTGGTGACACCTTCTTCGTGTATCCGACGAAGCTTCGCGAGTACCAGAGCCGGTATCGCGGATCGTTCCTGCATGGAGGCGTGACGCCGGAAGAGTGCATCCTCCCGATCGCGCTGCTGACACCCAAGCGATGAGCGCGCCCGCATGAGCACCGCGTGAGCGCGGCGTGAGCGACAGCACCGGTACGTTCCGGGTGCCGACCAAGCGGCTCTGGGCGCGGTTGTGGCGGTTCGTGATTCCGCACCGCGGCAAGCTGATCGCCGTGGTGGTGCTGAACCTGTTCGCGGCCGTGTTCGACGTGTTCTCGTTCACGCTGCTGGTGCCGTTCTTCAATGCACTGTTCGACAAGGGGGAACTGCTCCCTGGCGGAAGCTGGGTTTCCAAGGTGCTGTCGGCGACCATCGGATTCCTGCTCGATCCGAGCGATCGCATGGGATCGCTCCTGAATGTGCTGGTCATCGTCATCACCGCGGTGACGCTCAAGAACGCGCTGGTGTGGGCGAGTGGGCAGATCGGCGTGCAGCTGCAGGAGTACGTCGTGCGTGATCTGCGCGACCGCCTGTACGGGCATCTGCTTCGGTTGCCGCTTCCATGGTTCACGCGCAACAAGACCGGGCAGATCATCGCACGCGTCCTGAACGACACCAACAACGCGAAGACCGTGGTCACGGAGCTCGTGACCCGCTCGATCTGGAGTGGTGCGCAGGTCATCAGCACGCTCGTGGCCATGTTCGCGATCAGTTGGCAACTTTCCATTGCGTCACCGATCATCGCACTGCTCACGATTGGCTCGTTGCAGCCGGTGCTGCGCAAGCTCCGTCGAGGGTACCGGCGGCTCGGCAACGAGCAGGGCGAGGTCACGAGCCGCGTACAGGAGACCGTCAGCGGCATCCGATTGATCAAGTCGTACGGCGCGGAGCAGCGCGAAGAAGCGAAGTTCATGAAGCACAACGCGTCGTTTGCACGCGGCTACGTGCACCTCGGCCGACTCGCGCTCCTGTCGGGACCGCTCACCGAGACGCTGGGCACCCTCACGGCCGTTGCGATCCTCTGGTTCGGCGCGCGCCTGGTGCTGGTCGAGCGTACGCTGGACAGCGCCGAGCTCCTGACCTACCTGATCGTCGTGATGCGCCTCCTGCAGCCGCTCAAGCAGCTGTCGCAGGTGCCGGCAGCGGCATCGCAATCACTGGCGAGCGCAGAACGCATCTTCGACGTCCTCGATGCTCCGGCCGAAACGAGCACGGACCGTGGTACGATCGCGGCAGCTCGTTTCGGCCATGCGTTGCGCTTCGAGAACGTCACCTTCGCCTACGACAGCGACGCCACGGCACTCGCCGACGTCTCGTTCACCGCCAGCAAGGGCGACGTCATCGCACTTGTGGGTGCAAGCGGAGCAGGCAAGAGCACGCTGATCGATCTGATCCCGCGCTTCATCGAGCCGACCGGCGGGCGCATCACGCTCGATGGCGTCGACGTGCGCGACATCAAGCTCGATGCGCTGCGCGGGCTCACTGGCATCGTCAGCCAGGACACCGTGCTCTTCAACGACACCGTGCGGGCGAATGTCGCGTTCGGACGTGTCGACGCCACGCAAGCGCAGCTCGATGCCGCCGCGCGCGCGGCGAACGCGCTCGGTTTCATCACCGAGCTCCCGCAGGGATGGGATACCTCGCTTGGCGAGCGCGGCACGCGGCTCTCCGGCGGTCAACGCCAGCGTCTCGCGATCGCACGCGCACTGCTGTCGGATCCGCCCATCCTGATTCTCGACGAGGCGACGTCGGCGCTCGACGCCGAGAGCGAGCGACTCGTGCAGGAAGCGATCGACCGCCTGCTGGAAGGGCGCACCGTGTTCGTGATTGCGCATCGGCTCAGTACCATCCAGCACGCCGATCGCATTCTGGTGCTCGATGGTGGTCGACTGGTGGAAGAGGGCACGCACGGCGAATTGCTGGTGCGTGACGGTCACTATTCCCGGTTGCACGCCATGCAATTCGATCGGCGTGAAGCACGGTTGCAGAACGCCGGTTCGCTGCTGGTGCAGGAACCGTAGGGCGTGCGCATCATTGTGCTGACCACAGCAAGGACGTTCGACATGTCGTCGCGATTGCTCGTGACGATGGGTGCCGGGCTCGCCGAACGCGGGTATGAAACGGTGGTGGCGTGCTGTCGAAACAGTGCGAGCGACCGCGAGATCGCACGCCGCTTTCCGGCGCTCCAGCGACGGTCGATCGTTGGCACCAACAGCCTCGCTCGAGGCGCATCATTGCGTGGACTCGTGCGATCGTCGCGGGCCGATGTCGTGCTGGTGGCGAACGAGCGTGATCAGCTCTCGGCCGCGCTCGCAATCGGGCGCGCCGGCGGTGTGCTGCGCCGACTCGCCATCGGTGAGCGATACAGCGCCTCGTGGCGGACCCGGCTCGCCGGTGCGCGCAGCCGCTGCCTGCTGTTCGGTGACGAAGTCGGCCCAGTCGTGCACACGGAACTACATGTGCGTACCGCCGTGTCCTGGCCACCGCAGCGCGCCGTCGTCACCGGGGAACCACCGCTGCGCCTCGCGCCTGTGGTTCCGCCGTTGGTGATGGCAATCGTCGCTGGCACGGCGACGGGTGCTGTCGGCGCAAGCGAGCACGCGGCTGGCGCAACGGCGTTGCGAGCCGCAGCGCGCCTGCTGTCGCGACATCCGGGGCTTCGCGTCGTGCTGCTTGGTGAAGTGTCCTCACTTCAGGCGCTACGCCTGCACGCGGCCTCCGTGGGCTTGGTGGACAGCGTGTCGATCCTGCCGCTCGACTCCCTGATCGAGCCCGGGCCATTCGAGGCGGCGGGCGCGTGGATCACCGCTTCCGGAGACACCGGCGCGGTGAGCATTCTGTCCGCCATGATGCGTCGCATTCCGGTGATCGTGCCACGCGGCTTCGACACCGAAGGGCTCGTTGCGCCGCGCATTACCGGTGTGGTGTCCGACGACACGGACCTTTCCGGCAGTGTTGCTGCGCTTGCACAGCTTCTGGCGGACACGGATGAACATCACGCCGTCGGCGCGGCGGCCGCGGCGCGGGCCGAGCGACTGCATGGCTGGGATGCAATGATGCGACGACTCGAGGATGCACTCTCGCGCGTTGCCGGGCGCATCACATCGAAACGCGCCGCGGCATGACGGGCACCGTCTCCGTTATCGTCCCCGAAGCCACGTCATGGCGGCGCATCAGCGCGGATCGCCGTGCATGGTTCGGGTTGTCTGTCATCGCGGTGCTCGTGCTTGCCGCACTGCTGGCGCCGGTCATCGGTCGTTTCGATCCGGTTCGCATCGACCTGGCGAATGCACTGCTTCCGCCGTCATCGTCGCATTGGCTCGGCACCGACGCGCAGGGGCGCGACGTCTGGTCGCGCCTGGTACATGGAGCCAGAGTGTCGCTGCTGGTCGGCCTCGCTTCGCAAGGTGTCTCGCTCTCGATCGGAGTCGTACTCGGCCTGCTCGCCGGCTACCGCGGCAAGTGGACCGACGAGATCATCATGCGGCTCGCCGACGTGACGCTGGCGTTCCCGTCACTGCTGCTGCTGATCGCGATGGCGGCGGCATTCGAACCGTCGCTGACGGTCGTGTGCATCGTGATCGGGGTCGTGGGGTGGGCTGGGATGGCGCGCCTCGTGCGCGGACAGACGCTCGTCGTGCGTGAGCTCGAGTTCGTGCAGGCGATGCGAGCGATTGGCGCACGGGATACCAGGATCCTTTCGCGACATGTCCTGCCGAACGTGATTGCGCCGGTCGTGATTGCGGGGACGCTTGGCATCGCCGGCGCGATCATGGCGGAGGCGGCACTGTCGTTTCTCGGGCTCGGGGTACAGCCACCGACGCCGAGCTGGGGGGCGATGATCGCAGATGGCCGGGATCTTTCGCAGTTGCGCGGTGCACCGTGGACGTCGTTGTCGCCGGGGCTGGCGATTGGATTTGCGGTGTTGGGGTTCAATCTTCTGGGCGATGCGTTGCGGGATGCGTTGGATCCGAGAGGGAGAGAGAGGTGATGCACTTGGCTTGGACGCCAGGCGCCAGGCGACAGACGCCAGGGTGCGAATGACTTGGACGCCAGGCGCCAGGCGACAGACGCCAGTGATAGCCCCTCTGGTTATTGCGAACCGACTGGCAACTGGCACTCGCAACTGAGTCGCATTCGTATCGCTCGCGGGCGGCCGCGATGCCAGGTATCACCCTGACGTCTGTCGTCTGGCGCCTGGCGTCCAAGCGGAATGCGTCCAAACCAGAACGTCAACAGCCACCAGAAGTACTCAGTCCCCAGTCCCCAGAACATCGGAAAGGAAGCAATGACCCCCCCCGCAAGCGCACTCGACGCCGCCGCGCTCCGCGCGGCGGAATACCCATGGATGTCGACCGACCCCGCGATCTACCTGAACGCGGCGTCCACCGGCCCGGTGCCGCAGCGCGCCGTCGACGTGGCGAATCACTGGACCGCGCTCCGCGCCGCACCTCACCGCATCCCGCTGTCGCTCATGATGGATGCGGCGGCGACCGCGCGGCGGCAGTTCGCGGCGCTCGTCGGGGTTGATGCGACCGAGATCGCCCTGATGCCCAACACCACGTATGGGCTCAACCTCGCCGCGCGTGCACTGCCGCTGCGGCCAGGTGTGATCCTCACCTTCGATGGGGAGTTTCCGAGCTGCGTCTACCCGTTTCAGGCCATGGGGTCGCGTGGGATCTCGCTCGAGCTCGTGCCACGGGTCGACGGTCTCCCGGACGAAGACATGCTGGTTGCCGCGATTGCGCGGCCGGATGTGGTCGCCGTCGTGATCTCCTGGGTGCAGTTCGCGTCCGGCTACGTGGCGGACCTCGCGCGAATCGGCGCGGCGTGCCGAGCGAACGGCGTGTTCTTCATCGTCGATGGCATTCAGGGCTGCGGAGTCCGCGAGATCGACCTGCATGCCTTGCCCGTCGACATTTTTGCGAGTGGTGCGCAGAAGTGGCAATTGAGCCCATGGGGCACGGGATTCGTGTACGTGCGTCAGGAACTCGTGAAGAATCTCGAGCCGCTCGATGTCGGATGGGCCTGCATGAAGGCGTCGACCGACTACGCCCGGCTCACCGATTACGAGTTCGACTTCTTCGACGACGCCCGCCGTTTCGAGGTGGTGACGCTCGCGTACCACGACTTTGCCGTCGCCAATGCCTCCACCGGGCTGCTGCTCGAGCTTGGTGTCGGACGAGTGGCGTCGCATCTGGAGGCGCTTGGTGACCGCATTCTCGCGTGGGCAGATTCGCGTCCGCAGACCCGCGTGGTGACGCCCTCGGATCCCGACCGTCGTGCCGGTGTCATCGCTTTCACGCCGACCGACCTCGAAGCGACGGCCGCCCGGCTACGCAAAGCATCCGTGGCCCACGTCGTTCGGGAGGGCGCGATACGCCTCTCCCCGCACTGCTACAACACGGTCGACGAGATCGACGAGGTCATCCGACTGCTCGACGCGTAGCGAGCCAGTCCGTACGCGCCGTTCGGTGGCATGGACTACTCCCGACGGCTGCACGAGTGCACTATACAGATACATCGCTGCCTGACAGCGACTTACGGGATTCCAGCAAATCATGAACGAGCAGGTCGTCACTCCCAGTTACAAGGAGCTCGCCCCCCGCAGCGTCGCCGACGCGCTGCGTTCGCTCGCGGTGCCCTTTGGCTGTCCTGTCGGTTTTCTGGAAACTGCGCGGGTGACGTCGTTCTCACGTCAGAGCACCAGTGATGCAATCGTGCGCACGTTCGTGCGGGGTGCGACCGCGGTCGTGTCTGCGCCGAACCCTGACGCATGCGATCTGGAGCTTGACGACAGCGCGGTGCAGGAACTCGTCGACCTCACCGACAGCGAGGACAGCGCGGGCACCATCGTCTGGGTGAATGGCCTTCGCCTCGAGATCGATGACGATCCAGCCGCGCTCGTGATGGCGGATGATGGAACGTTCGTGACGCAGATCGCACGCATGCCGGCGTCACTGGTCGTCAATCCGCAGCGCTCTGTGCTCGACATGCTGCGCATGGAAGTGAGCGCGCAGGAGTGGACGCAGGGTGGTGGAGACCTGCCCGTTCGTCAGAGTGTCGGCGCGCTTGCCGGTGGTGTGCTTGTCGCACTCGCCACCGTGGAGCACCCCGTGGGGCGCATGGCGCGCCTGCGCGTCATCGTCGCGCCGAAATACCGCAAACGCGGATTCGGCAAGCTCGTCGCGCATGAACTCGCGCGGCGCATACTCGGCCAGGGGCTTCTGCCGTTCTGCCGCCTGGCCCTTGGTGACATCGCGTCACGCGCACTCGCCGGTGCTGTCGGCTTCGTGACATTTGCGCGTTCGCTCTCGATGCGCGTGGTTACCGTGCGCGAAGACCAGGTGTCGCACGCCGGCGAGTCACGCGGCTAGTCACGCCGACAGTCACATCGGCGGCACCTGCACGAGGCCGAAGTCACGCTGCCCTTTCTTGATCAGCAGGTGACGCCCGCGCAGCAGGCGATCTTCCGGGAAGGTGCGATCGGATGCGGTGAGCTTCACACCGTTCACACTCACACCACCCTGTTCCAGCAGTCGCTTCGCTGCCCCGCGCGAGGCCGCGATGCCCAACGCCGTCAGGCATTCATAGATGTCGACGCCATCCGGTGAAGCACCGGCGTCCGCACCCGGCGCGTAGGTCGCGAACGGAATCTCCTGCCGCAACGCCGCCAGCGCCGCATCGGACAGCGCCGCCGGATCGCCCTTCTCGAAGAGCAGCGCCGACACTTCACGCGCAACGCGCGCCGCGTCCTCACCGTGCACGCGCGCCGTGACATCGGCTGCAAGCGCGCGCTGCGCGGCACGTCCTTCCGGCGCACCTCGTGTCGCGGCGTCGAGTGCCTCGATCTCCTCGAGCGGCAGGAGTGTGAGGTAACGAACGAGCCGGGAGACGTCGCGATCGTCGGCGCCAATCCAGAACTGGTAGAACTGGTACGGCGATGTCCGCGCAGGGTCGAGCCACACCGCACCGGACTCGCTCTTGCCGAACTTGGTGCCATTCGCGTTGGTGATCAGCGGCAGCGTCAACCCGTGCGCCTCGTGACCGGTAGCGCTGCGAATGAGCGACAGCCCCGCCGTGATGTTGCCCCACTGATCGCTGCCACCGAGCTGGAGCGTCACACCGGCGCGCCGGTGCAGTTCGAGAAAGTCGTATGCCTGCAGCAGCATGTACGAGAACTCGGTAAACGAAATCCCGGTGTCGAGCCGCGACTTCACCGAATCCTTTGCCAGCATGTAATTCACCGAGAAGTGCTTGCCGGTGTCGCGCAGGAAATCGAGCAGCGACAGTGACTCAAGCCAGTCTGCGTTGTCCATCAGACGAGCGGCGTTCGGCCCCTCGAAATCGAGGAAGCGTTCGAGTTGCGCCCGCAGGCTGGCGGCGTTGGCGGCGATCGCATCGCGATCCTGCAGCACCCGTTCCGAGCTCTTGCCGCTCGGGTCCCCGATCATCCCCGTGCCGCCGCCCACCAGCGCAATCGGCCGATGGCCCGCGCGCTGCAGATGCACGAGTGCCATGACGGGAATCAGATTTCCGACGTGCAGACTCGACGCCGTCGGGTCGAACCCGCAATAACCGGTCACCTGGCCGGCACGGAACGCGTCGGCAAGTCCGTCGGTATGCTGGGAGAGCAGCTCGCGCCACGCGAGCTCGTACAAGGGGGCAGGATGCGCGGTCATCATCAAACATATCCCGGCTGCGGCTCGTGGCGCTGCCCGGGCCGTTTCGGTAGCGTACAGCCATGATTCTGGCTGCTCTTTCCGCGCGCTGCTGACGTGGCCGATTCCTCGGCACCCACGTCATCCTCCCGCGCGCGCACCCCGTCGCCTCGCCTCGCGCGGATGCGCAATTGGATGCATCGCACGCACACGCGGCGCCCGTGGATCGCGTGGACCCTCCTGATCGCCACGTTCGGTGGCGCGCTGGGCCTCGGTGCCTTTCTCGGCGCCTGGACGGTCGTCTGCCGCCAGGGCCGATGCCCGTCGATCGCCGCGCTCGAGCAGTACGTGCCGAAGCAGACGTCGAAAGTGTATGCCTCGGACGGGCGCTTCATCACCGAACTCGGACTCGAACGCCGCACCCTCGTGCGCATCGACGGAATCCCGAAGCATGTGCGCGATGCGTTCGTGATGACGGAAGACAAGCGCTTCTACTCGCACAACGGCATCGATTACCCGCGCATCTTCGGGGCGCTGGCGCGAAACATCCGTGCAGGCCGCTACGCGCAGGGTTTTTCGACCATCACGATGCAACTGGCACGCAACGTCTTTCCCGACCGCATCTCGCGCGAGAAGACGCTCTTCCGAAAGCTGAAGGAAGCCAAGGTCGCACGCGCCATCGAGAGCCGGTATTCGAAGGACAAGATCCTGGAGCTGTACCTCAACCAGATCTATCTCGGCAACGGCGCGTACGGCATCGAGACCGCATCGCAGCGCTATTTTGGCAAGGGCGTGAAGGATCTGACGGTGTCGGAGGCGGCGGTGCTGGCGGGCCTGCCCAAGGGGCCGGAGCGATACAATCCGCGCCGGTTCGCGGACCGCGCGATACAGCGACGTAACACGGTCCTGGAGCTGATGCGTCGTCAGAACGCCATCAACGATGCCGACGCCTCGCTGGCCAAGTCGTACCCGTTGCAGCTCGCGCAACGCACCGAGTCCGGGGATGTCGCGCCGTACTTCGTCGAGTGGGTGCGCAAGGAGCTCGAGGAGCATTTCGGGAAGCGGCTGTACGACGAGGGCCTCAAGGTCTACACGTCGATCGACATCGACATGCAGGGCGCGGCAGAGCGCGCGCTCGAAAACCAGCTCAAGGCCATCGAAGCGGGGCGGCACGGCACCTACAAGCATCTCACGTTCGAGGCGTACGCTGCGCGTACGGCGGATGGTGGCGAGGCGGGCGGAGCTAACTCGCCTTACCTGCAGGGTGCCTTCGTCGCAGTCGATCCGCGTACCGGGGCCGTACGTGCAATGGTCGGTGGGCGCGATTTCGGTGATTCGAAGTTCAACCGCGCGGTGCAGGCACTGCGCCAGCCGGGATCGACGTTCAAGCCGATCGTGTATGCGGCTGCCGTGCACGAGGGTCTCGGTCCGGCCACGATCGTCGATGACTCGCCCATCTCGATGGACCAGCTGAGCGGCGAAGCGTGGACCCCGCAGAACTACGACATGAGGTTCATGGGGCAGATGCCCATGCGGAAGGCGCTGTACCAGTCGCGCAATCTCGCGGCAATCCGCACCGGTATGCAGGTCGGCACCGGCCCGGTGATCACCATGGCTCGGCGATTCGGCATCACCACGCCCATTCCGCCGTACCCGTCGATTTACATCGGCTCGGCCGACGTGTATCCGATCCAGATGATCGGCGCGTACTCGGTGTTCGCCAACCTTGGGCTTCGTACTACCCCGCATTCCATCGTCCGCGTGGAGAACGCGCAGGGAGCGGTGGTGTGGCTGCCCGACAACGTGCGCGAGGCCGTGCTGTCGCCGGAAGAGTCGTGGCTGATGGTGAACATGATGAAGGACGTCGTGGTGCGAGGAACGGCCGCGCGTATCTGGGGCTCTGGTTTCAAGGTGCCGGCGGGTGGCAAGACGGGTACGACCAACGACGGTGCCGATGTCTGGTTCATCGGTTACACGGCTGATCTGGTTGCGGGCGTGTGGATGGGCTTTGACCGCCCGACGAAGATCAAGGGCAACGCGCAAGGTGGCGAGCTCGCGTCGCCGGTGTGGTCGTCGTTCATGACGGAGGTGTATCGCCGCAAGCCGCAGCCGCCGGACTGGCCACGGCCGGATGGCGTCCTGGCTCGGGAAGTGGATGCGCGTACGGGCCTGCTGCCCAACCCCGCATGCGCCGATGCCCTCGTGACGGAATTCTTCATCGTGGGCACAGAGCCCACGACCTACTGCACCGATTCGATGACGAGTCCGTTCGCCATTCCCGACAGTGGCGCACGACCGGTGCCGCGCACGGTGCGCGACACGTCGAATCCGTTCAAGATCCCGCCGACGTGATCGCGTACCAGGCACGTTGGGTTCTCCCGATGTGCCCCTCGCAACCCGCAATCATCGAGCATGGGGTCGTGGTGGTGGACGGCGCACACATCGCGTTCGTCGGCCGCGCCGACGATGCCGATCGCCCCGCCACTGATCCCGACGCGCCCAACGTCGAGCACGTGCAGCTCGGCAACAGCGTGCTGATGCCCGGTCTGGTCAATGCGCACTCGCATCTCGAGTTGACGGCGATGCGCGGTATGCTCGAAGGGCTGGCGTTCCGCGACTGGCTGGCGACACTCACCGCCGCGCGGCGCGACCTGTTCGACGCGGGCACGTTGCTCGATGCAGCGCGCCATGGGTTGCGTGAGGCGTTGCGCAACGGGATCACGACCTGCGCCGACACGAGCGACTCCGGAGCGCCGCTGCAGGCGATGCGGGAGGCCGGAACGCGCGGCGTCGGCTACGTGGAAACATTCGGGCCGGATCCCGCGAGCTGCGCCGACGCGATCAAAACCCTCCGTGAGCGCGCTGCAGCGTACCGCGAACACGACACAGCGCTCGTGCGGGTCGGCATCTCGCCGCATGCACCGTACACCGTGTCCGGTGCGCTCTTCGGTGCAGTGGCGGCGCTCGCGCACGACGAGGGGTACCCGGTCGCGGTACACATTGCGGAGAGTGCTGCCGAGACACAGTTCGTGCGCGATGGCGCGGGACCGTTCGCTGAGGGATTGCGTGCGCGGGGCATCGCGGTGCAGGCGAGTGCGCGGTCACCCGTGGCGTTGCTTCACAGCACGGGGTTGCTGGCAGCGCGCCCGCTGCTGATTCACGCCATACATGCCGATGACGCCGATCTGGCGCTGATCGCCGGGCATGGCGCAACAGTCGTGCACTGCCCGATCTCGAATGCGAAGCTGGGGCAGGGCATCGCTCGTTTGCAACCGATGCTCGATGCGGGCATCGCTGTCGGACTCGGCACCGATTCCGTGGCCAGCAACGATCGCATGGATCTGCTGGGCGAAGCGCGACAGGCCACGCTGCTGGCGGCGCTGCAAGCACGGGTGCCGGATGCACTGCCCGCGATGCGCGCGCTCGAACTCGCGACGATCGGCGGCGCGCGGGCGTTGGGGCTGTTCGACCGCATCGGCAGTATCGAGGCGGGCAAGGAGGCCGACCTCGTGGCGTTCCCGATGAGCAGCCCGGATGTGACCGCAGTGCACGATCCCGCGGTTACGCTGGTGCACGTCCTGGCCGGAACGGTTCGTGCCAGCCTCGTGTTGGTCGCAGGTCGCGAGCTCGTTCGTGCTGGAGAACTGCTTGCGGCGGATGACGGACTCGATGTCCGGGTCGCCGCCAAGGGCGTGCAGTTGCAGGAGTGGATGCGTGCGCGACGGGTGGCGCTCCCGATCACCCGGCATGTACACTTCGGGTAGTGTTCGCAGGGCTGCGGCGCTGGATGGGTCGCGGAGTGGCCGTTACTGACCGTTCACCGTAGTTCCGCGTGATTCAGCAGGGAGGAGATGGCGTGATCGCCGGATGTCTCGCACTGAATGCATCGTACGAACCGTTGACGATGGTGCCGCTGCGGCGGGCACTGCGCCTTGTGATCGATGGCAAGGCCGAGATCGTCGAGGCGGAGCGCGAGCGTCCTGTCCGTTCGGAACGCGCCGCCTTCCCCAGACCGGCCGTCATCCGTCTCACGCGCTTCGTGCACGTGCCGCGTCGATTCCGCCGGCAGGTCACGAACACGTTCCTGTTCGCCCGCGACGACTACCAGTGCCAGTATTGCGGGCGCACGGCGGTCGAGCTCAAGCCGCGTGAGTCCCTGACGCGTGACCATCTCATTCCGATCTCGCGCGGCGGCCAGAACGACTGGAACAACGTCGTGACGGCGTGCAGCGGCTGCAATACGCGCAAGGCGAACCGATTGCCCGACGAGATCGGGATGCATCCGCTCAACAAGCCGATCGAGCCGCACTTCGTTCACCTGAGCTGGGCGGTTCGCCGACTCACGCCGATTCAGGCGAAGTACATTCGCGTGTTCTACGGGGAGGCGACGCTCAAGCAGCTCGAGGAGCTCGAGCGGGCGACGGTGCGGCGGGTGACGCGAGGCGTGGCGAATGGGCACGCGGTGGCGCTTTAAGGGCGGAAGCTGAACGGCAGACGCTGAACTGCGGAAGCTAGAACTGCACCGTCGGCGTGCGCGCCTCGCGATACCAAGTGTGCCAACGAACCAGGGATTGCTCGCGGTGGACGCGATGAATTCACGCACGCGGTAAGGCGAAACGCACCGTGGTGCCCTCTCCCGTGACGCTGGCGATATCCAGTGTGCCACGGTGCGCCGACACGATGCGATCGGCAACTGCGAGGCCAAGGCCCGTGCCCTCGGCTCGCGTGGTGAAAAAGGGTTCCCTCGCGCGCGTCAGCGCCTCAGGTGACATACCCGGACCGTCGTCGGCGACCGTAGCAATAATCGTCTGATCGCGCGTACCGAGCGACACATCGATGTGACCGGGGCCGTGGAGGGCTTGTGCCGCATTGAGAAACAGGTTGAGGAACAGCTGTTCGAGTGCTGCGGAGTCACCGCGGACCTGAGCCGCCTCCATGTCATCATCGACAGTGATGTCGATCTCGACTCCCTGCCATCCGTACTCGCGCAGGACCGTATCTGCGGCAGCATGCGCCGCCGCCTGCAGATCCAAAGGGGCGAACTCCATCCTACCGCTCCGCGCGATGCGCAGCGCGCCGTCGACCGATCGGTCGAGGCGCTCCAACTGACGCAGCGTCCGACCCATGATTTCTTGGGCACGCGAGTCAGGCGCCAGCTGCTCACGTGCCAACTGCAAGTCGAGCCGAATACTGGTGAGCGGATTGCGCACCTCGTGCGCCAAGGCAGCGGCAAATTCACCGACCGCCGAGAGTGCCTGACGCTGGGAAAGCTCGCCAAGAGTGGCGCGCAAGCTGGCCGTCATGCTGTTGAACGCTGATGCGACGCGCTCCGTCTCGTCGTTGCCCGGGGCCGCTACCTGACGTTCGAGGTCACCGGCACTGACTGCGTCAGCTGCAATCGCGAGGTCCTCCAGTGATCGGGTCAGCCGAATCGTGAACCACGCGACGAGTGCAAGAACCAGGAGCGCCGAAAGAGCGAGAGCGACCGCACCGGTGCGTGCCGAAGCTTCGAATGGAGCCACGAAATCGCCAAGCGGTGCCGCGAGTGCGATCGTGATCGGCGGACGCGCCATGTCGCGTTGCATGGACACCCACTGCCCATCCGGCATTCGAAACGACGCACGCGCCATGCTGTCGGCAGGGATATCGCCGTTCACCAGCGACTGCGGCTCACCGCGGGCGATCAGCGCGAGTACAGACTCGTTTGTGACCGACGGGGGCACCACGCTCGGAAGAAGCGCACGCAGTCGAACACGACCCAGCACGGTGCCGATTGCACGACCGTCGTCATTGCGCACGGTGACCAGGAGGCCGATGGTCGAACTGGGCGAAATTCCGAGATTGGTGCTCGCGACTGCCGCGCCGCTCGCCCTGCCGACCTGTTCGACTGGCGACACGAGGCCGGCGCGCAGCTGCCAAAGCACCATGCCCGCATCATCCCGTGCAACCAGGCTTTCGAGCCCTTCGGACTCGGTGAAGGGGCGCTGCGCCCAGGAAACGGCGGCCGCGACTTTCGCGCTGTCCCCGCCAGCGGCAAAAGAGTGGCGCACCGGCTCCGCATCGGCGATGCGCAGCAGCTCGGACTCACGGAATCCCCATCGTGTTTGGAGCTCACGTTCAGCCTCTGCCAGCGTGCGATCCATCTGCTGCCGCAGGAATCGCTCGCCGCTTCGTGTGGCACTGCTGGTGAGCCAGAGGCCGATCAGCGCGAGTGGCAAAACGGCGCCGCAGCTCACCAGCACCAGGAAGCGGGAGCGCAACGATCGCGGCATCACGCGCATGGACCCGTTGTGTTGCTGCTCATTGAAGATCGTACTTCTCCATGAGCCGGTTGAGTCGTGGCCGAGAGACACCGAGAATCTCTGCGGCGCGCGCCTTGTGGCCGCCGGTCGACTCGAGGATTCGCGCCACATGTTCGCGCTCGACGTCATCGAGTGGACGCAGCACCACGGGCCGTTCGGAACCGTCGACCGCAACCGCTGACAGTGTGATGTGCTCCGGCCGCATCACGCCGCCACGGGTCGAGGCGACGACCGCGCGCGTCAGCGCATGCTCGAGCTCCCGTACATTTCCAGGCCACGGGTGCTGCTGCAGCAGCAGCAAGGCCTCGTCAGAAACCTTGGGCATCGGGCACTCCAGCGAATCGGCGGCACGTTGCACGAGGTGTGCGACGAGTGCAGGGATGTCTCCAACGCGTTCGCGGAGTGGCGGAAGGACGATTTCTACCACGCGCAGTCGGAAGTACACATCCTCGCGGAATCTGCCGGCGCGCACGAGCGCCTCGAGATCGCGATGCGTCGCGGCAATGACACGCGCTTCCGATCGCACCGGCTGCTCACCGCCGACCGGATAGAACTCACGTTCCTGCAACACGCGAAGCAGCTTGCTCTGGAACTCGAGGCTGGTGTCGCCGATCTCGTCGAGGAAGATCGTGCCGCGCCCCGCCATTTCGAAACGCCCCTTCCGTGCACCGTGTGCGCCGGTGAAGGCGCCTTTCACGTGTCCGAACAGTTCACTCTCCAGCAGGGTCGTGGGCAGCGCCGCGCAATTGACAGCAACGAACGGCGCGTTCCCCACGGCACTGTTCACATGAACGGCGCGGGCGACAAGCTCCTTGCCGGTACCGCTGTCGCCCCGTACGAGAATCGTTGCACGCGTGCCCGCAGCCTGTCCGATCGTCTTGAATACTTCGATCATGCCAGGTGTCCGACCGACGAGCTGATCGAGCACGAGCCGCTCGACCGGTGTTTCAGTGGTATCCCGCTTTTCGCGCCTGTCGCGACGATCATCGAACACGCGCCGAACCAGGGCCCGCATCCGGTGCAGGTCGAGCGGCTTGACGAGAAAATCGCGAGCACCGGCACGCATCGCCGACACGATCGTCGGCATGTCGTCGAACGCTGTCATCAGCAGTACGTCGACGTCGGGCAATAGCTCCCGCAGCTGCTGCAGCAGCTCGACGCCGGACAGCCCGGGCATGCGCACGTCCGTGATCACGAGGTCCGGACGCGTGACCGCGATGCGGGACAGCGCATGCTCCGCACTTTCCGCGACGCTGATCGTGCGTCGGTCACCGCGCAGGGCATCGGCGACCGACGTGCGAACGCCGGCATCGTCGTCCACCACGAGAATTCGTTCAGTCATTCGTGTAGCTGGTGATCGACGGTCGCGGTTCAGCGACGGGAAGGGGCCTTGTTCGAGGTGCCGGATGCCCGTAGCGCACCGGCAAAGTCTAGCTCCAGGAGGCGGGCCTGCCACGGGGCGTCCGCCGCGTACACGAGGGACCGCCCATCGGGGGAGAAGTCCGGAGACATGAAATCGTATCCGTTATCTTTGGCCGTTATGAGCCGTGCTTCGGAGCCATCGGTCGGCAGCAAGTACAGCTTGCCCCGGGTATAGCCACCGTCGCATGTGGGATAGCCGAGCAGCACAAGCACGTCGCTTTTCGGCCCCCAATGCGCGATTGAGCCGCAGGCCATCGCGGACCCAGTCTGTCGCACTCCACTGCCGTCCGTAGCCACAAGCACAACGCGTTCACCTCCACCGACATTGTCGATCGACGCGGCAAGCCACCGGCCGTCGGGCGAACCGTCGATGAATGCGGTACCACCGTTCATGCTGACGTCGCCCCGAAAAATGGTGCGCTGCGCATCCGAGCGAAGATCCGCCACCGCCATCTCACCGGGCGTGCGGACGGCCACCATTGTGTCGTTGAGGATGCGCACTGCGACTGCAAATAAGTTTCCCACGGGAGCTACCGGCCCGAAACTGCGAAGGAGTTCATCCCGACCGTCCAACAAGACCTGCCGCACCTGCAATGTCAGTGACCCGGCTGACTGCACGCGTCGTACATATCGGATCGCCTTCCCGTCGGCTCGCCACCGTGGGGAGTCGGAGCGATCGACCTCGCCAATCAATCGACGGAGCGCCCCGTTGCGGGTATCGAGCACGTGCAAAGTCGGTTCCTGGTCGGCCATGAAGGCGATCGCCGATCCGTCGGGCGACCAGCGCATGTTGCGAGGGTCGGCGGACGTCGCGAACACGCGTCGTGCGCCACCAGTCGCGGGTACGACGGCGATCTGGAAGCGATCGCCGACCAGCGTCTGATACGCGACCTGCCGGCCATCGGGAGAAAACTGCGGCCAACGATTGATACTTATCGTGTCCGTGAGGGAGCGAAGGCTGCCGTCGGCCACGTTATACATCCGTATTGATGTCGTGCCGACCCAATGGTTCACGAGCATGCGCGTCGGTGACGCCATCGACCATGCGCTCGGGCGCATGGAGGGCGCGGGCAGGAACGATCCAAGCGATCGACCCGAGACGTCGGAAAGGACCATTTGCGTACGATCGCGCCCCACTTCTGCGCCCTTGGCGAATTCATGCACGAGGCTCCCCGTGACATTCGCGCCAACGGCAGTCAGCACGCCACGTCGCAGTAGATAGGGAGATAGCACCGTGGACGGCGTTCCTCCTGCCGCTGCAACACGCAGCAGCGACGGCAAGCTCTGACTCGACGATCCCGCGCGATGCACGAAGAGTGAAACGCCATCACCGGCCCACTGTGGCGCCGCCAAGCGCACCTTGTCCTCCAGAATGGTACGCTCGTTGCCTCCCGTGATCGGTGCAACCAACACGCGGAATCCGGTACTGTCGTTGTTCACGTAGGCGACGCTTCGGCCATCGGGCGATACCGCCGGCATCGTGCCTGTCCGCGCGCTGATGCGGCGCGGGGCACCGGTCGGCGTGCCCCGCGCAGAATCCATCGGGACCATCCAGATATGCGCGCTACTACCGCGTTCCTCCTGGCGCGAGAATACGATCGAACCACCGCGTGGCGACCAGGCGGCGGCGTCACCCGCTGGCGCCAGTGGGGTCGTGCCTTTCGTGACACGGTCGTACAGCACGAGTCCCTTGTTCTGCTCGATGACAATGGTTCGGCCGTTCGGTCCCTCGACTGCTCGGCCCCCACCGTCGGTCGACGCCTCGCGAACGACACGGATCGCCGGCTGCAACGATTGGGCGTTCAGTACGGCCGAAACACTACTGCATACGACGGCGACGGAAACGGCGGACAACAGCCGACGCGAACAAGGGATGACTGCAATCATGGGCGGAAGACCTTGAATCTGGGGAGTGACCGATGCTCGAAACGCAAGCGGGATACTCCTCTCTGTAGTCATGCCGCATGCCGCGGGGCGCGGTCCAGCGAAACCATTGCACGACTTGCATTTAGCTTGTGTGAAACGATCGACGACCGGAGCCTGAAACGATCCATGGCGTTACGGCCCGGCACGAACCCTTACGACGAAGTATACCGTGTCGATCGCCAAACTCCGGGCGCGGCGTGCTGCAACTCCCGCTAGAACTGCACCGTCGGCGTGCGCGCCTCGAGCAGTCGTACCTCGCCTCCGAGTAGCCGCGACACCAACGTGCGCAACCCGCGCGTGAGCGCGGTACCGGGGCTCCGCCGCAACTGCACCACCGGGCGCGCCTCGCCGCGCAGCCACCGCTGCACCTCGTCGAGATCGCTCATTTCGACCGTCTGCACATCCACCTGCACGTTCACATAGCCACGGCGTCCGCGCGCGGCGGCCGGAATCTGCATGGCGTGTGACAGTTCGCTCGCGGCGCGCGCGTCCGCGAAACGCGCGTACGTGCCGAGTGGCACGATGGCGTCGCTCGTGACGCGGGCCACCTCATACGATTTGTCGATGAGGTCGAAGCGCACGATCACGTCCCATTCCTCGCGTCCGACGATCTCGTCGAACCAGCGGCCGATCGTCCACGTTTCGCCGCGCACGTGCAATCGCGCCGGGAACCCGTTGCGGAGCAGCTCGTCGAACGACTTTGCGTCGAGTACACGACGCACGGCAACCGACGCTGCGGTTGGCGCCGATCCGGAGGATCCCGACGATGGTGTGCCGGCGGAGGCGGCTGGCACCAGCCGCACGTCGACCTGCGGTGGCCCCTGTGCCTGAAGGATCGCGACGCTCGAGAGCGAAACCGCGCATGCGACAACGAATGCGATGCACGCAACCGCCATCGTGCGTGCCCCGCGACGTACGCTCGGGCGTACTCGCGGGGCAGCCGAACGCGGCGCGCAAATCACTGCAGTGCCGGATGAGATCACGAGTCGATCACGAGTCGATCACGAGTCGATGCGGAGTGTCGGCCTAGAACCGCCGGTTGAGCCGCACGAACACATTCGGACTCAGGCCGCTTTCCGACACCGACTGCGCCACGTAGACCCCGAGGTGGCCGAAGTCCAGGCCCACTCCGAGATCGGTGCGCCAGGTGCCGACGTCCGGCACGCGCCCAGTGGCGACGCGCACGTCGCCTTCGAGCAGGTCACCGCGATCGCCGAGCAGCCACCCACGCCCGCTGTTCGCGAACACGACCCAGTTGCCGTCGGCGCTGGCGCGGCCTGTCGTATAGCGCCGATCGCCGATGTCGTCGTCGCGGCCGAACAGATTCACACGGAAGCCGCCCTTCCACTCCGCCTGCAACAGCACCATGCGCTCGCACTGCGCCGGGCGCCCCAGCGCGATGTAGCCGGCCTCGCCGCCGGTCGCGCACGTGCCGACATCCGCCTCGTCGTTCACGCGACGGAAATCGAAACCGGGCAATGCGTCCACACCGGTTACCGAGAAGCGACGCTGCATCGGCAATGGATCACCACTCAACCATCCACCGGCCACCACGCGCAGGTTGAGTTGCGCATTCGGCCCCAAGCGGTTGTACCGGCGAAGATCGAGGAACGCGCGACTGTATTGGATGTCGCCGAGCCCCTGCGCGCGGATACCAACCGTAGTCGGTGCCACCCGTTCGAGTTCACCGCTGCCATGTTCGAATTCGCCATGCAGCAACCAGCCCGTGCGCGGGTTGTCGCGATCGTTGCGGGTGTCCACGCTGCCAGTCACCGTGAACAGCTTCATCACGCCCTCGTCCATGAGGGCATTGAGCCGCCACGGAACATCGTTGTCGATCAGCGATGGAACGTCCCGCGCGGCACGCGATGTCCAGCGCTCGTTGCTGAAGCCGAAACGGATCTCGGTGCCACGACGCGCGAACAGGCCCACGTGGCCTGAGGCTCCATGGCGCTGCCAGTAGTCGCGGTAGTCGCGCGTGAACACGAAACTCGCGAGCCCGACCTCACCCTTGGTAAGCTGCCACTGCTCGACAGCTTCGACTTCGTCGAACAGCCGTCCGCCGACCAAAAAGCCGCCACGCCGGCCCTGCCGCAGCTCGGCGCGCACGGCATGCCCGAGATTCTCGCGCTTCCACACGAGACGGTCACCCGTGCGGAAGATGCCGAACACCTCGGTGGTGAATCGCGTGTCTCCAGTGCGCACACTGAACCGCGGCCCGACCAGCAGCGGCAAGCCCTCGACGCGATTGTAGGTGTGCGCCGTGGTGACGAGCAGGTCGCTGCTCGTCCCATCGGCGTCCTCGTCGTACGGACGGAAACGCGCGAACAGGTCGCGGTCATCGAGGACGAGTGTGTCGGCCTCCTCGTGGTACCGCACGCGCGCACTCCATGCACGCACTTCCCCGCTCACGGGCGGGCGATCCGTGTTGTACTCGAGCTCACCACCGACCACGGTGACGTCACCGTCGACCCTCGCCGTGGATGCAAGGCGCACGTCGCCGTTGATAACCACGACCTGGCCGATCACCGTGCCGGCAATCTGCGACTGCCCGCCGAGCACGGCGACCGTGCCGGTGACCGACTCACCGGCCGGCAGCACGAAATCACCGCGCACCCGTCGCGTTCCCGGACGATTCCAGAGCGCGATGATCTCGCGCGCCGTCTCGCGCGGAACGCCACCGATGCGATGCGACTCCGACCGCGGACGCTCCTGCGCCGCGAGCTCCGTGTCCGATGCCACGACGCAGACCGCGGTGAGCGCCACGAGCAGCGGGGTAAAGAATGTCCATCTCGACGACATGACTACACTCCAGCTTGGGTTCGGCATGCGGAAGGGCAGGTCCCGTACCGTACCTCGTCCAGCGGAACACGCGACGCGATGTCCACCGTGAGGGAAGAGACCGTGTCGATTCGTATCACTTCGTATCACTCACCGGGTGAGGCGAGCCCGAGCCGCCGCATCCGTCGGTACAGGTTCGGCCGGTCCGTCTGCAGGCGTCGCGCAGCTTCCGCAACGTTGCCATCGCTCTGCGCCAGCGCAGCTGAAATCAGTCGCCGTTCGTAGCTGTCGAGCGCATCGCTGAGTGGCACCATCAGTTCGACAGTGGCATCCGCCGCAGCATCGGCAGCGATCGCGGTCGCCGTCGTGCGCCCCGCGCCGCTTGCACTCTCGAGACCCCGCAGGTGATCACCGCCCGACGGGAGGACTTCACGCACGTCGCGGGACGTGAGCTCTCCCCCGGCATGCAGGATCGCGAGCCGTTCCACGATGTTCGCCAACTCGCGCACGTTGCCGGGCCAGCGATACGCGGACAGCGCAGCGATGGCATCATCTCGCCAACCGACGAGTGGGCGCCCGGTGCGCGACCGGTGGCGACTCGCGAAGTTCCGCACGAGCGCGGGCAGGTCACCGGGGCGGTCGCGCAGCGGCGGCAGCGCGATCGGAATCACGTTGAGACGAAAGAACAGGTCTTCGCGGAACGAGCCATCGGCGACGGCGCGCGTGAGATCTTTGTTGGTCGCGGCGAGAATGCGCACGTCGATGCGGATCGGCTTGCCGCCCCCGACACGCTCGATCTCGCGCGCCTCGATCGCGCGGAGCAGCTTCGCTTGCGCTTCCGCGCCAAGGTCGCCGACTTCATCGAGGAACAGCGTTCCGGTATGCGCGAGCTCGAAGCGGCCGATGCGTCGTTCGGTGGCACCGGTGAATGCGCCGCGCTCGTGCCCGAACATCTCGCTTTCGACGAGGTCACGCGGGATCGCCGCGCAGTTCACCCGCACGAAGGGGCGGTCGCGTCGCGGGCTCGCGAGATGAAGGCCCGCAGCCACGAGCTCCTTGCCCGTCCCGGACTCCCCGGTGATCAGCACGCGTGCATCCGTCGGCCCGACGCGCGCGATCAGCGCGCGCACGTCGCGCATGACCGGCGACTCGCCGATCATCTCTCCGCTGATGCCCAGATCTTCGCGCAACGCCTGCGCCGCGCGGCGCGCCTGTCGCAGCTCGAAGGCGGACGCCAGCGCGAGCACCACACCTTCGGGCGTGAGCGGCTTCTCGAGAAAGGTGAATGCCCCGAGCTTCGTGGCGCGCACCGCATCGGTGAGCCCCGCACGACCGCTCATCATCACGACCGGCAGGTCGGGGCGGCGTTCGCGAAGACGGGCCAGCAGCCCCAATCCGTCGAGCTCACCGGGCATCATGAGGTCGATCAGCGCCACATCCGGTTCCACCACGCCGGCCAATGCGAGGCCCGTCGCGCCGTCGGCTGCATCGCGCACATCATACCCTTCGGCCGCGAGCAGCGCGCCCACCATCCGACGGATATTCGGTTCGTCGTCGACGATCAGGACGCTCGGCATCTTCTTCTATTGTATGAGCACGAGCGGCTTTGCGCTCGACCCTTCAGCCACGCGTGCTGGATCCAGCGACCATCGGCTCCGCGAGTTCTCGCGTGGCGCGGTCGTTCAGCAGCTTGGTCGTGAAGCGCTGTCCCTCGCTGATGCGCTCGACTTCGACGGCGACGGTTTCCACGGCCTGCTCGATCCCGTTGAGGCGCGAGACCAGGTCGCTCGGCACCGTTGGCGCCGTGCCGCGGCGGTCGAGCCATCGACCAAATGCGCGAGCCACCGGAAATCCCACCACACAGAGCACCACCGTTGCGCCCAGTGTCATCACGATGTCGACGACGCCGTCCGGCACCTCGTTCGGATTGTACGGCGGTGGCGCCAACATTCCCTCGATCCCGAGTGGTGGCTCGCCGTCGTAGTGCACGTCGTTGCCGTTGACGACGAGTCGCTTTCCGTCCGGAAGCACGAGGACATGACGTCCGCCTTCCCGCACGGTGACTTCCTGGCCCGCCTCGTTCGCGGCGTCCTGCGCCGCGCGTACGGCTGCCTTGACCTGCGTCTCGATCTCTTCGCGCAGCCCTGCGCGCGAGGCTGGTTGCAACATCGCTCGTGCAATCATGATTCCTGAACTCCGTTGAGTGGCAGTCGCATCCGCATCTCCGTGCCTTCGCCTACGCTACTCGTTGCCTCGATCGATCCGCGGTGTGCTGCCACCGTCTGCCGGGCGATGGCCAATCCGAGCCCAGTGCCGCCGGGTTTGGTCGTGACGTACGGGTCGAACATCCGCGCAATCACCTCCGGCGCCACACCGCACCCGCTGTCGCGCACGACGATGCAGATTGCAGGTCGACCATCCACGGAGTCGGGCCGCACCACGACGACGATCCGGCCGGTCTCGCCGCAGGCATCCACCGCGTTGAGCAGCACGTTGGTCACCGCGCGCACGAGTGGCTCGTGATAGCCGAGCAGCAGGGGAAGCTCAGGCGCCGCATCGATCGTGAGTGTCAGTCGCTCCGGCACCGCCGAGCGCGCGACGCGGGTCACCAACTCCACGACGTCGATCTCTGCGGCCGTGCCATCGGGCAGGCGGCCGAACTGCGCGAAGCTGCGCGCCATCGTTTCCAGTCGCGCGGATTCCTCCGCGAGCACGTCGACCGTCTCGCGAAGATCGTCCGGAATGGTGCGGCGCAATCGCTCGACGGCGAAGCGGATCGGCGTGAGCGGATTCTTCAGCTCGTGCGCGAACCGTCGCGCCGATTCGCGAAACGCTTCAGCACGTTCCGCTTCGAGGGCACGTCGCCGTCCGATTTCGAGCTCTGCCGCCATGTTGCGCATTCCGCTGCGAAGGGTCTCGAACTCCGGCGCGCCCCGCCGGCCAGTCTGCTCGGGAATGGCGTCTCCCCGCCGAATCAATCCGGTCCATCCCACCAGTTCGTCGAGCGGCCGGCTCAGTTGCCGGCTGAGATGTCCGGCAACGCGGGACGCGCCGAGTGCCACCAGCACGACCATGAACAGTGCGCCGACCAGAATGAGGCGCATCGTCCGGCTGGCGACGTAGTTGAAACGCGTCGCCAGCTCCACCGACTGCCGGAGTTCGGCCTCGTGCGTGTCCAGTGCCCGTTGCTGCTCCGGTGTGAGTGGAGCGGCTCGCGCTGCCGCCAACGCCCCCTCGCCACTCGTCGCAATGCGCTCCCATGCCGACCCCGCCGACATGAGCGACAGTGCCCGGCTGGCCGTACCGGCCCAGACCAGTGTCACCACGATGGTGGGAATCAGCGCGAAGAGCAGCAGTACGGCGAAGAGACGTGTGCGGAACGGAGCGCGAGACTGTCGCCGGGGCCTGGACCCCGTAACGACGGGCTGCAGACCCTCCGCACGTGCGTCCGTACGCGCCGCCGACCGTGCGGGTTTCCCGGGGGTGGGCGCCACCGACAATGGCGGGGTCGGCTTCCGCATCTCCTTCATGCTAGATAATTTACGTGGCTACACCATAGGTGTCGCATGGTGTCGCACCCCGCACGCGCTGGAGTGGAATGGCAACGTCGTGGTCCCTTGCCCCGCTCATCGAGGGGCTCGCCCGGGAAGTCCCGGAGCGCCCGCTCGTGATGACGGGCGATCGGACATGGAGCTTCGGGCAGGTCGACGCGCAAGCGTCGTCCCTCGCCGCGGCATTCTCCGAACTCGGTCTCGGCGCTGCCGATCGCGTCGCGGTGAATCTGCCGAACACCGTAGAGTGGATCATCACCCTGCTCGCGTGCGCGAAGCTGGGTGCGGTGGTCGTGCCGGTGAGTCCGCAGCTCAGTGCGCATGAACTGCGCTACCAGCTGCGCCATGCCGAAGCGAGTGCGGTCGTCACCATCGAGAACTACGGTGGCGTCGATTACCTGCAGCGGTTCGAGGATCTGCTCGGCGAGCTGCCGGACCTGCAGTACGTCGTGACCGTTGGCGATGAAGACCTGTGGTACGATGACCGGATCTTTCAGTTCGAGGATCTCGTCTCGAGCGGATCAGGTCGGGCTTACCCGCGTCCCGCATCCTTCGACGATGCGGCGGATCTCGCGGTGTTCTACACGTCGGGCACGATGGGCAAGCCCAAGGGGGTGCGTCTTTCGCATGCCGCCGTGGTGCAGAATGCAGTGCAGAGTGCCACGATCCTCGGCGTGCTGCCGACGGATCGAGTGCTCGTGGCGATGCCGATGTTCGCGCTCTTCGGCTTCGGTGTGATGGTGGGGACGATGGCGGCGGGTGCGACACTGGTGATTCAGCCCGTGTCTGATCCGACGGGTGCACTGGCGCTGATCGCCGATCGGTCGGTCACCGTGCTGCATGGGGTTCCCACCCTGTTTCACCTCCTCATGCGAGAGGAGGGGTTCGACCCGTCCCGGCTGCGCTCCCTGCGCACTGGGGTGATCGCCGGGAGTTCGGTGGCCGAAGATCTGGTTCGACGCGTCCGTCGCTGGTGCGACGTGCACGTGGCGTACGGACTCACGGAGACCGGGCCGATCGTCACCATCACGCGCGCCGACGACAGCGAAGATCGCCGTGTCGGCAGCGTAGGATGCGCCTTGCCGGGCGTCGAGGTGATGGCCGTCGACATCAGGACGGGACAGTTGCACGGCCCGGAAGCGGTCGGTGAAATCGCCGTACGCGGGTCTGGTTTGATGCGGGGTTATCTCCGCATGCCGGCGGAGACTGCCAAGGTGCATACGCCGGAAGGGTTCTTTCTCACCGGTGATCTCGGGATCATCGATGAGGATGGTTATGTGAAGATCGTCGGGCGGCGGCAGGAGACGATCTCGCGCGGGGGCTACCAGCTCTACCCGCGCGAGCTCGAGGATCGTCTGCGTGCGCATCCGGCCGTCGACGATGTCTGCGTGATCGGGTTGCCCCATGATGTGCTGGGGGAACAGGTCTGCGCGTGCATCGTGCCCGTCGAGGGCGCCGTCATCACCGGGAGCGAAATCAAGCGATTCGCGACGGAGACGATGGCCGCCTACAAGACTCCTGATCTCGTGCGCTTCTTCGACAGCTTCCCCATGACGGGAAGCGGTGTCATCCGGCGACGAGAACTCGCGCGCGCCATTGCGCTCGATCACACTGTTTCGCATTCCGGGTAGGATTCCTTTTTGATGCCACCACGCCACATCCGGCCGTCGCCGGCTCCACGCCGCGCCGTCGCCCCGTTCCACAGCGGTCCGCAGGCGATGACCGCCACCACCGCTGCCGCCGGCAGCCCCTCGGTGCACGCACCGAACGCCGCGCTGCTCATCGACTTCGACAACGTGACGATGGGCATCCGCTCCGACCTGCAGGCGGAACTGCACTCGCTCCTCTCGAGCGACATCATCAAGGGCAAGGTCGCGGTCCGTCGTGCCTACGCCGACTGGCGTCGCTACCCGTCGTACATCGTGCCCCTCACGGAGTCGTCGATCGACCTCATCTTCGCGCCGGCGTACGGCACGTCGAAGAAGAATGCGACCGACATCCGTCTCGCGATCGATGCGATGGAGCTGGTGTTCACGCGCCCCGAGATCGGCACGATCATCCTGCTCTCCGGCGACTCCGATTTCTCGAGCCTCGTCATCAAGCTCAAGGAGTACGGCAAGTACGTGATCGGCGTCGGCATCCGCGAGTCGTCGAGCGATCTGCTCGTGATGAACTGCGACGAGTACTACTCGTACAACGCACTCGCCGGCCTGGTCAAGAACTCCGAGGAAGAGAGCACGCGCTGGGACCCCTGGGAGCTGGTGAAGGAGTCGGTCACGCGCATGAAGCGCAACGGCGACGTGATGCGCTCCGACCGCCTCAAGCAGGTCATGCAGGAGATCGACAATTCCTTCGACGAGAAGAACCTCGGCCATCCGAAGTTCTCGCGCTTCGTGCAGGAAGCGTCGCAGAAGGGATTGCTCAAGGTCACCAAGCTCGAGAGCGGGCAGCTCGAGATCGACATGCCGGACGGAGCCGCGATCATCGCCGCCCCGGATGCGAGCCCCGAGACGGAGAGCGCGTCGGACGCCCGTCGCGAGCGTGAACGCGATGATCGTCGCGGGCGCCGTGGGCGCCGCGGCCGTGGACGTGACCGCGAGCGCGGTGACGAGACGCGCGACGAGGCACGTGACGAGGCACGTGACGAGAGCGTGGACGCCGCGGGGGAAACCGTATCGCAGGACAGCGCTGAAGCAGCGGCCGTCGCTCCGCGCGAGCCGGAGTTCACCTCGGCGCCGATTCCCGAACCCGATTTTGCGGCTGCCGCGACCGTCGCGACTGCCGCGACCGCCGGTGCACCATCGCGTGATGGCGATCGTGGTCGCGGGCGGGACCGCGACCGCGATCGAGGCCGGGGTCGTGGCCGCGATCGTGATCGTGAGCCGCGTGTCGAGAGTGCAGCCGGTGGAGTGGCGGCGGCACCGGCATCGGCCGCCGTGGATTCGACGCCCGCGTTCGGTGCGTCAGTCGCCGAATCGATCGGCACGTCCGGTGAGCGGCTCACGCGCAGCGAGGCGTTCGACCTCGTACGGCGTGCAGTCGAGTCGCTGGTGCAGGGTGAACAGACGACGAGTGCGAGTGCGGTGCGCCAGGCCGCGCACGGCATCCTGCGACGCGACAGCGAGTCGCTGTCCGCGCGGAACTTCGAGCGGGTACTGCAGGACGCGCACGATGCCGGCATGGTCGACCTGCGCCGGCGCGGCAACGATTTCGAAGTTGCTCGCGCTGCGGACGCTCCGGAGATCGTGGAGCAGCTCAAGTCGGCGGATCAGGCCCTCAAGGTCGCCGCAGCACTCAATGCACCGCCGGCTCCGCCGCGCGGGATGTCGCATCGGGGGGTGGCGCCGCGTGGCATGGGCGGCCGAAAGGGTGCTGGTGCTCCGTCGGCCGACCTGTTGATGGTCGGCATGGTTCCACGACCTGGTGGAAGCCTCCCTGCAGCGACGGCTGCAGCGTCTACACCGGTGGCTGCGACGGACGACGCTGGGAGTGAGGCGGGCCCAGTCCCGTCCGTTTCACCCACCTCACCCACGCCTGAAACGGTCATCGACCGGTCTGCCGAGGCCTCACCGGAAGACACGGCGCCGGCTTCTGCGCCCGCTCCTGCTCGTGGAGCCAAAGCTGCCGCCAAGGTCGCCAAGGCACCGACCAAGAAGGCGGCTAAGACAGCAGCAAAGGCGCCCGCGAGCGCACCGGCCAAAGCCGCGAGAGGGCCTGCAAAGGCTCCGGCCAAGGCCGCAGCTCCACCGGCGGCGAAAAAGGCTGCCAAGGCCCCGGCGAAGAAGGCTGCGAAGGCCGCCAAGCGGTAGTCGCGCGGTCAATTTCAGTGCTGGTTCTCGCCGGGTGAACGCAAGGCGGACCGATCGATTTCGTCAGAAGGCCGCTCCCTACGGGGCGGCCTTCTACGATCGTGCCCCTGAGCTCGTCGCCCGCGAGCTGATCGGTGCGGTGCTCGAAGTCGAGGACGAGCTGGGGTTGGTCAGCGGGCGCATCATCGAGACCGAGGCGTACCTCGGACCTCACGATCCCGCGTGCCACGCCGTTGCCGGACGCACGCCCCGCACGTGGCATCTCTTCAGCGGGCCGGGGACGTGCTACGTGTATCGCATCTACGGCATGCACTGGTGCATGAATGCCGTCACGCTGGAGGAGGGATTCGGCAGCGCGGTGCTGATTCGCGCACTGGTGCCCCTCGAGGGGATCGAGCGGATGCGCGCACGACGGCCCGCGGCGCGCTCGGACCTGGAGCTGTGCAATGGGCCGGGCAAACTGTGCGCGGCGCTGGGCATCGATCGAGCGCACGACGGCGCACTGCTGACGGGAGGGAGCCGCATCACGATTCGCGCGGGCGAGGTGGTGCGCGATGCGGAAATTCTCGCCGGCCCGCGCATCGGCATCACACGCGGAGTTGAGCTGCCGCTGCGTTTCTGGGTACGCGGGTCCCGCGTCGTGAAAGCGCGCGCGGGAGTGCCGTACGGAGCAGCTGCGCCCTAGTTCGTTAGTCGGTCCCGATCGATTCTTGAACAGCCAACAGCCAACAGCAACCGCGGCTCACGCGGAGACCGCGGAGGAGCGGAGGGACGCGGAGCACTGCCACACAGCAACCGCGGTTCACGCGGAGGTCGCGGAGGATCGCGGAGATACGCGGAGGCTCGATCCCGTCAATTCCGTTTTACGACTTTTTATGCATGGTGGTTCCGTGGCATGCGACAAACCCCACCATTCAAAAAGAGTGAACAACAACCGCCCCGCCGCATGACGAGCCTCCGCGTCCCTCCGCGGTCCTCCGCGCCCTCCGCGTGAGCCGCGGTTGCCGTTGCTGTTGCAGTTGCTGTGGTCGCTGCCCTGCTACGCGACCAGCTTGAGCTCCCGACCGACTTCCACGAACGCCGCGACGACCGTGTCGAGATCGTCCTTCGTGTGCGCGGCGCTGACCTGGCATCGCACGCGCGCCTCGCCCTTCGGCACGACCGGGAATCCGAA
>DASQZA010000097.1:0-12580 GCA_035638935.1 Gemmatimonas sp. | reverse complement strand
GCTGGTGGTCGCTGCGTGCGTGGAGCGTCGTGTGCGCTTCACGGCCAAAGCCACGATCTTCGAGAACCCGCTCGTTGCGTCGTTTCTTCATCGCGTGGGTGTCGTGCCTCTGCGCCGCGTCACAGACGAGACCAAGGCGCGGGCAGCCGAGATGGCGAATGCAACAGCGACTTCAACAGCGAGTGTAACAGCAAGCACGGGCCTCACCGCCGATCCCGAGCGCAACGCAGCGGCATTCGGTGCCGTCGCTTCGGCCCTCGCCGAGCGAGCAGCGATCGTGATCTTCCCGGAGGGGAAAAGTCACGACGAACCGCGTCTGGCGCCATTGCGCACCGGACTTGCCCGTATGACGCTCATGGCGCAGCACGAGCGAGCGGTGCGTGGTATCCGCATCGTACCGGTCGGATTGCTGTTCGAGTGCAAGGAGGAGCCGAGATCGCGGGTCTTGGTGCAGATCGGCGAGCCACTCGACGTCGACAGCTTTCTTGATGGCCAAGCAACTGTTTCGGCGCTCACGGATGCGGTGGCGACGCGACTCTCTGCAGTCACGCTGAACTTCGAGACGGCGGACGACGAGCGCCGCATCCGACTGGTGGGCGACACACTGGCCGCACTCGTCGAGCCCACACGGGAGGTCGGGGACGACGTGACGCCGTTGTCGACGACGCTGGCAATCGTGCGACGCCTCGACCGTGCACAGCGTTTGCTGCGGCTCGCCGAGGACAACGCGCGAGGTGATGGAGTCACACGCGCGTCGGTGTTCGAGTCGCGCATGGTAGCATTCCGTAACCGACTCGCCGGTGCACAGATCGATGTGCACGACCTGGCAATCGAATCCGATGCCACCGCGGGGGTGCGATTCGCGATTCGTGAAGGCTGCATCGCTCTCGCGCTTTTCCCGGTCGTGCTCTGGGGGCGGCTCACGCATTTTCTCCCGGTGCGAATTGCGCGCGCACTGGCGACTCGCAACGTCAGCACGCGCGATGAGCCCGCCATGCGCACGCTGGTCGTCGGTACGGTGCTGGTGCTGCTGTCATATAGCGCGCTGACGGCGTTAGTCGGCTGGCTGGCCGGGCCATGGTGGGCACTCCTATTCCTACTCTCGCTGATTCCGTCGGCAAGCAGTGATTTCCGCTATGGGGATCGCCTGCGGCGTGCCCGGCAACGCGCGCGCGCGTACTTCACCTTCCGTCGCGATCCGGCGCTGCAGCCCGCGTTGCTGGCCGAGGCGGACTGGCTGCGCGACGAGGCAGCATCGCTCGAGCGATTGGCGGCCGCGTGACGGCACTGACGGAGATCGCGTGGTTGTTTCTCCGGCTGGGTACCACTGCATTCGGTGGCCCCGCCGCACACATCGCCATGATGGACGACGAAGTCGTGCGCCGGCGCGGCTGGCTGTCGCGCGAACAGTTCATCGACTTTCTCGGGGCGACGAACCTCATTCCCGGGCCCAACTCCAGCGAGCTCGCGATGCATGTCGGGCATGCGCGTGGGGGGTGGAAGGGGCTGATCGTCGCGGGGGTCTGTTTCATCCTGCCGGCGGCGGGCATCGTGTCCGGGATCGCCGCGCTGTACGTGCGTTACGGTACCTTGCCCGTCGCAACGGGACTGCTCTACGGGGTCAAGGCTGTCACGATCGCCATCGTCGCACAGGCGCTGTACGCTCTCGGTCGTACGGCGCTGACGTCGGGTTGGCATGTGGTGGTCGCCATCGCTGTCGCAATCGCCGTTGTGGCCGGGGTGAACGAGATAGCGACGCTTGCAGCGGCTGGCGTTCTGATGCTGCTGCTGCATCGCGTACGAGTGCGACGCGCGCCGGGCGGCATGGCTTCCGATTCCGCCGGCAACGACCGCGCTGTCGCGGGCTTCGCGCTGAGTCAGAGTGCAGGCACCGTCGGTGCAACAAGTGCAGCGGTCGCGGCAGGTGTGACGGTGGCGGCGCCATTCGGTCTGTGGCCACTGTTCACCGTATTCCTCAAGATCGGCGCAGTGGTGTTCGGTAGCGGCTACGTACTGCTCGCCTTTCTGCGTGAGGACCTCGTGCAACGGCTGGGATGGTTGACCGAGCAGCAACTGCTGGATGCGATCGCCGTAGGCCAGATCACGCCGGGGCCTTTGTTCACCGCCGCAACATTCGTCGGTTACCTGCTTGCGGGTCCTGCAGGTGCCACCGTTGGCACGGTCGGTATCTTCCTGCCGGCATTCGTCTTCGTCGCACTCAGCGGTCCACTCGTGCCGCGGATTCGCCGTTCGCCATCAACGGGTGCGATCCTCGACGGTGTCAACGTCGCATCACTCGCCCTGATGGCCGTCGTATCCCTGCAACTCGCCCGCGCCGCGCTGCTCGACATACCAACGATACTGATTGCGGCAGTCTCGATGCTCCTGCTCCATCGCCGCATCAATTCCGTCTGGCTCATTCTCGCCGGCGCCATCGCGGGCCTACTTCTGCGGGGCTGAACTCTCACGCCGCCGTCCCGGCTTCTGCAGTTCCAGCTTCTGCCGTTCCACTTCTGCAGTTCCGCTTCTGCAGTTCCCTAGGGCCTCACCGGCCCGCCAAGATCCCAGTGCCAGGCTTCGCGACGGATACCGGTACGCGGGTCCTTGAGCGGTTTGTATTGCAGCCGATGCGCGGGTATGCCGATCGCCCGGCCATACGACAGCAGTCGCATGCGATCGGTGCTCACCATGTGTACCATCGGCTGACCTTTCCAGACGTGGCGGTGCAACCAGAGCCCGCCGTCCATTGCGTGGATCATGCCCGCACGACGTCGCTCGAACTCACGCGCGTCGGCATCGCGTGTGGCTTCGCGCAAGCGCCGGGTACGACGCTCGTCATCCCCGTCTTGGGCGATCGCCGGAAGCTGTTCGTCGTTCTGCACGACGCAGAATAGCGCAGGGGGAGGCGTGCAGCGACGCGCTGCCACAAACGACGAACGCCGGCATGCAGAAGCAGGCCGACGTTCCCGGATGACTGTCAGGGGGGGCAGTACGACCGCTGTACTACTGACACGTCACCTGGCTTTGGGCCGTCGCGGGCGCCACCTGCGCCGCGTTGCCGTAGTACACCGCACACGTTTGCGGCGTGGCCAACGGATGCGTTGCGGTGGCTGACCAGCCGGCGCCGGTGGCCTCGGTGATGGTGAGCGTCACGCCGGTCGTGGGAGAGAAGCTGAGGTCCCCGATCGACGTCGAGTAATTGGCGTTGTTGTAGAAGTAGTCTTCTTGCGACACCGAAAGGTTCTTGAGGTCACTCCGGAGCGCCGCGGCGTAGCTCTTGCCCTTCGCGCTCTGAAACTTCGGAATCGCGATCGAGGCCAGAACGCCAATGATGACGACCACGATGAGCAGCTCGATCAGGGTAAAGCCGCGCTTGGTTCGTGATGAAGGCATTCGTGGTCCTCGGTCGTGCACCACACCGGGCACGCTGGTCTTGAAGGTCGAGGCGCCTTGCACTTCAGCGCCCCACACCCGACCTCCAAGGCAACCCCGATGCCGAACCGGATGGATCGATTCAAGTCGTTGCATAGCAATGCATTAGCGGACTGTTGTTGCCGTGGTGCGCAAGGTGGAGCTATTGCGTCCCCCCGGTTTCCGTGCAAAGTGCGAGAGCCTGCGAGCGCTCAGGACTTGGACGCCACCCAGTCGGAACCCATGCCCATTTCCGCAAGCAACGGCACGTCGAGCGCGGCCGCTCCTTCCATCTCGCCCTTCACGAGCCCTCGCAACGCCTCGGTTTCGTCCGGCGCGACCTCGAAGACGAGTTCGTCGTGTACCTGCAGCAGCATGCGCGAGGCAAACCGATCGCGCTCCAGTGCATGGTGAATGCGGATCATCGCGATCTTGATCAGGTCCGCTGCCGAGCCCTGGATTGGCGCGTTCGCGGCCACGCGTTCGCCGAACGCGCGGATGTTGTGATTGCGCTCGCGCAGTTCGGGCACGTAGCGCCGACGCTTGAACAACGTCTCGACATACCCCCGCTGCTTCGCCTCGACCACGCACCCCTCGAGAAAGCTGCGCACACCGGCGAAGCGCTCGAAGTACGTGTCGATGAACGCTTTCGCTTCCACGTTGGAGATGCGCAACTGCCGGGACAGCGCGTGTGCTCCCTGCCCGTAGATCGTCGCAAAGTTGATCGTCTTCGCGCGCGCGCGCATGTCGCTCGTGACCTGGGCCAGGTCCACGTTGAAGATGATCGCCGCCGTCTGACGGTGAATGTCGCCACCGGCACGGAACGCCTGCACGAACGACGGGTCCGCGGAGAGGTGCGCGAGCAGGCGCAGCTCGATCTGCGAGTAGTCCGCCGAGAGCAGCTGCCATCCCGCACGCGGCACGAAGCCGCGGCGTATTTCCCGGCCAAGTTCACGACGGATCGGAATGTTCTGCAGGTTGGGATCGGTCGATGACAGCCGGCCCGTTGCAGCAACCGTCTGGTTGAACGACGTGTGCAATCGTCGGTCGCGCGGGTGCACGAGCTTCGGCAGTGAATCGATGTACGTGCCTTCCAGCTTGAACAGCTCGCGATACTCCATCAACAACGTCGGCAGCGTGTGGCCTTCCTCCGCCAGCTCCTGCAACACGCTCGCATCGGTGCTGGGCCCCGTCGCCGTCTTCTTCTTCACGGGGAGCCCGAGCTTCTCGAACAGGATCGAACGCAGCTTCGGATTGGAGTTGATGTTGAACTCCTCGCCGGCCTCCGCATAGATCGCGCGTTCCACCTTTTCCCGCTCGGCCTGGAATCGCGTCTTGAGCGACGCGAACCAGTCGAGATTGATCGCGATGCCTTCCCACTCCATCTCGGCCAGCACCTCGACAAGCGGCACCTCGACGGTCATCAGCAGCTCGAGCATGCCATGCTCCACGAGCGCGGGCTCGAAGAGCGCGCGCAGGCGCATCGTGACGTCGACGTCTTCGCACGAGTAATCGCGGGCGGCATCTACCGGTACCACGTCGAACGGCAGCTGGCTCTTGCCCTTGCCGCACAGCCCCTCGTATGGCGTCATACTGTGGCCGAGGAACTCGAGCGCGAGCAGGTCGAGCCCATGTGACCGCCGGCCCGGATCGAGCACGTAGCTCGCGAGCATCGTGTCGAATTCGAGCCCAGCCATGCGAACGCCCGCACCGCGCAACACCAGCACGTCGTACTTGGCGTTCTGCGCGATCTTGGGCACGCTCGCGTCCTCGAGCATCGCGCGCAGCGGTGCCAGCTCTGCGCTGTCGAACGCGGGCAGGTTCGTGGTCTCGGCGACTCCCGCGTTGATGCGTGCGCCCGCAATGCCGGCATCACCGGACAGCAGCGCGAGATTCCCGCCGCCGTCGTCGCGCCGGTGCGCAAACGGGAGGTAGTAGGCCTCACCGGGTGCCACCGCGATGGACAGCCCGACCAGCTTCGCGTGCAGCGGATCGATCGTGTTGGGCGACGCTGCGGTCGATACCGTCTCGGTATCGATCGCGATGTACGGTACCGAGCGGACGCGCACGAGGAGCGCCTCGAGCGCGGGAAGCGTGTCGACGGTCCGGTACGTCGCGTCGGCGAGCATCGCCACGCCGCTCGGGCCCACCGTTACCGCAGGTGCGGGCGGTCTTCCGCCCACCACCGGCATCGTGATCGACGTTGCCGCTGTTCCGTCACCCTCACCTGCGACCGGATGCGACACGTTCGACGGACCACTCGCGGTCGCAGTCGCGGTCGCGCTACCCCCCACGTCGCGCAACATCGACGTGAACTCGAGTTCGAGAAACAGATGACGCAGCGCCTGCACATCCGGCAAGCCGACCTTGAGCTTCTCCGGCTCGAGCGTGATCGGCACGTCGCAGTGGATCGTCACGAGCTGCTTCGAGAGCGTCGCCGAATCGGCCTGTGCCTGCAGTGCCTCCCGCGGTCGCTTCTTCGTGATCTCGTCGACGTGGGCGAGAATGTCCTCGAGCGCTCCGAACTGCTGAATGAGCTCCTGCGCGCCTTTCTCTCCGATACCCTTCACGCCCGGCACGTTATCGGAGCTGTCGCCCACGAGCGCGAGATAGTCGATCACGCGATCCGGTGGCACACCCAAACGGTCGCTGCCATTCTCGACGCCAACCCACTGCTCTTCCACACTGGCGGGACCGCCACGCCCCGGGTTCAACAGCCACACCCCTGGCCGCACCAACTGCTGGAAGTCCTTGTCGCCCGACACGATCACGACGTTGTATCCGGCATCCACACCCTGCTTGGCGAGCGTGCCGATGACGTCGTCGGCTTCGTAGCCCGAAACGGACATAACGGGCACGTCATACGCGGCGAGCAGTTGCATGATGCGCTCGAGACCGCGATCGAAATCCGACTGCAGCTCTTCCGAGAGCTTCGCACGCGTCGCCTTGTACTCGGGATACAGATCCTCGCGAAACGACGACCCTTTGTCGTGCACCCAGCCAAGCAGTTCGGGCTGGTGCGTGGCGAGGAGGCGCCGCAGGAAATTCGCGACGCCCCACGCGGCCGACGTGTTCTCTCCGCGGCTCGTCACCAGTGGGCGACTCATGAGCGCGAAGAACGCGCGGTAGATCAGGGCATACCCATCGACCAGGAACAGTCGCGGTGCGGCGGGAAGCTTCACTTCCTTTACTGCATCAGTCACAGCGTCTCAGGCGCAGGGCTTGGTACCAGGGCTCACGGAAGTCCAGCGAGTCGGCGGCGGATGGCATTCTGCAGATCGGCCATCTGGTTGGGCGGGAGACGCCACCGTCCAAAACCTGTCTGGTCCTGGAAGACGAGCTGCAAGCGCTGCGCGCGGTACTCCCACACTTGTTGCCGCGCCCGCATGCTCCCGTCGTTGAAGCCCGAGTCGTAGATCTGGTCGGGATCGCCGAGGCCGAGGAATGCCGCGCCGCGATCGCTCATCCACCCGACCTGGGCGTCATCGCGGAAGCGCAGGTTGGCTTGCCGGATGCGCGCAAAGTAATCACGAAGCCCCTCGTGCTCGGGAGTGCCCGGCAACGGATCCGTGCTGCGCAGAAAATCGCTCCAGAGCGCCGCGCGCTGCACTGCGCCAGCCTCACGCAAGCCTTTCAGTCGCTCTGGCGGCGTGAAGTAGCGCAGGTAGCCCAACATCTCCTGAAAGCTCGCGATGGGCAGGTCGTCACCGAGGCTCACGAGCAGACGCGTGCGCACCGTGTCGGCCTTGCCCTGCGCCGCGATGGACAGCGTCGAGACACCGATGCCCATCTTCGCGACGGGCACACCGAGGGTGGCGCTGCGGATGTCGCCACGCTGCGTCATGTCGGCCGTGCCTTCCCACAACAGCTGGTCGCCTTCACCGATGACGCGTGCATCCACGCGCGACGGCGCATCGGCGCCGGTGGCCTCGATGTAGACCGGCAGGATGGAATCCGCACCGAACGTGACCGTGCTGCGCGGACGTGCGAGCAACCGCGGCAGCGAATCGACCGAGCCGCGCGGGATGATCTCGTACACGGCGATCGGTGAACCGAGTGCACCGGGCGCGAGGCGTGGCACCTCGATGCTCACTTCCTCGGCAGCGTTCCGAATGCCGCCCTCGTCGCGCACCACCATCGTCATGCCGTAGCGACCCGGTGCCAGCCGGAGAAACTGCTGCCAGATCACGCTCTCGTCGGTCCGCGACGTTTCGCGGAATGTCGGCACGCGAACCGTTTCCTTTGCTTCGAGCTGACGCACCAGCGTGCCGCCCTGCCGCAGTTCGACGCGCACCACATATACCGCCGCATAGCGATCGTTCTCGCGCGTGAAACCGAGCGCGCGCGCGGGGAGCGACATCGCCAGGAGCGTCAGCGTGCTGTCGGGCGTCGACGATCGCAGGAACGACACCGACGTGACGAACGGAATCGCGCCGACCCCCGACACAAGTCCCATCCCGCGATACAGCCCCTGCATCTCGGCGCCCGGCGGAACCGCCGCGCCGGCTCCACGGCCACCCCGACCGCCTGGCGCGGTGGTCGAGGGGTCGCCGGCCGGCGCTCCGACGCTGCGACTTCCTGCACATCCGCTGAGCGCGAGGCTGCCCAGAGCCAGTCCGGCAACGAAGACGCGTCGCCCGACCCGGGAAGCACTCCCATGACGAGCAAGCAGTCCGGATCGGGGCGCAGGATACGACTGGCGCATGGCGAGAAAGGCTCCAACTGCGAAAAAGAGGACACGGGAGAGGCGCTCGGCGACTGCCCGCGGTGATACCATCGGAAAGGAACGTTCGTGCCGCCTTGCCTGCGACCGCTTACTGACGTTACGTTCGCCCCGTGTCTATCGAGACGTTAGTCGGAACGACGCTGGCCGGCTACACGGTTCGCGGGAAGGTCGGCGAAGGAGGAACTTCGACCGTCTTTCGCGCGGACCATTCCCAGCACGGAACCGTTGCCCTGAAGGTGCTGCGCGAAAAGCTGCAGCACGACAAGACCGCCGTCGCGCGTTTTCTCCGCGAGGCGCAGTTCGGCGTACGGGTAGAACACCCGAACATCATCCGCACCCTAGACTACGGGCAGTCGGACGGTGATCGCTATTACCTCGCCATCGAATGGGCGAGTGGCGAGATCCTCGACAAGTACGCGGAGAAATCGGGACCACTGGCCCCGAAGGAAGTCGCGGACATCATGAGTCAGATCTGCGGCGCCGTGCAGGCTGCCCATGATGCCGGAATCGTGCACCGCGATCTCAAGCCCGAGAACGTGATGTACGACCCCGCGACCCGTCATGTGAAGCTCCTCGACTTCGGCATCGCCGCCGATACCGACGCTGCACCCGACCAGCGACTCACCCGCGCGGGCTTCTTCGTCGGCACGCTCATGTATGTGGCACCCGAGGCGCTCTCCGGCGAGCTCGTGGGCGTTGCTGCCGATCAATACTCGCTGGCCACAATCGCCTATTTCCTGATGACGGGCTGCTTGCCGTATACCGGCAAGTCGCCGCGCGAACTGTTCTCGCAGCTCCTCACGCAGCCGCCCATCGCGCTCAACAAGGCCAAGCCGAATCTCAGTTTTTCGGCAGCGGTGGAATCGGTGATCATGAAGGCTCTCGCGAAGCAGCCGGCCGAACGCTACCCGTCGGTCAAGGCATTCTCCGACGCCTTGGTCGGGAGCGTCTCGGCGGCTCCGGGTGGCGGGACGGCGCCCGCAGCGCCACCCGCAAACGGCGGCGACGACAAAGGCGGCTTGTTCGGCAAGATGAAGGGCCTCTTTCGCCGTTGACCAGCACGCCCGCCTCCGAACGTCAGCTGTCCGATCGCGAACGACTCATCGCCCTGCTGGCCAACCGATCGGCCAAGCGGGGCGATTTCGTGTTGGCCTCCGGCCGCCGCTCCTCGCTGTATGTCGATTGCCGGCTCACGACGATGAGTCCCGACGGGCAGCTGCTGATTGGGCGTGAGGCGCTGCTCGCATTGCGAGACACCGGATGGCCGATCGACGCCGTCGGGGGGCTGACCCTGGGTGCCGACCCGGTCTCCTATGCGATCGCGCACGCGAGCGCACTCGCGGCCGAAGCGGGCGACGGTCGCCCGATGCTCCGGGCGTTCACCGTGCGCAAGGAAGCCAAGGCACACGGAACCGGGCGGCTCATCGAGGGGCCGTTCGCCGAAGGTGACCGGGTCGTGGTGGTCGAGGATGTGATCACAACCGGTGGTTCCGCCCTCAAGGCGACCGAGTCCCTCCGCGCCGCCGGCGCCCACGTCCTCGGCGTTCTGGCCCTGGTCGACCGGGAAGAAGGCGGCCGCGAGGCGCTCGAGGCCGCGGGGCTTCAGGTGATCAGCCTCGTACGCGCCGCACAGCTCGTGGAGCTGCTTCCGGCCTGAGGGCCTGACCGGCGAGGGCCTGACCGGCGAGGGCCTGACCGGCGAGGGCATGATCCGCGAGGGCATGATCCGCGAGGGCATGACCCGGGCAGGTCGTCGGGCGTCCACTGGGGAAGATCGCGTGCCCGACATCCCGGGACTGCGCCCACCCAGCCCCCGACGCCGTGGCCGAGACGTACCTCCCTGAGCAGGACGACACGCTGGACGAGCTGCTGGACGAGACGCATGCCCTCTTCGACGAGGAGCGTGCGAAAGATTTTGCCACGTTTCGTCAGGCGGCGAAACGGCGATTCTGGAGCACGATCTTCATCGCCGGCGTGCTCATCGCCGGACTCCGGCTCGGACTTGCCGAAGTGTCGCCGATCGCCGTCGCAGCGCTGTTTTGCACGTCCATCGCGCTGAACTGGGCGTTGCTGACCGTGGGACTGTCACCGCGCACATACCGCTGGTGGCTCCGCTACGTGTTCGCGGTATTCGACACGATGCTCATCAGCTCTGTCGTATACCTGTTCGGGTCTCCGGTACTCGTGCTCACGTACGTGCTGGCGATCGTGCCGTACTCGTTCGACCGCGGCCCGTCGCTCGGCTACGTGACGGCGCTTGCGTCGACGGTAGGGTTCCTGCTCGCAAGCTGGGGCTACAGCATCGCTCGGCCCGACGATGCGGCGGCGTGGCCACAGGTGCTGCTCGCCGCCGTGCTGCTGCTCGTGATTTCGCAGCAGGTGATCCAGATGCCCTCCAGGCTGATCACGCGCATTCGCCGCACCCGCGAGCGCATGGCACAGGTGGAGCGTGGCGACATGCACGCGCGTGCCGACGCGCGGCACGCCGACGAACTGGGGTTTCTCGAGCGCAGCTTCAATCGCATGCTGGACGAGCTCACGCTCCTCATCGAAACCGTGCAGCACGAGGCGGACGAACTGGCGGCGGTGGCAATTCAGGTACACGGGGCGGCCAGCGTGCTGCAGCGCCGCGCGGGCGATGTAGCGGGCGGCGCGAGCGCGTTGAGCGAGGAGCTGATGCAGCAGCGGCTGCGCGCCGGTGAAGGTGCTGCGGCCGGACATCGCGCACGCGAGACGGCGGACGCGACTCGCGTGAAGGCGGAAGACACGGCGCACGACGCACAGGCGGTCGATCGTGCGGCGATGGAAAGCCGTGAGGCGATCGAGCGGGCCGCGGGCACGTTGGTGCGCGTCGGCGGGGATGTCGGGGCGACGGCGGAGCGCGTGCGCCGGTTGGCGCCAGCATCGGAACGCGTGGGAGAGTTCGTGGCAACGGTGTCGCGCATCGCACGACAGACCAACCTGCTGGCGCTCAACGCCGCCATCGAGGCGTCGCGCGCAGGCGAGGATGGCGTCGGCTTCGCCGTCGTCGCCGACGAGATCCGCAAGCTCGCCGTGGAATGTGCGGGTGCGTCGAAGACGATCGCGACGACCGTGCAGCGCGTGCGCGACGACATCACCGGCGCGCTCGGTGCAATGGACACCACGGCTCGCGAAGTCGCCGACGCGGAGAGCATTGCCCGCGACGCCACGCGCGCACTCGAAGCGCTGATCGAGGGCATCACGCGCATCGCCTCGCGCAGCGACGAAACCGCGACGCTGGCGCATTCGCAGGCCACGCTCTCGACGAGTGTGGCCGAGGCCTTCGATGCGCTGGATACGTCGGCGGAGCGTGCCGCGGCAGGAGCCCGCCGGGCCGCCGACAGCGCATCCGCACAGCGCACGAGCATCGAGGAGCTGTCACGCAGCGCCGCGCAGCTCTCGCAGTCCGCGGCCCGCATGCGCGCGGTGGTGCTGCGCCACACATCCGAGTTCGCGGCGGTCACAGCGCACAACGGGACGGTGACGGTGCCAGTCACGGTACCGCCAGCCGCTCGTGCGGCGTAGGTCGTTGCGCGGGGCGCGTAGAACTGTATGGTGAACGGCACGGCTTTCCGCGGATACGAACTGATGGAGCGGAAACAGCGGGATCTGTACGGTGAATGGGAGAGCACGATACCGCATGGTGCGTATTGTGATTTTATGTATGGCGCGTCACTGTCCGCGGCTCCCGCGTGCTGTTCCCAAAAAGATTCGATGCGCGCTGCGCGCACCGACCCTTTGAACAATTGTCGCACGATCCTGCTGTTTCCGCTCCATCAGTTCGTATCCGCGGAAAGCAGTTGAAGCCGCCGGCACGAGCCCACAGTCTCACTCACCCACCGTCTGCACTCGCGCTGGCGGCCGCAGCACGCTCCACGCTGGCGTGCAGAGCAGCGGCTCGAACGTGCGGAGTACATCGAGGTGCGGCAGGATCAGCGAGTGTCGCATGTGATCCAGCATTCCCTCACCGTCGTAGGTGCGGCGGAATTCGCCCGCTGAGCACTGGAGCAGTGTTTGCACGTGGCGTGAGAAACTTTGCGGCGACGAGTACTCGAGGTGGTTGGCGACGTGCGTGACGCTGAATCCTGGATTCTCGAACAGGCGCGCCGCGCGCACCAGGCGTGCCGTCGCGAGGTAGCGTTTGGGCGCCGGGAGCCCCGCGCGCAGGAAGCGGCTCATGAACGTACTGGGCACGACGCCCAACCCGCGGGCGAGCTGGCGTACCGTGCACACCAGCGGTGAGATCAGGAAGAGCGTCTCGAAGAATCGCCGGCAATCCGGTGGTGTGTCACGCAGGTCGTCGGTGAGGCGAGTGATGGCGCGGCGCTCGATCGATTCACCGCGCTCGTTCACGACGATGCTGCGTAGCTCGCGCCATCCCTTTGGATCCCGCACGTCGACCAGCGACTTCACGCCCTGCTG
>DASQZA010000096.1:0-3242 GCA_035638935.1 Gemmatimonas sp. | reverse complement strand
CCAGGTCTTCCGGGCCTACTCGATCACCGACTCGGTGGCCAAGAAGCTCCGCCTGTACCTCGACACCCGTCGCGACGCCGATTCGGTGTACTTCCGGGAGTTCACGCTCGCGCCCCAGTTCGTCCCGGGCACGTACGAGCTGATGATCGACAGCAAGAAGGAGAAGTACCGCCTGCGCCGCACCCGCAACGGTGACTCGCGCGAGGTCGAGACGGGGACCATCGGTGACTCGATCGGTCGAGAGTCGGGCATGCGCTGGCGCCCGGTGAAGGAACTGCTGCCCGCCAAGGCCACGGTCGAGTTCGAGCTGATCACCCCGCGCGAAGCGTCGAACAACCTGCAGAAGAAGCTGCGCGCCGACGCCCCGGCCAACACCGACGTCATGAACGTGTCGCTGCGCGGTGAGGATGCCGCGCGCACCGAAGTCGCGCTGAACGAGTGGATGGTGCTGTTCGTCAACTATCTGGGCGTCATCAAGAATGGCGGCGCGACGCAGAACGCGAATGCGGCCAAGCAGGCCTACGCCGATGCCATGGGCCGCCTCCGGACCGCCCGCCAGGCGTTCGAGCGGTTCCGGGTCGACGCCATCACCATGCCGTCCGAGCAGACGGTCCTGTCGCCGGGTGTGCAGTCGACGCAGAACCCGGTGCTCGAGCAGTTCACGCGCTTCCGCCTCGACGCGCAGAACCTGCGCAACGATCGCGAGGTGCTGCAGGGGCTGCTGCGTCCGGGTCGTCTGGCGGAGGTGGATCTCGGCAGCGTCGCGACGTCACTGGTCACCGTGCAGGGACCCAGCGGTGAAGCGCTGCGGGGAGTGCTGAACGAGCTGAATGCCGCCCGCGCGCTGTACCGCGCGAAGAGCATGTTCCTGACCGACAGCACGAACGAGATCATCGCGATCAAGGGCCGGATCGCGGATCTCGAGAACAACGTCATTCCTGGCCTCGTCCGCCAGCAGAGCGCATCGCTGCGCGTGAAGGAAGAGGACTTGAACCGGCGCATCGCCGGCCAGGCCTCCGAGATCCGCGGCATTCCGGCGCGCACGATCCGCGAGGAAGAGCTGCGCGCGGCAGTGGACCAGGAGCAGAAGCTGGTCGAGTACCTGTCGGCCAATCTCGAGACGCAGCGCCTGAAGGAGACCTCCGCGCGGAACGAGGTGTTCGTGCAGGACTCGGCGGTCGCCCCATTCAAGCCGACGTCGAACACTGCGCTGCAGATCATCCCCGCCGGCCTCGCATTCGGGTTGTTGCTCGGTCTTGGCCTCGCCATCCTGTTCGACCTGCTCGACAAGCGGGTGCGGTATCCCGACCAGGTCGCGAAGGACCTGCGTCTCGACATCATTGGTGCAATCCCGCTGGTGCATCCAGGCCGGCCGTCGGTCGAGGAGCAGGCGCAGCTCGTGGAAAGCTTCCGCACATTGCGACTGTCGTTGCGACACCAGTTCACGGCGGGCGAGCCGGTCTCGTTCACGGTCACCAGTACCGGGCCGGCCGAGGGCAAGTCGTTCGTGTCGTCGAATCTGGCGCTGTCGTTCGCCGAGGCTGGTTTCCGCACGGTGCTCGTCGACGGTGACACCCGCCGCGGTGCGATCCAGCAGGCGTTCAGCGTTCCGCAGAAGCCCGGCCTGGTGGAATACCTGCAGGGTCAGAGCACGCTCGACGAGACCGTGTACCCGACGTCGTACGAACGCCTCTCGCTGGTGCCGTGCGGTTCGCGCCACCGACAGGCGCCCGAGATGGTGACGACGGCGGCGATGGAGTCACTGCTCGATGAGCTTCGCGCGCGCTTCGATGTCGTGATCGTGGACAGCCCGCCGCTCGGTGCCGGAACCGACGCCTATGCGTTGTCGACGCTGACGGGTGGGTTGCTGATGGTGCTGCGCATCGGCGTCACCGATCGCAAGATGGCCGTCGCGAAGCTGGAAACGATGGATCGCCTGCCGATCCGCCCGCTCGGCGCCGTGCTGAACGGCATCGAGGGCAAGGGTGTGTTCCAGTACTACCACTATCTGGAAGGCTACAACTCGGCGAATGCGGGTGGCGATGACGACGAGCCGATCGCACCGCCGAAGAAGTCGAAGCCGCGACTGCAGGGCGGCAAGGTTTCCTGACCGCTGCTCGAAGCGAAAGATGACGGGCCCCGATGCGAGTGCATCGGGGCCCGTCATGCTTCAGACGAAGGTCATCGGCACATCGTCGAAGGTGCGCACCAGGCTCTCGCGCGCCGACTGCGCATATCGCAGTGCCGTCGATGCGCGCACGAGCAGGTCGTTGCCGTCGCGCAGTTCGATGCCTTCACCGGGATTGGTCGCCACGCCGGCGCGCAGCGCGATGCGGCTCGTCCGGCCTTCGTGCACCACCGGCGCCATCGTCGCGATCCTGTCACGCAGTCGCTCGACCAGTTCGATCGCGCCGTCGCGCTCAGTCATCGGCGCGAGGATCGCGAATTCCGTCGCGCTCATCCGGCCCACCACGTCCGACCCGCGCGCAAGCGTGGAGAGCATGCGGCCGACTTCCGCCGCGACATGCTGCGGCACCGGCCTCTCGTCGGCGACGTTCGCGCTGCGCAGCACGATCGGCCCGATCGCGACGCACGACACCGGCGTGCGACGACGTGTCGCGTCGGCCATCACTTCACGGGCGCGGCGACTGAGCCCACGATACGTGTACAGCCCCGACTCGAGGTCGATCAGGCTCACACGCTCGGCCTCGTCCACGACACGCTTGGCGTCTACCCAGGTCTCGAGGCGCAACAGCAGCAGCTCACCGTCCATCGGCTGCTCCCACACGCTCCACGCACCGGCGGTGTACGCGGATCGCATGAATTCGCGCGGCGCCGGCCCCGACGTGGTGATGATCACCGGTACATGCGAGCCGATTCGCCGTTCCTCGCGCAATGCGCGGCAGACATCCACGCCGTCCATGTCGGGCAGGCGCGAGTCGATCAGCACGACGTCAGGAGCGGCCACTTCGGCGAGGTCCAGTGTCTGGCGACCGGAATAGGCGCGAACTACGGCGAAGCCCCGCGGACCGAGCACGGTCTCGAGAGATCGGGCAGCCCATTCCTGCTCGACTCCCACGACGACGATCGGTGGGCGCGAGGCGGTGTCGGCGGAATTCGAGGGGCGGGCCATGGGCTTGTGCGAGGTCGTGTCGAACGGTTGTCGACGACCATCCGCTTGCACGTTGCATGCGGAGTTCTGCGTCAGTTCCTAAGGCCTTGCTGGTTCGCTACTTGCGTTG
>DASQZA010000095.1:0-22332 GCA_035638935.1 Gemmatimonas sp. | reverse complement strand
GGCCCAGCCGCGGCTCGTGCATGCGATGCGGCACGTGTGACGGGTACGCGTGTGCCACGGAAGCGAAGAATGACGTAGCGACGCGCATGATCCCTTCCCTCATCGCTCGTGGCATGACGCTGCGGGAGAACGTCGTCTGCGTGCGCGTGATGCGGCGAGGCACACGTGTGACCGGCGTGCAGTTCGAGGACCGCATCACCGGAGAACGGGGAGTGCTCACGGCCCATACGGTGGTGTTGGCGGCGGGCGCGCTGGCCACGCCGCATCTGCTCCTCGCGTCGGGACTCGATCGCGTGAACCCCGCCGGTCACTGCGTCGGTCGCTATCTCACGCGCCACTGCAACGCGGTGACGTTCGGCCTGTTTCGCAACACGCCCAATCCTGATCGCGTCTTCGACAAGCAGGTCGCGATCCACGATTTCTACGATGGCGTGACCGATCCTGGCGCACCACGCGGTCCGATCGGGAGTCTGCAGCAGCTCACCCCGCCGTTGGGGCTCGCACAGGCATACCTGCCATCAGCGATGCGAGGTCCGGCGGCGCTATTCCTCGCGCGGGCATCCGGTCTGCTGGCAATGGCGGAGGACCAACCACAGCATGAGAACCGCGTGCACCTCGACTCGGCGCGACTCGATCGCTTTGGAATGGCATTGCTCCGGGTCCGACACCGCTACTCTCCCCGCGACCGTGCCGCCGCCGCCGTGCTTGTGAAGCGTGCGCGGGCCGTCATGCGGGAAGCGGGTGCACTGGGCACCTGGACGCACAGCATCAGCACGTTCTCGCACGCGCTCGGCACCGTACGCATGGGAGATGACGAGCAAACGGCGCCGCTCGATGCCGGTGGGCGCTTTCGTGGATTGGACAACCTGTTCGTGACGGACGGGTCAGCGCTCCCGCGGTCCGCCGCCGTGAATCCCAGCCTCACCATCGCCGCCAACGCGCTCCGCATCGGCCTGAGCCTCGCCGACTCCATCGAACCCGCACGGGTCATACGCCGGCGCCTTCCCATCTTCGCCTGACGGACAATGCAACAAGAACTCATCATGTTGGGTAGCGCCGTACTGGTCGGTGGCGCGTCGGGTGCCGACGCATCGATCTGGGGCATGTACAAGGATGCCGCACACGAGGGATTCGCGTGGCCGCGATTCTGGCGCAGCGTGATCATCGGCGCGACGGCCGCCTTGCTCATCCAGCTGGTACTTCAACTGCCGCTCCCGCGTCCTTCAGCGATTCTGCTCCTGTTCGGACTAGCGTACGCCGCGGAGCGGGGTGTGGTGGAAACCTGGAAGACGTTCTTTCGCGACGAGGACCAATCCAAGTATGCGATACCGATGCAGTTCGCGCTGCGAGGGATTCCCGTGCAGCAACGCGGCGCGCGAGTCACGGCAGGCGTGGGATACATCGCGACGATTCTGCTCGCGGGCTATCTGCTGTCCCGCTTCGATGTCGGTACGCCCACGTTGTTGCGCGCTGCAGGGGGAGGCTTCATCGTTGGCTTGGTGATCGCCGTCGGTGGTGCGTGGAAGGACGCACCGATCGAAGGTTTCGAGACGCTCAAGTTCTTTCGCAGTCCGGTGCTGACCACCGCGTTCAGTATTCTCCTTTTTCCGATCGGAGAAAGCGTGCTGCTCGCGGCGACGGCGGCGATCGGATACGAACGCGCAGCCTCCGAGAACTACAAGACGTTCTTCTTCCCCTCGCGTCCCCGCGGCAAGTTCGCCGGCAAGCCCGTCACACATCCCGAGATGCTACGCAATCGACGGAAGTTCGTGCCTGCCTACCTGGCGATCCGCGTCGGGCTCGCGTGGGTTCTGGCTGCGACCTTCATGAGTCCCGTGCGTTGATGCCCACGCACACTCCGGTCGTCCGCGTGCTGTTCCTCGGCTGCGGCATGGCAACTCGCATGCACAGCAAGCGATTGTCAGGCATGCGGGGTGTCGAGCTGGCGTATGCGAGCCGCGACGCGGCGAAGGCTGCCGAGTTCTGCAGGCGCTTCCGCGGCGTCGCCTCGTGGGGATCGTACGGCGACGCGCTCGCCGACCACGGAGGGGAGGTGAACGTATCGCTGGTCGCAACGCCCACTGCGACGCATGTCGACCTGGCCCACGACGCACTGCGCGCGCGCCACCACGTGATCGTGGAGAAACCTGCTTTTCTTCATGCGTCGGACTTTTGCGGCGTGCGGGACGCTGCTGGAGTGGCGCAGCGCAGCGTCTTCGTCGCGGAGAACTACGTGTACAAGCCGATTGCCTGCATGCTGCGCGATGTGATTGGCGCCCGACAGCTCGGTGAAGTCCGCTTCGTGTCGATCAACGCAACCAAGCGGCAGCCGGCATCGGACTGGCGCGCCGTCCCGGCGTTATCGGGCGGTGGTGCGCTGTTCGAGGCAGGCATCCACTGGGTCAGTTTCGCTGCTCGGATCGGCCTCGACGTCACCGGAGTACGCGGACTTCGCGTCGGCCCGCCGGACGGGCCTGACCGCAGTTCACTCGTGATGCTGCGATATGCAGGTGGTGCTGCCGCAACGATTGCGCACTCCTGGGAGATTGCGGCTCCATTTGGCGGCGCTCGCATCTCGACAGTGCAGGGAACTCGCGGCGCCGTCACGTTCGAGTCCAACGGGATGGCCAGCATGACGACGGGGGTACGGCGCACGCTGCGCCTGTACCCCCGTGACCCACTCGGATTTCGCGCCATGTTCGCTGACTTCGTGCGCTGCGTTCGGACCAGCGGCACGCCCGTCTACACGCTTGACATGGCCCAACGCGATCTTCGTTGGCTCGAGCTTGCGCACCAGGGGCTGGATACCCCGATGAGCGGGTGCCTCTAGTACATCTGCACCCAGCTCCGCTCACGCGTCCGTGTCAGGACCGCCGATCCGCGCAGCGCCGACTCGACGGCGCACTTCGACCAATTGAATGACGAGTTGCCGACGATGGAGTTGTCGTCCTGCACGTTCGCGTTGCGCGACATGATGCTGCCGAACATGTCGAACGTACCATTTCCCTTGATGATGTCGTCGCGGGCGATGATCAACCCGTTCCACTGGAAATTGCCGTTCAGTCTCACGTCGCCGTTGACCAGCAGAATACCCTGGCCGCGCCCCTTGCTGAGCTGCAAGCTGCTCGTCGAGTAAATGATCGGGAAGTAATCCTTGCACCCGAGCACTGCACCGGCTGCTCGCAGCGGCTCACCCCAGTTGCCCGTCGCGCTGTAGTCACAAACGGTCGCAGTCCCAACCGGCTCGGGGCTGAATGTTCCACCCGGAATGGTGTAGTCCGCGCCGGCCACCAGCGATGCCCAGCTTTCCGTGCCGAACCGAACATACGTGTTCGAATCAGCAGCAGCCGGGTCCGGGTGCGTCCCGCCCGTTACGGCCTCAGGCTTTTGGATCGTCGCGCTCTTGCCTGGCGCATAGGAGATGGCGAACGTGTCGCGGCCAGCGATCGAGGCACACTGCGTCCATCCCGCCGGATTCGTGTTGGTGCCGGTGATGGTCGCGGAGCCCTTCACATCGATGTTGCCCGCGGTCACGATGGCTCCACCGGGGTTGATCGTTGGATACGCGATGCGCACCAGCATGTGCGTCTGTCGCTGTGCCTCGAGCTGCTGGTTACCGATGTTGGCGCGACCCACCGACACAACCCAGAACGTATTGTCGTTGAGGCGAGTGACCTTCACCCGTGCCGTGTCGCCCTGCGCGACGAACACCGATGCGGAATCCACGGCGCCGATTGCCATACCCACGGGGGGCGGCAGGTTACGGCTGCGATTCCACTTCGAGATTTCCTGGTTGAGCCCGAACTCGGCGACGGCGAACGCTCGCTGTTCCACGAGGGAGTTGCGACCGGCACGGAACTCCTGCATGGAGCCCAGCACTGCGCCGGTCGAAAGCGCCGCGAGCACGATGATGACGACCAGGGTCAATACGAGTGCCATGCCGCGGCGCTCGCGTGCATCGCGATTGTGCGGCGGCCGATCCGACGTTGCCGAATCAATTGAACTTCGACTTTCGATCATTGGCGATTCCTCAGGGCTATGCGGAAGGCGAGCGAATCCTTGACGGCCCGGCCGGTGCCGAGATCCCCCGATGTGCTGGCGCCGGTCGCCCGGAGCACGAGGTCGATGCGAGCCACGCGGCGCGAATCAGCGACGCTGGTGACCTGCACTCCGGTACTGTCGAAATAGCGAAATTGCACGCCGTTCTTGCCGGAGGCCGGGGCGTCGTACGGTCCGCTTACCGGAATCGGAGCAGTCCAGCCGCCTCCGGTATACTCTGCCCGACTGAGGTAATACTTGCCGCTCGCCTGGGCGCCGAGCGAGTAGCGCGTGCTGCGCATGAAACGAACGGCCGCGCCGATCTTCACGGAGTCGGGAAACGCCGGCGTCACGGTAACTCGCCACCGCGACTTGCCTGCGTCGAGCGCGTCGGTGTACGGCGATGCCGGGCACAACGCGGCGTCGGGAGACACTCCCGTGATCACGCGAGCGACCCACGCATCGTCCTCCGCACCTCGAAGCATCCCTTCGTCGAACGCGAAGACGCTGTCTCCGGCTACGGGCTCGGTGTACCACGCCGTCAGCGTACTTTTCGCCATGTTGAGCGGCGGCAGATGCAGCGTGCTGTTGTCCGGCTTTGCGCACACGATGGACGCGCCAAGCACATTGCGAAACGTGAGACCGGTTTCGGCAAGCGCAGTGATGTCGCCGCCCGAAGATGACACCCCTCGCAGATCCGCCGGAATGAGACTCATCGCGGTCCGCAGTTCACGGCGAACGCCGACCTGCTCGTTCTGGCGGTGATAGAATCGCTGTTGCCCCATCATGAGCTTGGCGCACATGGCACCGACCAACCCGAGCAGGGTCATGGTCGCAAGCAGCTCTGCCAGACTGAAGCCGGCCCGAATACGCGCGCGTCCGCTACTGCGGCGGACACGCGGCGTCACGCGGTCTGCATCGACGTCCATCACGCGTCTCGGCATGGAATCACCGTCGAGTAGGAGAGCGTGTTGGCGCGCTTCGGAATCTTGATGTTCACGACGATGGTCTTGATGTTTCGTCCATCAGTCACCGACCACGTTTCCCTGATGCCGCGACTGATCGTCGTGCCGCTGGCGACGCCGGCGACCGCGAGCTGCGCGCATGCGAGGCTCGAGAGCGAGTCGATCCGGGACTGCGCGATGCCCGCGGCGACGGTCTGACGAACCCCGCCGCCCATCTGCGTTGCGACGGCAGCAGCGCTGCCGAGCAGACCCATGACCGAGATCGCGATCATCAGAATCGAGATCATCACCTCGACGAGCGTCAGCCCCGAACGAGGCTGTCGCGGTCCATCTGGAGGAACGGTTCGTCGATTCATGCGAATTGTGGGAAAGGGGAACTCACGTCTGATGACCAGACGTTACGCCCGCCGTTGGCATGGTTTCCGTCACGCGCGAGGCAACGGATGTCATGCGTTGACGGAAGTGGTCTAGAGCGTGCACGAACGGGACAGAATCACGCCGGCCGTGCTGATGCACACCGTGTCGGCCTTGGTACCGTTCGTGAGCTTGTACTTGTACGCGGCTACCGGGATCGGGGTCATGAGACCACGCGGATCGAACGACACCGTCATCGGTGCGCTGGCGATCGACGACAGCGACGAGTTCAGCTCCCGGTCGAAGCGGATGGGTCCATAGACGATGATGTCGGTGCCGTTCAAGCCGCTCAGCACATTCACCCTGGCTGTGGTGGACGTGAGGGTGAGCGTTGCCACCTTGCCCTTCTGGAGTGCGGCCGCACGCGCTGCGGCGAACGCGCTGCGCAGTTCCTGACTCGCTGCGCGCAGTGAAGTGCTCGAGCGGCTGTCCGTGATGCGCGGCATTACCATCAGGTACATGAGGCCCAGGATGGTGATCACCATCAGTGCTTCAATGAGCGTGAAGCCCCGGCGCGAGAGTCGACGAGTCAATGGCATGGTGGTGGCGGGCGTGAAGGAGGTTTCGGGAAAGACTCCTCGCGCCGCACACCCGCAACCACGGCATTACGGCGCTGGCCCCGCTATCACATATCGGGGCAGGAAGCCGCTGGCTTGCAAGAACGCATTTGTGGACAGGAACAGAAAAGGCCCTCGCAGCAGCACGAGGGCCTTTTCAACTACGTTCAGAGCAACCGACTCAGATCAACTCGGCGCTCCGCCATGAAGCTCCCGGGGAGGGACTCGAACCCCCGACAGGGTGATTAACAGTCACCTGCTCTACCACCTGAGCTACCCGGGAATAGCCCCTTAGTATCGCCGCCTCACAAGCACTCCGTCAAGCGCCGCGACGATGTTCCTGCCGGTGTGGGCTGCATGACCCGTTCCGGGGTACGGTTTTCGATGAATGCGAACACGAAGGGGTCGAAGGTGAAGTGGAATCGGATCTGGCCAGCCGCCGTCGTGGCTGCGACGGTCATGGGTGCATGCAACGGCGACCTGACCGTGTCACAGCCGCCGGGCTCTGACCCCGCCGACAGCAGAACCCCCGTCATTGAGCGCACGGTCTTCCTGTCCGGGCTGAGCAATCCATGGGACATGCAATTCCTTCCGAACGGTGAGTTGCTCTTCACCGAGCGGGCCGGGCGAGTGCGACTTCGGCGGACGAACGGTGCAGTGGTTCAGGTTGCGCAGATCTCCGATGTCGTGGCGAGCGGAGAAGGGGGGCTGCTCGGACTCACGCTCGACCGCGACTTTGCCAGCAACCGGCTCGTCTACACCTGCTTCTCCTCGAACCGTGGTGGAGCGAACGACAATCGCATCGTGCGCTGGCGTCTCGCCGACGATGGCGCGAGTCTGGAAAGTCGCACCGACATCGTGACCGGTCTCCCGTGGGGGAGCAATGGCCGCCATTCGGGGTGCAGGCCGCGGTTCGGTCCTGATGGGTTCTTGTGGGTGGGCACTGGCGATGCAGCGAATGGCACCAACCCGCAGAATCTTGCGAGCCTCGGTGGGAAGACGCTGCGACTCACGCGAGACGGGGCGGCAGCGCCGGGCAATCCAACCATCGTCGTGAACGGTACGACCGCCGACCGCCGCATCTACACGTACGGACATCGTAACGTGCAAGGCGTCGCGTTCCGTCCGTCGGACGGGGCCGTTTTCGTCACCGAGCACGGGCCATCGTTCGATGACGAGGCGACCCGGCTCACCGCAGGAGCGAATGCGGGATGGAATCCAGTGCCGGGGTACAACGAGTCCGTGCCCATGACGGATCTCGTGCGCTATCCCGACGCGATGCGTCCGGTCTGGAAGAGCGGGGCACCGGCCCGCGGCGTGTCGGGTGCAACGTTCATCACCGGCCAGACGTGGGGCAGTTGGAACGGTGCGCTGGCGATCGCCCAACTCGTCGGAGCAAAGCTCGTCGTGCTCGTCTTCAACACGGATGGCAGTGTGAAGAGCGAGACGAATCTGTTCGCCGATCAAGGCACCCGACTACGCGTGCCGGTGATGGGGCCCGACGGCGCGCTCTACATCGCGACGGACGTCGGCGGCGGGAACGGCGCAATCTGGCGGGTCGTACCGCGTGCACCATAATGCACCGTAACGGCAACACACGGGGTCACAGCACGGTGCGCAGCCAGCGACCCGTGTGCGACGTCTCGACGAGCGCGACTTCCTCGGGTCGCCCGCTCGCCACGACCTTGCCGCCCGCATCGCCACCATCAGGCCCGAGATCCACCACCCAGTCGGCGAGCTTGATCACATCGAGGTTGTGCTCGATCAGCAGCAGCGTGTGTCCCTGTTGCAGGAGCCGTTCGAACACGCCCGCGAGCCGCTGGATATCCTCGAGGTGCAGGCCAGTCGTGGGCTCGTCGAGCACATAGAGCTTTCGCGCACCGCCCCGTGCAGTAAGTGCGAGTTCGCGCGCGATCTTGAGTCGCTGCGCTTCGCCCCCGGACAGCGTCGTCGCCGGTTGACCCAGACGCAGGTAGCCGAGGCCGACTTGCTGCACGTGCCAGAGGGCCTGCGCCAACTTGTCCTCGCGTGGGAAGAAGCGAATCGACTCGTCGACCGTCATCTCGAGTACGTCCGCGATATTGCGCCCCTTGAAACGGATGTCGAGCACGTCGGGCTTGAACCGTTTGCCGCCGCAGGCATCGCACGGCACGAACACGTCGGCCATGAACACCATCTCGACTTCCAGTGCACCGGCGCCTTCGCAATGCTCGCAGCGACCGCCTGTGACGTTGAACGAGAAGTGGCCGGGTCCGAACCCGTTTGCTCGCGCCGCCGGAATCTCGGCGAACAGCCGGCGGATTTCGTCGTATGCCTTCACGTACGTCACCGGATTGGATCGCGGCGAACGACCGATGGGACTCTGGTCGACCAGCACGACGTCGTCGAGCTGGTCGACGCCGGTGAGGCTCGTGAACCGCCCCACCGTCTCGCCAAGATGTTCCTTGGCGGAATTTTCGCCGTGCAGTGACGTCTCGATGGCGCGATACAGGATGTCGTGCACGAGCGTGCTCTTGCCGGACCCGGACACACCGGTGACCACGGTCATCGCGCCAATGGGCACACGCAGGTCGACGTCATGCACGTTGTGCGCACTTGCGCCTCGCAGCTCGAGCCAGCGCGGTCCGAGCGGGCGCCGCTTCTCCGGGATCGCGATCTTCCGCGCGCCGGTGATGTACTGGCCCGTGAGCGGACTGCTCGCGACGTCGGCCATCGGCCCGGCGAACACTACATGTCCGCCATGCTCACCTGCGCCCGGCCCGAGCTCGACCATGTAGTCGCACACGCGCATGGCATCGAGGTCATGCTCCACCATGACGACCGTGTTGCCACCGTCGCGCAGTCGCAACAACAGCGACAGCAGCCGGTCGAGATCGCGCGGATGCAGCCCTATGCTCGGCTCGTCGAGTACGTAGGTAGCGTCGACCAGCGCGGAGCCGAGTGCGTTCGACAACGTGATGCGTTGTGCCTCGCCACCGGAGAGTGTGCGCGTGGCGCGGTCGAGCGTGAGATACGTGAGCCCCACATCCGCCAGGAACCGAATCCGGGAGCGCGCCTCGCGCAGCACGGCGTCGGCGACCTGGGCATCCATGCCTTCGAGTGCCAGCGAGTCGACCCAGACGCGCAGATCACGCACGGGCATCGCGGTCACGCTCGCGATGGTGTGCGGCCCGACGCGTACCGCCAGTGCATCGGGTTGCAGCTTGGTACCGCCGCAGTCCGGGCAGGTCTTCGCACTCTGATACTGCCGGAGAAAAATGCGGATGTACTGCTTGTACTTCTTTTCCTCCAGCGCCTCCAGGAACGGAAAGATCCCCTTGTAGCCGCGTGCCTTGCCATGCAGCAGCTGCGCCCGCTGTGCCGCGGGCAACGTTCGCCATGGCACGTCCGGCGAGATCAGGTTTGCGCGCGCGAACTCGACGACGAGCCGTCGCTCCTTCTCGTAGCGCGGCTTCGTCCACGGGTCGATGGCACCGTCGCGCACGGACCGTTCGCCGTTTGGGACGATGAGCGCCTCGTCGTACGCGAGGATGGCGCCGAAGCCGTTGCAGGTTGGGCAGGCACCACGCGGATTGTTGAACGAGAACAGCTGCGGGGTCGGCGCCGGTGCGCGCGTGCCGTCGTTCGGGCACTCGAACCGCTCGGTGAACGCGAGCCGTGTCACGGGTCCCGGTGCCTGTGGCGTGCGCAGCACCGCCGGTGGAAGCACCGGTTCAGTAAAGAGCAGCACCACGTCACCGTCCCCTTCGTTGAACGCCGTCCCGATCGCGTCCGCAATGCGGCCATCACTCTTCCCGTCGAGCTGGAGACGGTCCACCACGATCAGCACGTCGCGACCGGAGGAGAGATCGATGCCCGCGGCCGCAACGTCGTCGAGATGCACGAGCTTCTCGCCGACGGCCACGCGCACGAAGCCACGTGCGCGGAGGTTCTCCTCGATGACGGCATGCGTCACTTCCGGCGAGCGCACGAGCGGGCAGGCGATCGCGAACCGGAGGCCCGCCGGGAGCGACAGCAATGTATCCGCAACGGACTGCACCGTATCCGGTCGCAACTCGCGCCCGCAGACACGACAGTAGGTACGTCCGACCCGTGCCCACAGCAGCCGCAGGTAGTCGTAGATCTCGGTCGCGGTGCCGACGGTCGATCGGGACGTGCGCGTCGGGTTGTTCTGCTCGATGGCCACCGCCGGGGACATACCCTCGATGGTATCGACGAGCGGCTTTTCCATCCGCTCGAGGAACTGCCTTGCATACGCGGACAACGACTCGACATACCGGCGTTGGCCCTCGGCATACAACGTGTCGAATGCAAGCGACGACTTGCCGGATCCCGACACCCCGGTCACCACGGTGAGGGCCCGACGGGGAATATCGAGGTCGAAACCCTTGAGGTTGTGCTGCCGGGCGCCCCGGATGCGAATACGATCCTTCATGACAGGGAAAACTATCGGCAGTGCATGCGCCAGCGGTGGTACATTGCGTGTGCATGGCCGCTCCTACTTCCGACTCTGATAGTGCAGGCAAGGCGTACGACGCCCGCCTCGTGCGGCGTCTGCTGCACTTCGTCCGACCGTACCGGCCACTCGTCGCGGGTGCCCTCGGCCTGATCGTTGTCGAGTCGGCGATGCAGCTCGCTGGGCCATTGCTGACCCGATGGGTGATCGATGAGGCGCTCCCCGCAGCGGATCGCACCATGGTCGTGCAGGCAGCCTTGCTGTACGCGGCGCTTCTCGCTGCCCAGTTTGCCGCGGCGTACGGCGAAACGTTGATGACGAGCCTGCTCGGACAGCGGGTCATGCGCGACCTTCGCGCTGCACTGTTCGCGCGGCTGCAGCGGCTGCCGGTCGCATATTTCGACCGGACGCCCGTCGGTCGCCTCGTCACCCGTGTCACGAGTGACGTCGAGTCGCTGAACGAACTGTTCACCTCGGGCGTGGTCGCCGGGCTGGGCGACCTGTTCACACTGCTCGCGATTTCGATCGTCATGCTGGTCGTCGATTGGCGCCTCGCGCTGGCATCGTTCGCCGTGATTCCGTTCGTATTCCTCGCGTCGCGCGTGTTCCAATCACGTGTGCGCACCGCGTATCGCGACATCCGCACCAGGCTTGCGCGACTCAATGCGTTCCTGCAGGAGCGATTGGCCGGGATCAGGGTCGTGCAGCTATTCGGCCGTGAACACACGGAAAAGGAGCGTTTCGACGACCTCAATCGTGCACATCTCGACGCACATCTCAAGTCCATCACCGTGTATGCGCTCTACTTTCCGGTGATCGAGTTTCTCACGACGTTCGCGCTCGCCAGCCTGCTGGTGACGAGCGGCGTCCGGGTCGGTACCGGCGCGCTGACCGTCGGCACCGTCGCCGCCTTCCTCCAGCTCGTTCGTCGCTTCTTTCAACCGCTGCAGGACCTCTCCGAGAAGTACAACATCCTCCAGCAAGCCATGGCAGCAGCGGAGCGGATCTTCGAGCTCGTGGACACGCCGGACGCGCCCGGCCTGGATGCGACGGGGGATCGCGATGCGCGTGTGGCAGCGCTGCGTGCCGCGGGTGTCACGATCGAGTTCGACGGTGTGTGGTTCGCCTACGGTGTCCAGGGCGGATCCAGCGAGGAAAGCAGCGCACGCACTGCACGGGACGAGCGCCCCGTGGACGCTGTGCGCTGGACGCTCCGCGACGTGAGCTTCGTGGTGCGACCCGGCGAGACGGTGGCCCTGGTGGGGCACACGGGTGCCGGCAAGACGACGATCGTCAACCTGCTGCTGCGCTTTTACGAGCCGCAGCGCGGGCGCATTCTGGTGAATGGCATCGATACCCGCGAGGTGCCCGTCGATGTGCTGCGTGCGCTGATCGGCTACGTCCAGCAGGACATCTTTCTCTTTGCTGGGGATGTCGCCAGCAACCTGCGGCTCGGCGCATCGATCGACGATGCGGAACTGGAGCGCGCGGCAGCGCGTGTAGGCGCCGATCGCGTCATCGCGCGACTGCCGGGCGGATGGCGTCACGAACTGGCCGAGCGGGGGGCGAGCGTGAGCGTCGGCGAGCGGCAGCTGCTCGCATTCGCCCGCGCGGTTGCGGCGGATCCAGCGCTGCTCGTGCTGGACGAGGCAACGAGCGCGGTGGATTCCGAGATCGAAGCGGACATCCAGCGTGCGGTGTCCGTGCTGATGCGAGGGCGCACCACTATCGCCATCGCGCATCGCCTCAGCACGATTCTCGAGGCGAACGAAATCCTCGTGCTGCATCACGGGGAAGTGCTGGAGCGCGGCACGCACCGTACGCTCGTGTCACGCCACGGGCTTTATGAACGTCTCTACCGCCTGCAAGCCGGGGATGACGGTGGTGCACCTGATGGCGCGGCAGGTGGAAGCGCGAATGGCAGTGCCGCCGGCAGTGGCCACCGGAGTGCCAATGGCGTTGCAGACGTACATTCGACGAACGCCGATTCACACAAGGCCAGCGCCGACTCTTCCTCGCGCTTGCCAACGGGCGCAACCCCGGGATAGCTTCGACGTCCCAACGTAAACTCCTCAGGCACTGAGTCACCTTACCCACGTGCAGCTTTCCGTCGCCGCCGGCACCGACGTCGGGCGTATCCGCGCAGGCAACGAAGACAGTCTTTACGCCGACGCTGATCCCGAGCGTGGGCTGTTTATCGTTGCCGACGGCATGGGAGGCCATGCAGCCGGCGAGGTCGCCAGCGAGATGGCCGTGCAGATCGTGGCGCGCGATCTGGCCTCGGTCCGCGACCTGTCCGGCAGCGATCCGCTGATGCAGATGGCGGACGCGCTCCGCAACGCCAATCGCGCCATCTACGAACGCACCATCGTCGAGGCGGACAAGCAGGGCATGGGTACGACGGCCTCGTGCCTGCTGATGGGAAATGGCCGGTGGATCATCGGGCATATCGGCGACTCCCGGGTGTACCTGCTTCGCGAAGGTACCTTCCGACAGGTCACGAAGGACCACTCGTATGTGCAGGAGCAGGTCGACGCCGGGTTTCTCACGCCGGAGCAGGCGCGCTACCATCCGTACAGCAACGTGATCACCCGGTGTGTCGGCGCGAACGCCAGTGTCGAGGCCGACGTGCTCCACGGAGAGCTCAGGAACGGCGACGTGTATCTGGTCGCGTCGGACGGCCTCACGGGCATGGTCGAGGATCCGCAGCTCAAGAAGATCCTCGAGACCCGCACGAATCCGGGCCAGATGGTCAACTCCATGATCACCGAAGCCAACCGGCGCGGTGGTCTGGACAACATCACCGCCATCGTCGTGCAGGTGCTGCAAACCCAGGGAGCTCCCGAGCCCGCGCACGCAGGCCATGGCTGATCCGATCCCGGGTGCCGATACCAGCACGGCGCCCGGAAGCCCCGCGCAATCAGCGGGAGCGATTGCCGAGCTCTACCTCGGCAACATCCTGTATGCGATCGAGCGATGCGCGATGTCGCTCGATGCCGAAGAAAAGCCAGTAGAAGCGGCGTTCTACCGGGGGGTCGGGCGCAAGCTGGCCGACGCTCACCGCCGCGGGCGCAGCTAGTCGAGCAGCGCCACGCCTCGATCGAGCCGTTCGCGCACGTCGCTCGCGTCCCGGCGGAGTACCGACAGCAGGCGCTCCGACGGTGTGGCGCCGCGGTCCGTCGTGAAGACGCGGAGCTGCCGAGCACTCCGGTACAACTCGTCGCTCAGTTGCGGAAGGTTGATCGTGCCCTCCCACCCGGCGCGGGTGAGCTGCTCGATGTGCCCATCACGTCGCAGTACCGGCAGCTCGAGCCCCAGCATCTGGGTCTTCACCGGAAAGTCCAACAGAATGGACCCGTGCGGGAGCTTCAGTTCCCGGGCGATCGCGTCCTCGGCCCGGCGCAGGAGCGTGTAGTCACTCGCAATCCATTCGCCTACGCCGTCGCCCAGGGAGGCCGCGGGACATTCATACGCGCGCTTGTGCAGGCGACGGTTGCGAATGCCGTCGAGCATGACCCGTGCATCCGATGGCAGGCGCGGTGTGTCGAGGTGCACGAGCAGCCCCTCATCCGTGAAGCGCGAAACCTCCGAACTGCCGACCGCGCCCCCATCGAGTGCAGAGGCGACCAGCCGCTTGTACATCGCCGTGGCGCTCCGGACCGCATGATGCCAATACACGTTCCGGTACATCTGGTACTTGGCGAAGAGGAGCGATTCCAACGCCGATAGCCCCTTCTCCTGCACGCCGATCGTGGGACGAGCTGTCGTCGGATGCGGGACGATGACCAGCGAATTCAGCAGGCGGTCGACATCGATTTCGCCGTATGGGACACCGCACATCGCCGCGTCGCGCTTGAGATACTCGATCTTGTCGAGATCGATCGAGCCTGAAATCAGACCCTGCAACGGGCTGCTGCTCGTGCCGGTGATGAGCGCAAACACGTCGGCCGGCGCGCGAGGACCAAGCCGCTCGGCGAGGCAGTCTGCAATGACACCTTGGAGGAGCAGGGGACGCGCGAGTTCCTCGTGATGCGTGACGCCGATTTCTTCGAGCGCATGCGAGAACGGATAGTGCCCGACATCGTGCAGCAGGGCGGCCGCCCGCACCGTGTGCTGCTCATAGAGGTCGACTCCGGCAAGTGCGCCACCCTCGTCGAGAAGCCGCAACGCGACACCTGCGAGGTGGTACGCGCCGACAGCGTGTTCGAACCGTGAATGCGTCGCACCCGGATATACGAGAAAGGCCAGCCCGAGTTGCCGCACATAGCGCAGACGCTGAACGACCGGCGTGTCGAGCAGGGCAAGCGCCAGAGGGTCCAACCGAACGTTGTTCCACAAGGGGTCGCGCAGGATTTCCATCCGGACAAGCTAGCGAAGCATTTGGCTCGGTACCGAATCGTCCTCGTGCCGTGTGTATCGCGGTCACTCCGGGACCGCAGCGTTCAGCGAGATTGGGGGGCTGTGCGTGATCTATGCAGTGCCGGCCCCGCCTTTGGACTCTGCCGTACGGTGCGTCCATTGGCGCAGGGCATCGGCTGCCAACAGGTGCATTAACGTTTCCCGGAATTATCCGTCATCAACGCCGTGACCATAGAAAGACTCGTTTCTCTCGTGGCAGTTGCGCTTTTCGCAGCAGCTGCCGGCAGTCCACTTTCGGCCCAGACCGTCGACATCATCCGCGGTCGGGTCGTCGGTCCGGACTCGATTGGAATCCAGGGCGTCCTCGTTACAGCGACGACGCTCGACGGCAATGTGAATCGAACGCGTCGCACCGATGCGACGGGTCGCTACACGATTTCTTTCCCGGGCGGAGAGGGTGACTATTGGGTGTCCTTTCAGGCGCTCGGATTCGCCCCGCGACGCTACCAGGTGAAGCGCACCGCCGACCAGGAGATCCTGATCGCCGATGCGCGCCTCGAGCCGTCTGCACAGGCGCTCCAACTGATCCAGACTGTCGTTTCGGCCCCGGTCTCCCGCGGTGACACACTGACCGACGTGAGCGGCACCGAGCGCACCGTTGCGGGCAACGACCTGGCGCTGCTCACGCCCGATCAGATGGGCGACCTCGCCGCGATGGTGTCGTCCATCCCGGGTGTGCAGCTCATTCCCGGTGCCGATGGGGGCGCGGATGCATTCTCCGTCTTCGGACTCGGCGGCGATCAGAACAACACGCAGCTCAACGGTTTGCTCTTCGGCGATGCGTCGGTTCCGCGGGACGCCGCCGTCAGCACGTCACTCAGTACGTCGCCTTACGATGTATCCCGCGGCGGATTTTCGGGTGGCCAGGTGCAGGTCCGCACCAGCAGCGGTTCGAACTTCATCCGACAGAATCTCAGCGGCAATCTGATCACACCGCAGACACAGTTCCTGGACCGCGCGGGCATCGCGGCGGGGCAGCAGTACACCAACATGTCGCTCGGCGGTTCGGCGTCGGGGCCGATCAAGTCCGACGAGCTGTTCTACAGCACGTCGTTCCAGCTCGACCGCCGGCTCAACGACCTGCAAACGTTGCTCAACACGAGTTCCCTGGGCTTCGAAACGATTGGCGTCGCCTCGGATAGTGTGTCACGGCTGCTCGACATTCTGAGCACGCAGCAGCTTCCGCTCGATATCCGCGCCGGTATCGACCAGCGTCTCAACGATCGCGGCTCGCTGCTCGCAGGCTTCAACTACACGCAGCCGAACTCCGAGCGTGGCAACACGTACTCGTTGACGGTGACCGGCAACATGAACCGTTCGGCGCCGGTGTCGTCAGGTGGTGGATTCGGCGGCAACGCGGGCGCACTCAACACACCGTCGCGATTCGGCACGACGCTTTCATGGGGCGGCGGCGGACAGCTGCGCCACAGCGGCCTGCTTGGCATCGGCGACATCTTCACCGAAAGCAATATCGGATACAGCACGAGCCGTAGTGGCGGGACGCCGTACGCGGTGCTCCCGTCCGGTGTGGTGCGCGTCAGCTCTGCGCTCGGCGACGGCACGACCACGGTGAACAACCTCGGGTTCGGCGGGGCGCCGGGCCTGAACGCATCGTCGATGAACCAGACGGTGAGCGGTCTCAACACGCTGTCCTACTTCTCGAAGGACAACAAGCACCGCGTGAAGTTCACCACCGAGTTCCGCTACGACCAGTACTCGCAGGACCAGAACAACAACGAGCTTGGCACGTTCACGTTCAACTCCCTCGCCGACCTCTCGGGCGGGCGCCCTGCGCAGTTCACGCGCCAGCTCTCACCGCGCGTCCGCGAGGGCAGCCAGCTCGTCGGCGCGTTTTCGCTGGGTGATGCGTGGCGGCCGACCCGCGACGTGCAGATCCAGTACGGCGTGCGCGTCGATGGCAACAAGTACCTGTACGGGCCGAATGCAAATCCGGTTGTCTCGGAAGTGTTCGGCGCCAATAACACGGATGTGCCGAGCCGGTTGTATCTCAGCCCGCGCATCGGTTTCTCGTGGACCTATGGCACGGCGCAGCAGCTCGCGCTGGCACCGGGAATGATTCAGGCGCCACGTGCCGTCATCCGTGGTGGTGTCGGCGTGTTTCAGAACACTCCGGGTGTGCAGCTCATCGGCAGCGCAATCGACAATACTGGCCTGCCGAGCGGTATTCTGACGTTGACATGCATAGGTGCGGCGGCGCCGACGGCCAACTGGAGCCAGTACATCGTCGACCAGGGCTCGATCCCGACGACGTGTGCGGACGGCAGCAGTGGCTCGGTGTTCGCGAACAGCACGCCAGCCATCACCGTGTTCAACCCCGACTATGCGGCGCAGCGCTCGTTGCGCGGCAACCTGCAGTGGGCGGGTGCGATTCTCGGCAACCGGTTCTCGTCGACCGTCGACCTGACGGTGTCGCGCAACCAGAACCAGTCGAACAACATCGACCTGAACTTCCCGGGCCAGCTCGGATTCACGCTGGCCGATGAGGGCGGGCGCCCGGTGTATGTGCCCACGAGCGTGATCGTGCCGGCCACCGGCCAGATCGGCTGGCGTGACGCGCGCGTCGACCGGCGATTCGGCCGTGTCACGCAGAATCGCTCCGACATCACGTCGGACAGCAAGCAGCTGCAGGTCAGCCTGCGCCCGCTCGCGCTGAATACACTCTTCAGCTGGAACCTGTCGTACGTGCTGTCGGACGTGAAGGAGCAGTTCCAGGGCTTCAACAGCACGGTCGGCAACCCGCTCGACCTCCAGCGTTCGCGTGGCAACTTCGCACGGCATCAGGTGCAAGTCAGCGGCAACCTGAATCTGTTCAACACGGTGCGCATCAACATCGGCACGAACTTCCGCTCCGGCACGCCGTACACGCCGCTGATCTCGGGTGACGTGAACGGCGACAGCTACGGCAACGATCGCGCCTTCATCTTCGATCCGTCTTCTTCCACGGATCTGGTGGTTGCGCAGGGCATGCAGAGCCTGCTCACGAACGGCACGAGAGAAACACAGGAGTGCCTGCGTTCGCAGCTCGGCAAGCTTGCCGCCCGCAACAGCTGCACGGGACCGTGGACGATGAACGCCAACATGGGCGTGTCGCTCAACTCGCTCAAGATCGGGTTGCCGCAGCGTGCCGTACTCTCCTTCAACATCCAGAACCCGCTCGGCGGGCTGGATCGCATCGTCAACGGCGAGAACGTGAAGGGCTGGGGTCAGATCATCAACCCACCGCAGCAACTGCTGTTCGTGCGCGGCTTCGACCAGGCGACGCAGAAGTTCAAGTACGAAGTCAACCAGCGCTTCGGCAGCACGCGTATCTCGCAATCGACGAACCGCTCGCCGACGATCATCACGGCGAGCCTGCGCTACGACCTCGGTCCGACGCGTGAGCGCCAGCAGCTCCTGCAGCAGCTCGATCGCGGCCGTACGCGCCCGGGCAACAAGCCGAACGTGCAGCAGATCCGCGGTACCGCGAACTCGGGGCTCATCAACCCGATGCAGCAGATCCTCGCGAACGCGGACACGCTCAAGCTGACACGCAAGCAGGCGGACAGCATCGTTGCAATGAATCGGCGCTACGTGCTGCGGAGCGATTCGATCTGGAATCCGGTGGCGCGCGAGCTGGCGGAACTGCCTGACCAGTACAGTCATGGTCTGGCGTACGACAAGTATCGGAACGCTCGCGAAGAGACGGTCGACATGTTGATCCGGCTGGCGCCGGCCCTCAGGTCGCTGCTCACGCCGGCGCAGTTCCGCATTCTGCCGACGCAGACGGCCGGGTACCTGGACAAGCGTACGCTCGAGTCCATCCGCTCCGGCACGGCTGGTGGTGGAATGGGTGGTGGAATGGGTGGTGGAGGCCGTGGACGATGAACAGGCATCGCAGGCACTCCGCGTCCGGCCCGGTACCCATTTCCCCGCCACTTTTGGCCAACTCCTCATGCTCCACTTCTCGATCCGGTGACGTCACCATGATCGTTCGATATGCAACCCGCAGTGCGCTGCTGCTCGCCGTTACGGCGACGCCCGCATTCGCGCAGACTCCTCCGACCACGCCGCCCGCTTCGACGACGCCGGCACCACCGTCCGATCTCTCAACTGCGAAGATTCCGGTCCGGGATCTTGGCCCCGTGATCGCCAAGTCTTCGCACCAGTTCAACAGCGTGACATCGATTCGCGGGCTTCCCGACGGCGGTCTGTTCGTCAACGACAACCAGCGCCGTCAGGTCGTTCGGCTCGATGCGTCGTTGCAGAAGGTGACGATCGTATCCGATACGGGCGCCGGTGCGAAGTTCCCGTATACGCAGCGTCAGGCGGGTGTGCTCTCGTATCTGGGTGACAGCACGATCGTGGTCGATCCCACGACGCTCTCGCTCGTCGTGCTCAATCCGCAAGGCGACGTCGTGCGCGTAATGGCGCCGCCTCGCCTGAACGACATGAACCAGCTGACGTCGGCGAACATCGGCGGCAATGCATTCGACAAGCAGGGACGCCTCATCTACAAGGGCAGCGCGTTCAGCGGCACCAACAACGCTGGCTTCAACACCGGCGGCGGTTTTGGGGGTTTCGGCGGTGGTGAGCGCGGTGGTGAGCGCGGTGGTGAGCGCGGTGGTCGAGGGGGCGGTGGTGCCTTCGGCGGTGGCGGGCCCGGAGGTGGCGGCCCGGGTGCGCAGGGTGGCACCGGTGGATTCAATCGCAACAACCCGCTCAACCAGCCGGATTCGTTGCCGATCCTTCGTGCCGACTTCGATCGTCGCGCGGCGGACACGGTGGCGTTCATCAAGGTGCCGCGTACCGAGATGACGATGAGCACGCAGCCCGACGGCACGACACGTTCGGTCGCGATGATCAACCCGCTGCCCCAGGGTGATGACTGGGCGTTGCTGTCCGATGGCACGATCGCCGTCGTTCGCGTGCTCGACTATCGAGTGGATTTCTTCGCGCCGGACGGAAGCAAGAGCACGTCCGGCAAGCTGCCATTCGACTGGAAGCGCATCACGGACGAAGAGAAGCAGAAGCTCGTCGACGACCTGAAGGTGACGGCCAAGGAGGCGAGCGATCGCATGGCGCAGCAGCAGGGTGGCAACGGCGGCGCGGCCATCCGGTTCCGCATGTCGTTCGAGCCCGTACCCGCGGCCAAGCTTCCGGACTACGTACCGCCCATCCGTCCGGGAACGACGTTGGCCGACCACGACGGCAACCTGTGGTTGTTGCCGATGACGTCGAACGTGGCCGCACAGATTGCACAGCAGTTGAGCGCGGCGCAGGGCGGGCGCGGCGGTGGCATGCCGGGCGTGATGGGCATGGCTGGAATGGGCGGTGGTGGTGGTTTCCCGGGCGCTGGTGGCGGTGGTGACCGTGGTGACCGTGGTGGCGCAGGTCGGGGCGCTGGCCGTGGCGGTGCCGCGGTCGCTGGGGACACCACGACCGGCCGTCGTGCCGCAGCGGATTCTGCCGGTCGCGCGAATGCCGGCCCCGGCCGCACGCCTGCACCGTTCCAGCTCGTGTACGACGTGATGAACCGAAAGGGCGAGCTGGTCGAGCGCGTCAAGATTCCCGAGAACCGCACTGTCCTCGGCTTCGCGCCGGGCGGCGTGGTGTTCCTAGGGGTCCGCGATGGTCGCACGATGACGATCGAAGTCGCGAAGCGTTCGACGAACTGATCGCCCAGTCCGCACGAAGCCCCCGCGATTCGAATGCTGAATCGCGGGGGCTTCACATATGCTCAACCAGCGCCGCAGTCCGCAGCGCACCGCCGGCTGGCGATCCTTCCTACTGCGGGCCTGCCGCGAGAATGGCGGGAGACACGGCGCTGCCGAACTTCTTGATGTTCTCGCGGAACATGCCAGCGAGCTTTTGCGCCTGCGTGTCGTACGCCGCGCCGTCGGACCATGTACCACGCGGATCGAGCACATCTGTCGGTACACCTTCGACCGCGGCGGGAATCTCGAGCCCGAACACCGGATCGGTCTTCGTGCTGCCCTTGTCCAGCGCGCCACCCAGTGCCGCCCGGAGCATCGCACGGGTGTAGGAAAGCTTCATGCGTTCGCCGGTTCCGTACGCGCCACCGCTCCAGCCGGTGTTCACGAGCCACACTTGCGATTCATGACGCCGAAGCAGCTCTCCGAGCATCTCGGCGTACTTCGTTGGATGCCAGACGAGAAAGACCGCGCCGAAACATGCGCTGAACGTGGCCTGCGGTTCGGTGACACCGCGCTCGGTGCCGGCAACCTTGGCGGTGTATCCCGACAGGAAGTAGTACATTGCCTGTTCCGGCGACAGCTTTGCGATCGGAGGAAGCACACCGAACGCATCCGCCGTGAGGAACACCACGTTCTTCGGATGTCCGCCGCGCCCGCTCGGCACGTGGTTCTTGATGTAGTGCAGGGGGTACGACGCGCGCGTGTTCTCGGTGATCGACTGATCCGCAAAATCGACACGGCGAGACGGCTGGCTCAGTACGACGTTCTCCAGCACCGTGCCGAACATCTGCGTCGTCTGGTAGATGTCGGGCTCACCCTCGGCCGAGAGGTTGATCGCTTTTGCGTAGCATCCGCCCTCGAAGTTGAACGTGCCGTCCGGCGACCACCCGTGTTCGTCGTCACCGATGAGACCGCGCTCGGGATCGGCGGAGAGCGTCGTCTTGCCCGTGCCAGAGAGTCCGAAAAAAAGCGCCGTGTCGCCAGTGGATCCGATGTTGGCGGAGCAGTGCATGGAGAGCACACCCTGCTTCGGGAGCAGGTAGTTCATCACCGTGAACATCGACTTTTTCAGCTCACCGGCGTAGCGGGTTCCGCCGATGAGGATCGTGCGCTCCGCCAGATTGAGCACGATGAAGGTGCCCGTGCGTGTGCCGTGACGCGCAGGATCGGCCTGCATTTCCGGCGCGTGATACACCGTGAAGTTGGGCGCAAACGCCGCGAGCTCTTCGACGGCCGGACGGATGAACATGTTGCGGACGAAGTTGGCATGCCATGCATTCGGCAGCACGTAGCGAACGCTCAGGCGCGTCGACGTGTCCGCGCCACAATACAAGTCCTGGACGAAGAGTTCGTCCAATCCGTCGAGATAGTGCTTGACGTCGGCCTTGAGCGTCTCGTAGTGCTCGAGCGACATCGGCTGGTTCACCTTCCCCCAATCCACGTCGGCCTCGCTACCGGGCTCCCGCACCACGAACTTGTCGTTCGGCGAGCGGCCGGTGTGCGGCGAGGTGTTGGCGACGAATGGCCCCATGTCGGCCAGCGTACCTTCACCGCGCCGGATGGCCGCCTCGACCAGCTCGGGCGCCACCAGGTTGAAGTGGACCCGGCCTGCCGGTTTGAGGCCCTGCGGCGCGAGGCCGTCGGCACTCTCGCGTGGAACGGTGGAAGACGGACGGACCTGTGTCGCCATGCGCGACCCCCTTTATGAGAACGAGAACGAGAACGTGTGCTTCGGGCCGGCCCTCGTATGGGTGGGCCGGAATCTAAAC